>JAJZGF010000002.1:46101-101046 GCA_021805025.1 Acidobacteriota bacterium
GCACCTGGCGAGTGTTCTCCCGCGCGGCGTTCACGGCATAGGTCACCGATGCGGGCTCGAGGCTGTCGAAGACAAGGGTCTGCGCCATCTGATCGAGGTCGCCGTTCCAGTCCAGTCCCTTTGGATCGCCGAGTGCGGCCACAAGGCGGCGCCACCGCGATTCAGCGCTGGCGCCGGCCGTGTCGAGCATCAGGCTCATGGTCACGTCGACCTGGCGCGCAGTGTTCTCTGCCCGCTCCAGATAGCGGCTCATCCAGTAGAGGCTGTCGGCAACGCGCGAAAGCATCGTGCTACCCTCCCTGATTGTGCGAATCACTGCGATTCCAGAACCCATGTGTCCTTGCTGCCGCCGCCCTGCGAGGAGTTGACGACCAGTGAACCTTTCTCAAGCGCCACGCGGGTCAGTCCTCCGGGCACGATATTGACTTTGTCGCCAAAGAGAATGTAGGGCCGCAGATCCACGTGGCGCGGCTCAAGATGATTGCCGATCAGACACGGTGCGCGCGAAAAATCCAGCGTGGGCTGCGCGATGTAATTGCGGGGATTGGCTTCAATCTGGCGGGCAAACTCCTCGCGCTGCCGCGCGGTGGAGTGCGGACCGATCAACATGCCGTAGCCGCCGCTCTCGCCCACGGCCTTCACGACCAACTTGTCCAGGTTGGCCAGCACATGCTGCCGGTCTTTTTCCTCGGTGAGGAGAAACGTCTCGACGTTGGGCAGGATGGCGTCTTCGTCGAGGTAGTAGCGGATGATGCGCGGTACATAAGCGTAGAGCGCCTTGTCGTCTGCCAGGCCAGTGCCGAAGGCGTTGGTGACAGTGACGTTGCCGGCGCGGTAGGCGTTGAACAAGCCCGCGCATCCCAGCGAGGAGTCGCCGCGAAAGACCAGCGGATCGCTGAAGTCGTCGTCCACGCGGCGATAGATGACGTCCACGCGCTTCAGCCCGTCGGTGGTGCGCATGTAGACAATATTGTCGTGCGTGACAAGATCGCGGCCCTCAACCAGATCGATGCCCATCTGGCGCGCGAGATAGGTGTGTTCGTAATAGGCGGAGTTGAAGACGCCCGGCGTCAGCAGCACGATGTTGGGCTCCGGCCGGCCTTCCGGCGCAAGAGAGCGCAGGGTGGAGAGCAGCAACTGCGGATAATGTTCGATGGGTCGCACGCCGTAGCTCTGGAAGAGCTGCGGAAAGGTACGCTTCATCACGCGCCTGTTGGCAAGCATGTAACTGACGCCGGAAGGCACGCGCAGGTTGTCTTCCAGCACCACGAACTCGCCGTTGTCCATCCGCACCAGGTCAGAGCCCACGACGGCGATGTAGACATTGCGCGGCACCTGCAGGCCGCGCATCTGGCGCCGGTAGTGTTTGCAACTGTAGACCAGTTCGCGCGGGATCACGTGGTCGCTGAGGATTTTGGCATCCGAATAAATGTCGCGAAGAAAAAGATTCAGCGCGGTAATACGCTGCGTGAGGCCCCGCTCAATGCGATTCCATTCCTGCGCCGTGATCAGGCGCGGCAGCAAATCGTAGGGAAAGATGCGCTCGGTGCCTTCTTCGCGTCCATAGACGGTGAAGGTGATGCCCTGGGTGAGGAATGAGAGCTCCGCACTCTGTTTGCGGCGCAGCAGCTCGTCCTGGGGCAGGCGGGCCAGCGTCTCGGCCAACGCCCGATAGTGCGGCCGCAGATCGCCGCCCGACTCGCGCATCTCATCGAAGGCGCGGTCAAGCGGATAGTCTCCGAAAAGCGTTTCTACCTCCGCGGGATGGCCAGGGCTCATGCGGGTACGGCTTTCTTCGACTGTAAATTCAGGGATCTCTCAGCCCATGCGCGAGTCTCCTCGGGATGCGGCTCTCCCGATTCTACCCCCTGGGCATCGTCCGTCTCGCCCTGTCCATTTTTTCTAACACCCGCGGCATAAGGGCAGCATCAGGAATCGACGCGTCCCGTGTGCGGACCCCGCACAGGAAGGCGTCGCCTTTTGCCGCGCATCGACAGAGGCCTGCAAAAGCGCGTGCAGAGGTCGACGTCGGCGCATTCCGCGCGGATACTGTAACCTGAATTTTTCAGGAGAACCGTTGACTATGCCGATGCAGCGCGGGTTGTTGTTTCCAGCCACCGCTTTTTGCCTTGCCGCCTTTGCCCTTGCGCCTGCCATGGCGCAGAGGACGCCGATTCAGATCACAGCCGACCTGACCGATGCGCCGCGCAAGCTCTATCACGCGGAGATCGATCTGCCCGTACAGGCCGGCCCTCTCACCCTAACCACACCGGAATGGATTCCCGGCACGCACATGCCCGCCGGGCCTGCGGAGGACATCACCGGCGTGGTCTTCACCGTGAATGGCAAGCCGGTGCCGTGGCGACGCGACGATGTGGACCTCTACTCGTTTCATCTCACCATTCCAGAAGGTGTGACAACGCTCCACGCGCATCTGGATTGCATCGTGACAGCGCGGGTCTCGCAGAAGATTGCCGTGCTGGAGTGGGAGAAACTGCTGATTTATCCCGCGCATATTCCGGTGCGCGAGATTCCCATTCAGCCTTCGCTGAAGGTGCCGGCGGGCTGGGGCGTGGGCACGGCGCTGACGCCGCTCGGCGCCGGGCCCTATCCCGTGCCGGCCGCCGGCAGCATCACGCACTTTGCCGCGACCAATGTCGAGCAGTTGGAAGACTCGCCCATCATCGCCGGCGAGTATTTCCACGAGTACGCGCTGGCGCCGACGATCACGCCCAGGCATTATCTGGATGTAGTCTCGGACCAGCCGGAAGACTCAAAGCTGCGCCCGGCGTTTCTGGCCGAGGTCGGCAACCTGGTGCGTGAGGCCGATGCGCTGTATGCTTCGCACCACTACAACGTCTACCACTTCCTGCTCACGCTGTCCGACGTTGCCGGCGGTGAGGGCCTTGAGCATGGCCAGTCGTCAGACAACGGTGTAGGCGAAAAGGGCTTTGCAGATCCCGTGCATCAACTTGCGGACGCTGATCTGCTCTCGCACGAGTTTACGCACTCGTGGAACGGCAAGTATCGCCGCCCCGTGGGCCTCTATCAGCCGGACTTTGCCACTCCGCAGCAGGGCGCAATGCTGTGGGTCTATGAGGGCATGACGGAGTATCTGGGCAATGTGCTCGCCGCGCGCTCGGGCCTGAAGACCCAGGAGCAGTATCGCGATGTGCTCGCCTTCACCGCGGCGACGCTGGACTACAGGCCAGGGCGCGACTGGAGGCCGACAGAAGACACTGCGGTCGCGGCAAGCATTCTGCGCGGTCGCAATCAGACGTGGGCCAACTGGCGGCGCGGTCAGGACTACTATTTTGAGGGTGAGTTGTTGTGGCTCGATGCGGACACGCTCATCCGACAGAGGACGAACAACAAAAAGTCGCTCGATGACTTTGAACATATCTTCCTGGCCAAGGGCGGCAACACGGGTCCGCTGATTGTGCCGTACACCTTTGACGAGCTGGTGCAGGACCTGAACGCCGTGACGCCCTATGACTGGGCCGCGTTCCTGCATGACCGCATCGACAACATCAACCCCCGCGCCGACCTCGCGGGTATTGATCAGGGCGGCTACAAGCTGGTGTACAAAGACCAGCCCAACGCAGCGGAGCGTACGATGTCGGCAGCCGGAGGCCGGCGCGGCGGCGGAGTGGAGTGCTGGTACTCGATTGGGCTTCGCGTGACCAAGGATGGAACCATCAGCGACGTGCGCTGGAACGGTCCTTCCGACAAGGCACAGCTTGCGCCCGGCGAAAAGATTCTAGCTGTGGATGGGCAGATCTTTTCCGCGGACCGGCTGCGGGAAGCGATTCGCGCCGCAAAGGGAACGAGCGAGCCGATCCATATGATCGTGCAGGCGGATACGTACGTCTCCGCGGCAGAGATCGATTACCACGATGGGGAGCGTTATCCGGTGCTGGAACGCGTGGATGGTTCGCCCGATTATCTGGACAAGATCACCGCGCCTCGGACGACGCCGGAAAAGGTCGACGAGGCAAAGTCGCCTGGGGACGAAGCCGCGCAATAGCGCGCACACAGCCGGAGTCGGCCCTGCGGCGTGCGCCTTATGCCGCGGGGTTGACGCTCCAGCCCGGATCTTCCCCCTGGGGCCTGCGCAGCATCGGCAGCAGCAGTGTCATCACCGCCAGCGCCGCGGGAATCGTCAGCATCCCCATACGAAGGCTGCCGGTGTGGGAGGAAATCCAGCCCGCAAGCCAGGGCAGGACGGAGCCTCCAAGACCGGCAGTAGCCAGGATCCAGCGTGTGTCAGAACTATGCCGGGCGCGCGCGAAGAATGAGGCAATCACCAGCGGATAGATTGGCGCGAGAGCCGCGCCCAGCAGCAGCATGGCCGCGCTCTGGCTGGCTGTTGAAGGCAGCACAAAGAGCAGCAGTGCCGCAGCCAGCGCGGTGAGCACTGCAAGGCGGAAGACACGCGTGGGGTCTGCGCGCAACAGCAGCAGGGACGAAAGGCCGCGCGAGGCGAGAAACCCGAGGAAGTAAAGCGAGGAGGCGGCCGCCGCATGCGCGGCCCCGGCGCCGGTGGAACGTAGAATAAAGCTGGCCAGCCACGTGACCGCTGCATTCTCAACGCCGACCTGCAGAAACGTGGCGAAGGCAAAGACCAGTATCAGGCGAAGATGTGCCGTGCGCGTTGAGGCATGCAGGGTGCGCGGCGCTTCGGGAGCATCCTGCAGCAGCAGAGCACAGGCCAGTGACGCGGCAGCGGCCAACCCTGAAAGCAGCAGATAGGCGGCACGCTCGTCGTGATGCAGCAGCACGCGCGCAGCCAGCAGTGGCGCCATAAGAGCCCCGGCGCTCCAACTGAAGTTCAGAAACGTGAGCATCGGCGCGCAGCGCAGTGGAAAACTGCGGCCTACGAGCAGGTTCACGGCTGACATGGGAATGCCGTTGCTGATGCCGAGCAGAAAGAAGACGAAGGGCAGCAAGGGGCGCGTCGCGATCGTTATCCCCAGACAGCAGGCAGACATCAGCAGAAAGCTCAGCGCCAGGTTGCGGGTGTAGTTTCCGCGGCAGAAGATGGCGCCCAGCGTGGTGCCGGCAAAGTAGCAGAGAAACAGCAGGCCCGACTGGTGATCGCGCAGATGGAAGCGAAGGGCGATCGAGGGTAGCAGCGGTCCGCCAATTGCCTGGACGATCCCGGTGAGTGCGAACACCGGATGCAGCACAAAGAGGGTGCGCCGCGGAGAGGCCTCTGTGCCGGCCTGCATCGCTGGGTCAGCTCCGCTTTGCACGCGCACGTCGCGGGCCTGGCGGGCTTGTGGACTCGCGAATCACAAGCTCCGGATGAATCGGCACGATGTCTGGAAACGTTGCCTGTCCGCGAATGCGTTGCAGCAGAATGCGAGCCGCCACCTGGCCCATCTCGACCAGAGGCTGGCGAATGGTGGTGAGGCTGGGGTTGTGGAAAGATGCGCCCTGGATGTCGTCGAAGCCTACGACGGAGACATCCTGCGGCACGCGCAGTCCGTGGTCCGCAAGCGCGCGGGTTGCTCCGATGGCGGAAATGTCGTTGTAGCAGACCAGGGCGGAGAAGTCGACGCCGCGCTCCAACAGCTCATTGGCAGGCACATAACCGAGCTCCGGCGTAGAAGCCTTCAGGCGCAACTGCACCGTCAGTTCCGGCGGAACCGTTATCTTCAGCTCCCGCGCGACGGTCATTAGGCATTCCCAGCGGTCATCGGCGTCGGAGCTGTGGCTGCCGCCGCGCATCATCGCGATGCGGCGATGGCCGAGCTGATGCAGATGGCGCAGGGCCAACTCCGCCGCTCGACGCTGATCGAGCACCACATTGGTCGCACCTTCAATTCTCTTGTGGCCTGCCACCACGACCGTGGGCAGGTTGAAGCCCTTCTCCAGAATGGTGTCGATGAGGATGAAGCCCTCGACCGAGCGGTCCATCAGCAGCCGCGGATACTCCTCGATGAGGTCCGGCTTGCGGCGGTGGCTTACGGTCAGGTAAAAATAGCCTTCTTCGATGAGGAACTCTTCAACTCCGGCCAGCACCTGGGTGGCGTAGCTGTCACTCAACTCCGGTACGAGCACACCGATGGTGAAGGTCTGCCGCTTGCGCAGCGAGCGCGCATAAAAGCTGGGCCGGTAGTCAAATTTGGCCGCAGCCTCGATCACACGGTTGCGCGTCTCCTGCGGTATCGATCGAACGCCCGGCGCGTTGTTCAGAACCAGAGAAATGGTCGCCGGTGAAAGATTCAGATATTCACCCAGCGCGCGCAGGCCGATGGGTTGACCGGGCTGTGGCTCCACGCCAGCTTTGATTCTCTTGGACATTCACTCCTGTTGTAACACCTTTGGGCAGACTGGCGTGTCGGCGCCTGCGGCCAGCGCGCTTCACGAGCCGGAACAGCGGACGCGATGCGGCACGCGGACCGGTCGTCAGAGACACGACCGCCCCCCGGTGAAGGATCGGGAGGCGGCGCGGGGTGTTGGGTTGGCTGGGCTACTCGGCGACTGCGGCTTCCGCCACAGGCTCGCCGGCCTCGGCAGCAACCAGCACCTTGACGTGCGCCGAGACTTCGCGGTGCAACCGGATGGCTACGGTGTAATCGCCCACGCTCTTCAGCGGTTCAGCCAGCTGAATCTTGCGGCGATCCACTTCGAAGCCCCTGGCCGCCAGTTCCCCGGCGATATCGGCCGAAGTTACGGAGCCGAACAGATGGCCATGGTCGCCGGACTTGCGGGTGAAGCTGAGGGTGAGGGCCTCAAAGGCAGGCACCTGTTGCTCGGCTTGCGCCTTTTCCGCAGCAGAGCGGCGTGCGGCGGCGTGCTTCATCTGATCGATGACGGCCTTGTTGGCCAGGGTAGCCTGCAGCGCCAGCTTGCGGGGCAGCAGAAAGTTGCGACCGTAGCCGTCTGCGACCTTTACCACGTCTCCGCGGTGGCCCAGGTTTACTACGTCTTCCTTCAAAATCACTTCCATCGGAAATTCTCCAGTGTTCCAGGCGGTGCTCGCCGGCTTGCCATATTGGTTAGACACCAACGGAAGCCATCGGTTGCCCCGCGCAACGTTCTTCAATTACATCCATCGTCTGGCCGCCAGCATAATCCGCTTTTTCCGTTCTGACCCTACTACAAATGGGTCAGAGCGGACGGATTCACCGGGGACCGCCGCCGGTTTAGTGGCGGGTGGCGAAGGGCAGCAGGGCGATGTTGCGGGCCTGCTTGATGGCGCGGGTGAGCCGACGCTGGTGCGTGGTGCAGACGCCGGTCAGGCGGCGAGGCACAATCTTGCCGCGCTCGGCCACAAACCCTTGCAGCAAACGCACATCGCGGTACGGAATCGCGTCAATCTTCTCGGTGCAGAACTTGCAGACCTTTTTGCGGCGGAAGAACTTGCCGCGTCCGCCGGGACCACCCGAGGGCCGCCCGCCGGGGCCTCCGCCAGGACGCGGTCCGCGCGGCGGCGCTCCTGAACCTGAACCTGAGCCTGAGCTCACGCTGGGACCGGAATCCCCGCCGGAGGCGGCTTGCGGTGCTGCTGCGCCCGTCTCGGGCGCCTTGCCATTGGTTTCATCAGACATAGTGTTTCCTCATGACTCTCTTCGCGTTCTGCGCCCTGGGGGGCACAGTGACACAGGATCGGGCCGAACCCGGCTCGCCGATGGATCAGGCAGCCGCGAGCGGCAATTCATAACAAGCCCTAAGCGCTGGCCTGAACGGGCTCGGGAGCCTCCGCAACCGGAGCAGCGGAAGGAACCGGAGCAGCCGGCTCGGCGCTGACCTTGCGGCGGGTTCCGCGCAGCGCCTTTACCTTGGCCAGGCGCTTCTCTTCCTCGTCGATGCGCACGGTGATGAACTTGATCACTGGCTCGGAGACGCGCAGGCGGCGCTCGAGTTCCAGCACGACCGCACCATTGGCCTCGATGGTCATCAGCACGTAGTTGCCGTCATTGAACTTGCGCACCATATACGCCAGTTTGCGACGGCCCATCTTTTCGACGGTTTTGATCGCGCCGCCGCCATTGGTCACGGAAGTGGTGAAGCCGGCGATCAGCTTGTCCACATCCTCCTCGGCCGCATCGGGCCGAACGATAAACATTACCTCATACAAACGCGACATCCGGTTTCCTTTTCCGCTGGAGCCCACTTGCCCCAGCCGCTGCCGCCGGCAAACACCATAGCGGCCATTCCCTGTCAGCAGGTCTTCCCCAGGTCCTCGGTCATTCGTCCCTTGGTCCCCGCTCCTGCTGCTTACTCTTCCGCCGAGCCGTTTCGCTCGCGGCGGTTGAACTCATTCATCGCGGCTGCCGGACCGGCTTCAATGATGCGCCGCGTGGCCGTAGCCGCCCGGTCCAACACTTCGTCCAGTACCGCCAACTCCGCCTTGCGCATGGGCGACAGCAGGTAATCCCTGCCGGGCCGTCTGCCGGAGGCTCTCGCCTCTGGAGGAAGATCCGGCCCCACGCCGATCCGCAGGCGCAGCCATTCCTGGCTGTTGAGAGCGCCGGTGACGCTGCGGGCTCCGTTGTGGCCGGCAGGCGAACCGCGCTCCCTGATCTTGAGGCTGCCGAACGTCAAGTCCAGCTCGTCGTAAATCACAAGCAGGTCTTTGGCCGGGTCAGCCTCAAACTCCCGCACCAGAGCGGCCACTGCGGCTCCGCTCAGGTTCATAAAGGTCTCCGGCTTGGCCAGAACCACCTCGCGCCCTGCAACACGGCAGGTTGCGGTTGTGGCCCGGCAACGCCGGTTCTGCACCACAACGCCCTCTTGCTGGGCGATGCGGTCAATCGCCATGAACCCCGCGTTATGCGGCGTCCACAGGTATTCGAGGCCCGGATTGCCCAGCCCCACCACCAAAAAGGGGCCGGGGCGTCCGGTTGAGCCGGAGCCCCCAGCAAGTGATTTAGGCTCGCTGGGGTGAGCGGACTCGCTTGATTCCGCCAAGGCTTACTTCTTCGCCTCGGGCTTCTTGGCTGCAGCGTCTGCGTCGGTCTTGCCCTTCTTGGCCACTTCCGGCTCTGCAGTGGTCGGAGCAGCAGCGGCCTCAGCCTCCGGCGTAGCAGCCACCTCTTCGCGAATCGAGACCACGTGGGCCACGGTCGCGTCCTCGGCGTTCAGATACTCGATCTTGTCTGAGTGCGGCAGGTCGCTCACGCGCACCACCCCATGCAGGTTCAGACCGCTGACATCCACGTCGATGTGGCTGGGAATGTCGGCAGGCAGGCACTCGATCTCGACCTCGCGCAGCACCTGATCCAGGATGCCGCCGGCGGTCTTGACGCCCACCGGAATACCCAGCAGCTTGACGCGCACGCTCACACGCAGGGTTTTGTCCAGCGCAATCCGCTTCAGGTCGATGTGGATGAGCTGATCCTTGATCGGCTCGCGCTGCCAATCCACAATCATGGCCTTGGCCGAGGGATTGCCCGCAACCTCGACATCGAAAATTGTGTTGTGGCCGGTCTCGGAGAAAAGTATCCGGGAAATCTGCTTGGGGTCGACCTCAACGGCCACCGGCTCATGACCGGCGCCATACAGTACGGCAGGAATCTTGCCCGCGACACGTACACGGCGCGCGGCATTCTTGTTGAACTTGCCCACGCGGGGCTTGGCTACGACAACTTCAGGCATTCCGTCTCTCGTTTCTTGTTTTCGGGCACGGATTCAGTCCGCTCCCTTTGTTGGGGCCAGTCGTCCGTTACGATTCTTGCGGACAGCCGGCAGGTGACAGTTACGAAAACAGCGAACTTACGCTGGTCTCCATGTGAATGCTCTCAATGGCCGCGCCCAGCAGGCCGGCAATGGAGAGCACCTTGATCTTGGACAGCTTCTGCGCCGCATCGCGCAAAGGAATCGTGTTGGTGACCACCACCTCTTCCAGACGCGAATTGGCAATGCGGTCAATGGCCGGGCCGGAAAGAACCGCGTGGCTGGCGCAGGCATACACCGCTGCCGCGCCGTTGGCATACAGCGCGTCCACGGTCTTCACCAGCGTGCCCGCGGTGTCAATAATGTCGTCGATGATAAGGCAGTTCTGGCCTTCCACATCACCCACCACGTTCATCACTTCGGCTACGTTGATGTCGGTGCGGCGTTTGTCCACAATGGCCAGCGGCGCGCCCACCTTTTGTGCGAAGAAGCGCGCCCGCTCCACGCCGCCCGCGTCGGGAGAAACCACGGTCAGATTGGGCAGGTTCAACTCGCGGAAGTAGCTCACCAGCACCGGGCTGGCAAAAAGATGGTCCACGGGAATGTTGAAGAAACCCTGAATCTGCGCCGCGTGCAGGTCCACAAAGAGGGCGCGATTGGCCCCGGCGGTCGTGACCAGGTCGGCGATGAGCTTGGCGCTGATGGCCACGCGGGGACGGTCCTTGCGATCCTGCCGGGCGTATCCGTAATAGGGCACCACCACGGTGATCCTTGCCGCCGAGGCGCGCTTGAGCGCGTCAATCATCACCAGCAACTCCACCAGGTGCTGATCGACCGGGTAGCAGGTGGGCTGGACGACGAAGACATCGACGCCGCGCACATTCTCCAGCAACTGGAAGTAGACCTCGCCGTCGGCAAAGCGCTGCAGCTTGGCCTCGCCCACCTTGACGCCGATGTGGGTGGCAATCTCGTCGGCCAGCGGCCGGTTGGCCGTGCCCGAAAAGAGCTTGAATCGCTTGTCCTCGGTAAGGCTGCGGGCCCGCTTGCGCTCGGTTGCCGGCTTGGCATCCTTCGCCTTCGAGGCCTCCGGCGAGATGGCCTTGCCTGCGTCCTTCTGCGCGTCGCTTGCGTCCTGCGGCTTGTCTTCCAGCGTGATCGTCACTGTTCCCACTTCCATCGTTTTGCGCACCTCCAAGCTGGTTGGCTTTGGCTGTGTTCCCAGGGGTATTCCCTTAAAACTCTGGCTGGGCGACTAGGATTCGAACCTAGACAAGTGCCTCCAAAGGGCACTGTCCTACCATTAGACGATCGCCCAACTTGGCGCATTTCCAGCCTGTGCTGAAAACCACCCTCGGCAGCCGCACGTGAGTCTCTCGCGCACTTCAGTGGACTGTCAACCTGCCTGCGGAAGAAGCATTTCGCTCCAATAGCCGGACCGGGGCAGGGTGCGCGTCAACAGGCTTTCTACGCCCGCATCGGCGAGCCGCTTTCGGGCCGCTTCCGCATCTCCGCGGGTCAGGTACAACCCGAAGAGCGCCGAACCGGACCCGGACAGCGAAGCATGGAGGGCTGCCTCCGGAGTGCCGGAAGCCGCAAGAAGACGCTTGATCTCTGCAAGGGAAGGATGCTGGCGGAAGACGACACGTTCAAAGTCGTTCCGGATCCAGCTACTGATCCCGGTGCGGACAAGCGCGGACTCTTGAGGTCCGGCCAGGTCCTTTCCCACGGAAAGGACACCGGAGGAGCCATCTCCCCGCCGACCTCCGGGGATTGCTCCCGCAAAGGCGCTGGCGTAGGCGCGGCTCAACTCATTCAGTTTAGCGGTACTGGCCTCCGCGGTCAAACCCTCTGCGACGCAAAGGGCGTCCCAGTCGCGAAAGGCCTGCGGCGTTGAGACGCCGACGGCAGGCGTGGCGACCACGCACCAGACCGGCTCGATCTCCGGCAGCGGGAAAACATCCTGACCGCGGTCCAGACCCAGCACGGTGCCGCCGATCAGAAACAGGGGCACATCGGAGCCCACCAGGGCGGCGATTTTGAGGCGCTTCGCCGGCCATCCAGCCCCTCCGCTCGCAGTGGTCCGGTCCTGCCGGCTGGTCAGCCCCAACTCCACTTCCAGCCCCACCAGCGCCGCCGCTGCATTGGCCGAGCCCGCGCCCAGCCCGCCCTGCACCGGCAGGCGCTTTTCAATATGGATTTCGACCTCGGCGGTTAGTTTGTGAGCCTCCAAAGCCAGCTCCACCATCTTCCATGCCGTGTTGCGGCCGTCGCTGGGAACCCGCCGGTCATTTGAGGTCAGTCGAATGGTCGTCGCCGCCGCTCGAAACGCAGTAACCGTCACCAGGTCATAGAGTTCCAGCGTCTGGTAGACGGTGGCCAGGGCGTGAAATCCATCGGAGCGCGGCGCCCCGATGCCGAGCCCCAGGTTGATTTTGGCGTGCGAGCGAACCGTGGCGGACATACCGGACCATTGTAGAGCCGCGCTTGCGACTTCCTCCGGTTGCGCTGTGGGTCGCCTGCGCTTTTGCCGGAACAATGCGGCCTTCGCGGACGTAGAATCCCTGTGTACGCCCCAGGGCACTTCCCCGTGCTGGGCCGGTCTGGCCTTGTGGGCAAGGAGGCTTCGATGCCTTCCATCCTCCAAACCGGCTATGTCGTGTTGCTGGCTGTTGCCGCTTTGCCGGCCTGTGCCCAGCCCAGCGAAGCGCGGATGGACGTGGTACATGGCAAGCCCTACGTGATGGTCATGGTCAACGGCAAGGGTCCCTTCCGGTTTGTGCTGGACACGGGAACCGGCGCCCAGGCGCTGGTCACCGCGGATCTTGCCAATCAACTCCAAATGCCCGTGGTGGGCCAGGCCCGCCTGACGGACCCCAGCGGGCAGGGCAAGCAGCGAAGTCCGGTGGTGCAGGTGGATTCGTTGAGCGTGGCGGGCATCGAGTTCACCCAGGTGCATGCCGTTCTGCATTCCCTTGCGGCCGAGGATATCAACTGCCAGGGCCTGCTGGGCTTTGCTCTTTTTCGCGATTACCTGCTCACCCTCGACTACCCAGGCCAGAAGATGATGCTGGCCTTCGGCGCTCTAAAGCCGGATGGCGGACGCAAGGTGCTGCCGATGCGCATCGAAGACGGCTTGCCGATCTTTACGCTGACACTGGGCGAACAGCGCCTCGATGCTGAACTGGATTCCGGCGGCATCGGGCTGAGCCTGCCGGAACATCTCGCCCAGCGGCTCAAGTTCGACGCCGATCCCGAGGCCTTCGCCAACAGCGAGTCGCTCACCACGCGTTTCCAGATCAAGGCCGGCAAGCTGGGCTCCGATGTGCATGTGGGCCGCTACACGTTTGTGCATCCCTTTGTCGAAATCAACCCGGCGTTTCCCTTGGTGAACTTTGGCGCCAGTGCGATGCAGAACTTTGTCATCACCTTTGACCAGGTAAACCTGCTGGTTCGGCTGGATGCGCGCGAGAAGCTCCTCCATCTGAGCCCTCTGCCTACGCTGATGCGTCTGCAGAATGCGCCGCCGGTGAAACCGGCTGATCCGACACTGGTGCCGGTGGGATAAGCGAGGCGTCGACGCGCGGCCTTAAGCTGTCCTCAGTTCGGTAAAAGCTGCGCAAAGAACAGGCCGTTGAATGCGGCTCCGAGAGGATCCCCAGCTTTATGCATGCTCTTCCGGCAGGGACCGGGGCTTTGTTTGCGAGCCTTGTGTAGTCCTGGTTTGAACCGCCGGGTTGTGGGTGCACCGGCACTGCGATGCTGAGTAGCGTCAGCGCATGGATGTAGACAATCTACACCCAGTGCGAGTAGATTGTCTACATCCATGCGCGAGAAACACCGATATCGGAACCGGATTGAGCTACTGCAAGGCACACTGGACATGCTGATCCTTCAGACCCTGCAATGGGGCCCGCAGCACGGGTATGGCATTGTCCAGGCATTGCGTCTGCGTTCCGGGGAAGCTCTCCAGGTGGAGACGGGGTCACTCTACCCGGCTCTTCACCGATTGGAGGGCCAGGGCTGGGTGCGATCGGAGTGGAAGCAGTCGGAGAGCAAGCAAAGGGCGCGCTACTACCGGATTACGGCGGCCGGTAAGAAGCAGTTGGCCGCCGATCTTGGCAAGTGGGAGCGGATCGTGGATGCAATCGGTTCAATCATGCGCGCCAAGCCGGAGGAAAGTGAGACATGAGCTGGTTCTCAACATTCGGTTTCGGGCGGCGCAGGCGCGAGTTGCAGGAAGAGATCGATGGTCATGTGCGGATGGCGATCGCAGAACGTGTGGACCGGGGCGAGACGGAGGAAGCGGCACGCCAAGCCGTGATTCGTGAGTTCGGGAATGTGCCCTTGGTGCAGGACGTGACACGCGAAACATGGGGATGGACCAGGCTGGAACAGCTTGCACAGGATTTTCACTACGCACTGCGGCAGATCCGGCGCTCGCCGATGTTCGCGGCGACGGTCGCAGGCACGCTGGGGCTTGGGATTGCGGCTCCGGCAGCGATGTTCACAGTAGTAGACCATGTGCTTTTGCAACCCACGCCGTATCGAGACGCCGGGCGGCTCGTAGCCATTCAGGAGACGAACGGCTCTTCGGCTTATACGTGGCCTTCACCCTGGTTGGACATTGAAAGATGGCAGGCGCAGAGTGGGTCGTTTAGCGAAATCGCCTTCTCAGCAAGACTATCTGGACGTAATTTCCTTTCGGAACAGACGGTGGGGTCAGAGGTCGACGGAGAGAGGGTCAGTCCAAATCTTTTCAGAGTCCTCGGTATTCAACCTGTATTGGGTCGCGGCTTTATTCCCGAGACTCCCAGTTCTGTTGCGGGCAAGAACGCCGGCGCGATTGTGCTGAGCGACACGATCTGGAGAGAAGTGTTTGGCGGTGATCGAGGAATTCTAGGCAGGGTGGTGAAAGTTAACGATGATTCTTACACTGTGTCAGGCGTAATGCCGCCCGGGTTCCGATATCCGGAAGGCTCGGGCGCAACGCCCCAGGTCTGGTTTCCCATTCAGTTGGGGAGCGATGACGAAAGTCGTAGCTTCAAGGCGATGCAATATACGGTCCTTGGGCGCCTAGCGCAGAATGCGACGGTAAAGAGCGCGAATGCGGAAATGGCATTGATTCAAAAGCGCGTGGCGGCGGAATATACCGATCCCAATCTGCGCGAAGATCACAGCGTAGTCAGGATCGTGCGCTACGCCGATTCCCTGGTGACCCACGATGTCCAATCTGCATTGCTCGCTCTACTGGCTGCATCCGGGGTTCTGTGGCTGATCGCCGTCGTGAACGCAACGAATCTGCTGCTCGCGCGCAGCACCGTGCGCGAGAGGGAGATTGCGATGCGCGGTGCGCTGGGCGCCAGCCGCTGGCGCGTGATGCAGCAGATGATGGTCGAGGGAATGACTCTGAGCGCGATGGCAGCCGCTTTGGGTATCGGCTTGGCGCTCGGGTCCGTCCGTCTTTTGGCTATCGAACTAAGCCATACGCTGCCCCTTCCGGCGCCGGCAACACCGGACGGATGGATTGTGCTGGTCCTTGTAATGCTGACGGTGAGCTCTGCGCTGTTGTCAACGACATGGCCTGCGTTCCTGGCTGCGCGCGCCCCGATTGAAGTGGCGTTGAAGCGGGGCGGAGCCCAGTCGGGAACCAGCCGTGAGCATCATCGTATCCGCGGTGTTCTGGTGGTGACGGAGATTGCAATGTCTATGACGCTTCTGGTGGTATGCGGGCTACTGCTACGGAGCATCTACTCCCTGCGGCACGTGCCATTGGGATTTCGTACCGACCATATTCTTGTCGCAAATCTCAGCATTCCTTCCTATCGTTTTGCGGGGCAGAACATGACCGAGACGCTCTATCGCCCGTTGTTGGAACGCGCACAGCATCTCCACGGCGTCGAGAGCGCGGGCCTCATCAGTGAGGTACCGCTCGGGAAAACATTCGTACTTCATTTGGAAATGAAATTGAGCAATTCCACTATCATCGCTTTCATAAAGGCCGTCAGCCCGGAAACGCAGAAGGTGTTCGGTTTCCAAATGGCAGCGGGGCGCTTCTTCGGGCCTGAGGACACTGCGACTTCTCAGCCCGTCGTCGTGGTGAACGAGGCATTCGCGCGACTCTACTCCCCAGACAAGCACAATCCAGCGGCGGTACTGGGAGCGCAGCTCAGCAAGAACTCGCCGCTAAGGATCATCGGCATCCTGGATGATGAGCGGCAAAAGACGGTGGCTGACCCGGCGACGCCTGAGGTGGAGATTCCCATTCCGCAAATGACTCCGGCGAGCGGTTTCTATCGTCTGATCGAGGGAATCGCGATGGATCTTGCCGTTCGAACCGACGAGCCCGCGGCTGAGATGATTCCGGAGCTGCGCGACGTCCTGCGCCAGGCGAGCCCGGAACTGCAGAACGCCACGATTACCACGATGGACCGGATTGTGGAGGACTCGTATGGGAGCCAACGGCTGGCTGCGCATCTGCTGGAGATCTTCGGAGGAACGGCGCTGCTGCTCTCCGTGGCGGGGCTGTACGGACTGCTGGCCTATCTGGTGACGCAGCGAACGCATGAGATGGGGGTGCGGATTGCGCTGGGAGCACAGCGCGGCAACCTGTTGTGGCTGGTGATGCGGCAGGCCGGAGCCATGCTCCTGACAGGTGTGGCTGTGGGCGCCGGTCTGGCTCTGGTTGCGGGGCAACTCGTGCGGGGGTTCCTCTTCGGTGTGAACGCGCATGATGGCTGGACGCTGACTGCGTCCGTGGTATTCCTGTTTGCCAGCGGGATGGCAGCGGCGTATCTGCCTGCGCGTCGGGCGGCACGCGTCAATCCGATGGAAGCATTGCGGGCGGAATGAAGAGCCAGGCCTTGACCGAATCCGCCAACAGCGCCCGTCGAGGATGACGCTCCGTGGTCAGGATGTTGCAGCCCCGCCGCGCAGGACAAAAGCTGTCAAGCCCCCGGTGGGCAAATCGTTTTCCAATGAGCCTGTTCTTTGTCCCACTTGAATGTTGACTGATTTCGCAGGCCACATTTTGCGCATTGTCTTTCCTCAAAGAGGAGCCGGACATCCAGGCGAAGTGCATGGGCCCGCGCTCACGCAAAAAAGCCCTTGCTGAAGCGAGACAGTAGAAGGGTACACTTTCTGCAACTTCTGAGGCCCTCCGATGAAGATTGGCTCTCGCGTCTGGCTCGCGCTCATCCTTCTCCCGGCTGGGGCGACATTGAACGCACAGAGTTCGCCCCAGCAACCGGCCGTGCGCATTCCCGACGGCGGGGGCAGCGGCCGCATTGACAGCATCTTCATCCCGCCCAAGCCGGGTGCGCCCTTCAGCCTGGTCCTCGACACGGAGTGGACTCGACCAATGTCCGGCGGCGGCTCATTCACCCTCGCCAACGAGCGCCGCATCCTGCGCGATTCACGGGGAAGGATCTATCAGGAGCGCTGGATCCTCGTGCCCAAGGGCGGAGACATCAAGTCCACGATGGACATTTTCCAGATCACCGACCCTGGGCAACATACCTGGTACAACTGCCATACGGCGACCAGGGTCTGCGATCTGTTCCTCTACAGCCTCACCACCACGGAGCGCTACGGTGCTGCGATTGGCAGTTCCGGCCCGCTGCCCAATGGCGCAGGCTACCGCCAGGTGGACGACCTCGGCGTCGACACGATCGCCGGCATGGGTGCCCATGGGTATCGCGAGACCATGACCATCAACTCGGGAGTCATGGGGAATGACCGGCAAATGGTTGGACGCCGCGAGTTCTGGTACTCCGAGCAGCTCGGCATCAGCCTCAAGTCGATCCTCGATACCCCGGAAACCGGCAGGCAGGTGTTTACTGCCAAAGAGGTCTCGATGTCGGAGCCGGAGCCGAGCTACTTTGCCATTTCTGAAGGCTTCAAGGTCGTTGACCAGCGCGGGGCGTCGCAATAAAAAACACGACTGCCGGGCATCCAATTCGGCTGGTCGGGTTCACCCCACATTTGGCCGTCAACCGCCTCCCCGCTCATTTATTCTCTAACCCACTCATTCCACAAGGAAAATTCCTCACCCCGTTTTGCAGATTATTTCCCGCAAACGCGCACAATAGATCTATCAGCCTGAGATTCGCGGCCGCACCTTGCCGCGCTCTCAGGCCTTTCTGCTTTCGAGGAGAGCACTACTTCATGCCATTGACCGTCCCGCCTTCGTACCAGCCTTTAGGCCCACCCATGCCCGTACTCTCCGCCAACTCCCCAGCCCCCACCCTCCAAAAAAGTAAATACCCACGCCCTATCCAATATCTTTCTTTCTCACAGTCAGCTTGCATGTCTTCCCAACGCCGGTTTCGCCCAGTTTTCGCCTTGCGCGCCAATGCCATTCCCGTACAGCATTCACCCACCGCCTGCCGGCAACCCGCACGTGGTTTATCCTGCTCTTTACGCATGACGAATGAAGTAATCCCCAATCTCACGGCATTTGACGAAGCCGCGCTCGGCCAGGCCTTTGCCACGCTCGAACGTCAGGCCCGCGACGCCGCCTCCGCGCTCGGCTCGCCCGAGGCCGTGGAAGCTTTCCGCCTGCACTGGCTGGGCCGCAAGCAGGGCCTGCTCAATGAGGTTTCCAGCCGCTGGCTCAAGGCCGCCCCGCCTGAGGCCAAGAAGGCCCTCGGTCAGCGCTTCAACGCCCTCAAGTCCGCTGTAGAAGCCCTGCTCGACGCGGCCTCCGGCGCAGGTCCATCCGACGCCGCCCTCGCCGCCGAAGCCATTGACATCACCCTGCCCGGCTCCCGCCGCCTTACCGGCGCAGAACATCCCATCACGAAGACCCTCAATGAAATCGTCTCCGTCTTCGCGGCACTCGGGTATTCGGTCGGCGTCGGCCCCGAGGTCGAAACCGACTTCTACAACTTCGAGTGCATGAACTTCCCGCCCGGCCATCCCGCGCGCGACACGCAGGACACGCTCGTCGTTGCCAATCAGGACCGCCGCCCCCAGCGCGACCGCCTCCTCCTGCGCACCCACACCTCGCCCGTCCAGATGCGCACCATGGAGCAGCAGGCGCCTCCGGTGCGGATTGTGATTCCGGGGAAAGTGCATCGGAACGATGCCACCGACGCCACGCACTCGCCCATCTTTCATCAAGTAGAAGGCCTCTGCGTCGATACCAACATCACCTTCTCTGATCTCAAGGGCACGCTCGATCACGCCATGAAGGCCCTCTTCGGCTCGTCCGTCAAGACGCGCTTCTTCCCGTCGTTCTTCCCGTTCACTGAGCCCAGTGCCGACGTCCAAATCAGCTGCATCTTCTGTGGCGGAAAAGGCTGTCGCAAGTGCAAGCACTCCGGCTGGATTGAGCTGCTCGGCTGCGGCATGGTTGACCCCGCCGTCTTCGCCTTCGCCAAGGAAAAGCAGCCCGCCTACGACCCGAAAAAGATCTCCGGCTTCGCCTTCGGCATGGGCGTCGAGCGCATCGCCATGATGAAGTACGGCATCAGCGAAATCGGCCAGTTCTACGCCGGCGATATGAGATTTCTGGGGCAATTCGCATGAAGATACTCACCAAGTGGCTTCGAGCTTACCTGCCTGAATTGTCAGTCGACGACTTGAGACTCGCCGAAGACCTCACCCTGCGCGGCATCGCCGTCGAGGGCATCTTCGACCTCGGCGACGGCAACGGCTCGCTCTACGAGATGGACATCACCACCAACCGCGTCGACGCCATGAACCACTACGGCATCGCCCGCGAGGCCGCCGCCATCTACGGCGTTCCGCTGCTCCCGCTCGACCTCGCGCTGCCCGCGCCCCAGCCCGCCGCCGCGTCGTTCTCCGTGAAGATTGAAGCCGAAGACGCCTGCGGCCGCTTCACCGCGCGCGTCCTGCGTGGCATCACCGTCACCGACTCGCGCGACTGGTTCGCGCAAGCCGAAGTCGACACCTACTTCCGTCTTCTCGAGCAGAAGAAAATCTCCAGCGCCGTCGATGCCACCAACTTTGTCTGGCTCGCCATGGGCCAGCCCACGCACGCCTTCGACCTCGACAAAATCGAGGGCGGCATCGTCGTGCGCCGCGCCCGCAAAGGCGAGAAGCTCAAGACCCTCGACGGCATCGAGCGCACGCTCGACCCCGAAGACCTCGTGGTTGCCGATCACGCCAAGCCGCTCGCCCTTGCCGGCGTCATGGGCGGCTGGGATTCCATGATTACTCCCGCGACGAAGAACGTTCTTGTCGAAGCCGCCTGGTTCGAGCCCATGGCCGTGCGCCGCACCGCGCGCCGCCACGGACTGCACACCGACGCCAGCCACCGCTTCGAGCGCGGAGCCGATTTCAACGCCGCGCCGGTCGCCTCCGCGCTCGTCAGCCGCATCCTCCTTGCCGCCGGTGGCTCCATCGAGGGCGATCTCGTCGATGTCCGCGTGCCCGCACTTGAGGCCCGCACCGCCGCGCGCAAGCCGATTGCGCTCGCGCTCAGCGAGGTCCAGCGCATCCTCGGCACCACAACGGACGCCGACGGCATCACCGCTGCCACCGTCGAGGGTGTCCTGGCTGCCCTTGGCTGCATGCTCGCACCCGCCGGCGCCGCCGCGTGGAGTGTCACGCTGCCATCGTGGCGGCTCGACATCGAGCGCGAAATCGACCTCATCGAAGAGGTCGCGCGCGTCTACGGTTACAACCGGTTCGCCAACACGCTGCCAGCCTTCGGCGGTGGCGTGACTGCGCTGTCTTCTGCCCAGGCCGAGTCTGCCCTGCGTGAAACGCTGCGCTCTGCCGGCTTCCACGAGGCCATCGCCAGCACCTTCTGCTCCGCGAGTGACGCCGCACTCACCGCGCCGCAGCCCGGCCTGGTCGTGCCGCTCGGCAATCCGCTCAGCGAGGAAGCCGGCGTGCTGCGCCCGTCGCTTATTCCCGGCATGTTAACCATGGTCGCGGGCAACCTCCATCGCGATGTGAGCGACGTGCGTCTCTTCGAGCTGGGCACTGTCTTCAGCGGCACCACGGAGAAAGTGGACGAGCGCCCGGCCCTGGCCTTCGTCGCCGCCGGAGCGCTGCCCGAGCAGAGCGCGCTCCATCCCGCGCGCGCCGTTGAATTTCACGACCTCAAGGGCGTCGTCGAGCAGGTGCTTGCACGCTTCCAGACCCGCACTGTCTACTTCGATCGTTTCCCGCCCGAAGCCGGCCTCAACCCTGCGTGGCTTCATCCATTTCGCTCCGCGCGCATCGTGGCCGAGGGCACCACGGTCGGATGGTTCGGCCAGTTGCATCCGCGCGAGGCCGCGGCCCGCAAGCTCAAGGAGACGGTCCTCCTCGGTGAAATCGATCTCGACCGGCTCTACAAGTTGCCTCTGCGCAAGCCCGCCGCGCGCGAGCTTTCGCGCTTCCAGCCCGTTCGCCGCGACTTTTCTCTTGTTCTGGATGAGAGTGTTGCCTGGGAACAAATTGACCGGACGCTGGCCTCGCTGGCCATTCCGGAAATGGTGGATTGGCGCGCCCGCGAGACCTTCCGCGACGCAAAACTCGGCGCGCGCGAATACTCGCTGCTGATGGGCGTCACCTTCCAGGCCGCTGACCGTACCCTGCGCGAAGAGGAACTGCAGGCCTTCCAGGCGCAGGTCATAGCCGCTGTTGGCAAGGCTGGGGCGCGTCTGCGCAGTTAGGCGCGGCGCGGCGTGTATTTGGCGCTATACTTGCACGGAAAAGGTTGCTGCCGCGGAGGCCAAGAACATGACGCAGACATTTTGGGATACCGAAGCTACGGACAGGCCGCAACAGGAGCAAAACACGCCGGACCAGGGTGGCGAGCCGGTGGCCCTGGCTCTAAGCGCCGATGACTTTTCCGCGCTGGAAGAGCGCATCGTACGCGCCGTCGAGCTCGTCAAGCGTGAGCGCGCCGCCCGGATGGAAGCGGAGGAGCGCGCTGCCCGGGCTGAAGCGCAACTTGGCGATCAGACTCCGCTCTTTGATCAACTTAAGCAGGAAGTTCGCGCCCTGCGCACAGAACGCGATCATGTGCGTCAGCGCGTGGAGCGACTGCTGTCTCAACTGGATGCCTTGGAGCTGTGAGGAAACCAATGGCAAAGAAGAATGCCGCGAAGCAGCCCGGCTACACGACCGTATCGATTTACGACCAGGCCTATCATCTGACCGGGCAGGATCCGGACCACATTCGCCGTCTTGCCTCGCAGGTGGATGCGAAGATGCGCGCGGTTGCCGCGCAGGGCCGCACCGTGGACTCATTGCGCGTGGCCGTGCTGGCCGCGCTCAATCTTGCCGATGAGCTTTCACAAACTGCGGGCGCGGATGTCCGCAGGGGCCACAATCGGGCAGTAAGCCTGCGCGGCCTGCTGGATGAAGTGCTGGAAGACGAGCTCAAGACAGGATCGTAGTCCTCGCTCCCGTTTTGATTTCATGCGCCCAAATCGGGGCGGCTGGCGCGCTATCACACTGCGCCCTCTTCGCACAAGACTTGCAATTCCTCGCCGCTACCCCTACTATCCGCAATAGAAACCGGCCTGCAAAGCAGGTGGGCGATCAACGCTGGTTGAACCAACATTCAATGAACAGGGGCTCAACTCGACAATCGGTTCTGTGTGCCGTGTCCGCCAGTCCGGAATGCCTAATGAACCGCGGAGAGCTCCACCGTCTTAGGACGGGTTCACCGGCGCATCACCCACGGCCCAGCGGGCCGGATTCTACCTTCCTAGCCGTCTAAAGAAGATATTCTTCCATCAGTGCATCCTGTCCTCTTTCACTTCGGTCCAATACTCATCCCGTCGTATGGCGTGATGACGGCGCTCGGCATGTTGCTGGCGCTCGCCATGGTGCTGCGCACGGCGCGCATCGCCGGGGGCGACCCCAATGAACTCTGGAATCTCTGCATTGTGGCTCTGTTTGCCGCGCTGGTCGGCACGCGCGTGCTGCTGGTCATCGTCAACTGGACGGTGCTGCGCAGCCATCCCGCATGGCTGCTCACTCTGGCCATGGTCCATCATCCCCTGCTGGCAGGTGTTGCGTCCCTGCTGGCTCTGGCCGCCGGGCTGGTCTATGCGCGCCGCAAGCAGATGCCGCTGGCCAACACGGCCGACGCCCTCGCGGCACCGCTTGCGCTTGGCCTTGCGTTTGAGCAGTTCGGCGCCCTGCTTGCCGGTTCCGGCTTCGGCACCGTGACCGGCCGGCGCTGGGCTGTCCTCTATACCAGCCCGTTTGCGGCGCGCTGGAGCGGCGCGCCGCTCGGCGTACCCGTGCATCCCGTGCAGCTCTACGCCGCACTCGCGTTCCTCACCCTGTCGTTGGCCCTGCTCGTATGGTTGCCGGAGCGCCGCCAGGTGGGCGACGTCGCGGGCCTCGCGCTGCTGGGTCTGGGCGCGATCCTCTACTTCACCGAGTTTCTGCGCGATCCCGCAGGTCGCGGCGTCGTTTTCCAGGGCGCACTCGACGGCCCGCAGATCGCGGCCGTCGCGCTTGTTCTGGCCGGCGCGGCACTGCTTCGCCGGCGCGACGCCCGCGCCGCAACTGCCGTTGAATCCAGTGAGGCCAATCATGGCTGAGGCACGCACGGTAACCGTGCCGCTGGAGGCAGCAGGCCAGCGGCTTGATCATTTTCTTGCTACGCAGATGGAAGGCGTGAGTCGCTCGCGTGTGCAGTTGCTGCTTGAGCAGGGCGATGTCGTCGTGGATGGCACGCGGCACAAGGCATCTCTCAAGCTTCGCGGAGGAGAGCAGATCACCGTGACCGGTGAGCCGCATCCCGCGCCGCTAAAGGCAATGCCGGAGGATATTCCACTCCACGTCGTCTTCGAGGATGCGCACCTTGCCGTCATTGACAAGCCGGCGGGCATGATGGTCCACGCCGGCTCGGGCCAGAATGAAGACGCGCGCAGCCGCGGCACGCTGGTCAATGCGCTGCTCCATCGCTTTCACGCGCTGTCCTCGACGGGCGGCGATCTGCGCCCCGGCATTGTGCATCGGCTCGACAAGGACACCAGCGGACTGATCGTCGTGGCCAAGAACGATGCCGCTCATGCCGCGCTGGCCGAGTTGTTTTCCGGCCGCCGCATCAGCAAAACCTACATCGCGCTGGTGCAGGGCGCGGTGGAGCGACCGAAGGGCACGATCACGGCAGCCGTCGGCCGCGACCCGGAGCGCCGCACCCGCATGACCACACGGCCCACGGAGAATTCCCGCTCCGCAGTCTCTCACTATGAGGTGGTTCGACGCCTCACAACCCGGTTTGGCAACTTCACGCTGGTGCGCGTGCGCATTGAGACCGGTCGCACGCACCAGATCCGCGTGCATATGGCTTCCATCGGACACCCCGTCGTCGGCGATACGCTGTATGGAGGCGCTGGCCAGCTCACGGATCAGGTTGCCGCGCAGGCGGCACAGTCCAGGGCCGCCCGCCGCAAGGCTGAACCCGAGCGGCTGAAGCTTGGCCGCAATTTTCTGCACGCGGCCCGCCTCCAGTTCGAACACCCTGTCACCGGCAAGCTCCTCGAACTTGAGTCCCCGCTGCCTCCCGAGCTGAATCGCTTTCTTGAAAGTCTTGAGAAGGGCAAACCCGGCGGCCCGCAAGAGGCCGCAACTCCTCCCCGAGCGGCGCGCCCTATTGATAAAATGAGGAAGATATGATCCGAAATCTATCGAGCCTGGCACTAGCGGCGTTGTTTTGTGCCGTCACACTCCACGCGCAGCAGCCGGCTGCGCCGCCCTCTTCCCCAGCTCCCGCAGCGCCGCCCGCCGCCGGATCGGCACAGGCGCCGGCTCCCGCGGCTCAGGATCAGTCCGGCGACAACGCTCCCGTGCTTCACGTGGGCGTCAATGAGGTCAACCTGATCTTTACCGTGACTGACAAGCACGGCCACTACATCCCCAATCTGAAGCAAAGCGACTTTGCGCTGTTGGACGACCAGAAGGCGCCGGAGCGCGTGACCTCGTTCCGGCAGCAGATCAACCTGCCCTTGCGCGTCGGCATCCTGATTGACACAAGTACGTCGATTCGCACGCGCTTCCAATTCGAGCAGCAGTCGGCGATCGAGTTCTTGCTCAATGTGCTCAAATCCAAGAGCGACCGCGCCTTTGTGATGGGCTTTGATGTCACGCCCGATGTGACCCAGGACTGGACCAACAATCTCGACGGGCTTGAGACCGGCATCAACCGTCTTCGGCCCGGCGGCGGTACCGCGCTCTTCGATGCCGTCTACTCGGCCTGTCGCGACAAACTGCTCAGCGAGCGCGGACCGGACCCCGTGCGCAAGGCCATGATCCTGCTCTCCGACGGCGATGACAATCAGAGTCACGTCTATCCTGACGAAGCCATCAAAATGTGCCAGCGCGCCGAGACCATCATCTACACCATCAGCACCAACTGGACGCCAAGCCGTGGCAAGGGCGACGAGGCGCTGACCAGGATGGCGGAGGAGACCGGCGGCAGAGTCTTCTTCCCTCCATCCGTCGAAGAAGTCTCCAACAGTTTCAAGGGTATTGAGGAGGAGCTGCGCAGCCAGTACGCGCTCACCTACACGCCGGCCGACTTCAAATACGACGGTGCTTTCCGCCCCATCTACCTCTATTGCAACGACCGGCGCTACACCGCGCGCGCCAAAAAAGGCTACTTCGCGCCACGGCAATAGCTCTTGTACTCCCTCCCCGAAAAAAGAAAGCCGGCCGACTGTGCCGGCTTTTTTGCGACAAAATCCATGCGCTGTTTCATTTCGGAACGGATTGCGTCCGGTGCGTCCACTTTTGACTCGTCTCGCATTTCTTTCTTCCCTGCTCTCCACTCCGCTTTCATTTCCGCGATGAAATGGAAGGAAGACGATTCCGTTCAAGAGGGGAACAATCCGGTGATCCGGCAGGCCATTTCATGCGACATCTGCGGTGTGGAGATGCAGCACACCAACCACTGGTTTGTGGCCTATGACCAGGGCGCAGAGCTCCGCGTGAGCGGTTGGAGCGCCGGCAAGCGGCTGCGCGCCGGGGCCAAACATCTGTGCGGACAAACCTGCCTGCATAAGCTGGTGGATGAGTTCATGGCGCGCACCGTCTCCACGCGGGCGCAGGGCGCGAGCACTGAGCTGCCCGGCGATCGGGAGAAAGCGGCGTCGGCACGGACTGTGCGCCTCGCTGCGGACCTCGCTGCGAACGTGACTCCCTCAGCGGCCCATATCGTGCCTCACGCAGCGCCGGAGCGGCAGGGCGTGCAATCCGTGGCAACGTCGCCGACTTATGCGGGCGATTTTGAGTCCTCGGCGCGGCTCATTGCGCCGGGCGATGCGGTGACCGACGACCAGCAAGCCCGGGATGCAGAAGCACCGACGTATGCCGCGCGCAACTGGCACGCCGAGGCCTGGAAGCGCGAGCGTGAGCGCACCCTGCGCGGCGACACGCGCGCCACGGCGATCACCGCGCATCGGCGCAACATCGCCTGAACGGGATGCCGCGGGCGAAGGCCGGTTATCCGGCCTCCTCCAGCAGCTTTCTCAGGCCGTCCTCATCCAGCACCGGTACTTGCAGCTTTTGCGCTTTCTCCAGCTTTGATCCGGCTTCTGCGCCTGCTACCACGTAGCTGGTCTTCTTGCTCACTGAACCTGTAGTCTTGCCGCCTGCGGCCTCAATCATCGCCTCGGCCTGGTCGCGGGTCATCGTTGGCAGAGTGCCGGTTAAGACAAAGGTCAACCCGGCTAATTGCGTCGACCGCTGCCTCTTCTCCGCAGTCATATCCACGCCGGCGGCGCGCAGGTGCTCCACGAGTGCGCGATTCTTCTCCTGCGCAAAGAACTCCAGAATCGCCTGTGAGATGCGCGGGCCAACTTCTTCCGCGCGCTCCAGTTCCTCGGCCTTAGCCGCCATCAATGCATCCATCGAGCCGAACTCCTGCGCCAGCAGTTCTGCCGTCCGCTCACCCACAAAGCGAATGCCAAGACCCATCAGTACCCGCGCCAATCCTGCTTGTTTCGATTGATCGATCTGCTCTGCCAGTGCAGTCGCGGACTTTTCTGCAAAGCGTTCCAGCCCCGTCAGCTCCTCCACGGTGAGCTTGTAGAGGTCTGCGACGCCATGCACCAGGCCGCGTTCCAGCAGTTGCTGCACAACCGCGTCGCCCAGCCCTTCAATGTTCATCACCTCGCGCCGTCCAAAGTGCAGCAGGCTCTCGCGCAGCTTCGCCGGGCAGTCGGCATTCACGCAGCGAAAATCCACCTCGCCCTCGGCGCGGACGACCTGCGCGTGACACTCCGGACACTGCGAAGGAAACGAGAAGTGGAGCTTGCCGCGCGGGCGCTCCGCATCCTCGATGACCTCGACCACCTTGGGAATGACGTCGCCGCCGCGTTCCACCTTGACCCAGTCGCCCAGCTTCAGCCCAAGGCGCTCGATGAAATCCGCATTGTGCAGCGTGGCGCGGCTCACCGTCGTTCCGCCGATAAACACCGGCTCCAGCTCGGCCACCGGCGTCAACTTGCCCGTCCGCCCCACCTGCACCGTAATCGCGTGTACCTGGGTCACGCCGGACCTGGCGGTAAATTTATACGCAATCGCCCAGCGCGGCGCGCGTCCCGTGTAGCCAAGCCGTTGCTGCGTTCCGTGCGCATCCACCTTGAAGACCACGCCGTCGATCTCGTAGCCCAGCTTATCGCGCTCTGCCTCGGCCCTGCCGATGAACGCCGTCATCTCTTCCACCGTGGCCACCAGCTTCCTGTGCCGATTGACGCGAAAGCCCATTGCCGCCAGCGCATCCAGCGTCGCATGCTGCCCCCGCGGCCAGTAGTCGCCTCCGCCCGGCCCATCGACGAGCAAAAAGTAGGCGTAGAAGTCCAGCCGCCGCGTGGCGACGATGCCCGGCTCGAGCGTGCGCAGTGTGCCCGCCGCGGCGTTGCGCGGATTGACGGCCGGAGGCAATCCCTGCTGCTCGCGTTCCTCATTCAGGCGCGCAAAGGCTGCAGCGGGCATCACTGCTTCGCCGCGCACTTCGAAGGCCTGGGGCAGTTCTAATTTCTTCAGCACTGTCGCGGGAACCGTCAGCGGCACGCTGCGAATGGTGCGGATATTCGAGGTCACATCCTCGCCTGTCTGGCCGTCGCCGCGCGTGAGTCCGGCGGCCAGCCGCGAGCCGCCTCCGTCTGCCGGCTCATAGCGCAGCGCCACGCTCAGGCCATCCATCTTCAGCTCGGCCATGTAGTCCACAGGCAGCCCGCCTGCCAGCTCGCGTACGCGCCGGTCCCAGTCGGCCAGTTCCTCGGCGGAGTAGGCATTATCCAGGCTCAGCATGGGCCGCGAGTGCTGCGCCTTCTTGAAGCCCTCGGCCGGCTTGCCGCCCACGCGCTGGGTGGGCGAGTCCGGCGTCACCAGCTCAGGGTGCGCCGTCTCCAGCCGCTTCAGCTCGTTCATCAGCGCGTCATAGGAGGCATCGCTGATCTCCGGCGCATCCAGCACGTAGTAGAGGTGCTCATGCCGTCGGAGCTCCGCGCGCAGCTCTTCCACATGGATTGCTACCCTTTTTGTTGCTTGGTCCATGGGCTGGATTATAGGGCGCGGGCCGGGACGGTTAGTATGGTGGGCAGACCGCAATGGAACCGATCACGCACCTGCTGACCGGCGCCTGTATTGGACGCGCCGGCCTGAATCGTAAAACTGCCTACGCCACCCTGGCCGCCGTGCTGGCCGCCGAGGCCGCTGATCTGGATGTGCTGTGGAGTCTGGCCGGGCCTGTGGATGAGCTCAAGCATCATCGCGGGATTACGCATACCTTCCTCTTTGTGCCGGTGGTGGCCGCCGCTGCCACGGGTGCGGTCTGGCTCATCCATCGCTGGCACCGGCGCAGCCGCAATGCAGCGCCCGCTGTCCCGCTGGACCCCGAAGCGCCGCAGCAGCGCGCACTGCAGCCCGTGCGCTGGCCCTGGGTCTTCCTCGCCGCGCTGCTTTCCGCGTTGAGTCACATCGCACTTGACTGGACCAACAACTACGGCGTCCGTCCATTCTTTCCCTTCAGCCCCCGCTGGTACGCGGGCAGCATCGTCTTTATTGCGGAGCCGGTGCTGTGGGCGCTGCTGATCGCCGCGATGCTCTTCCCCTGGCTTTTCGGCCTGGCCGACCGCGAAATGGGCGCGCGCCGGCAGCCCTTTCGCGGACGCGGCTGGGCCATCTTCGCGCTTGCCGGCATGGTCGTCCTATGGGGCTGGCGCTGGGTGGAGCAGGACAAGGCCCGCACACTGCTCGACCAGACGCAGGTCGCGGCAGACCCGGTGGAGCGCATCGCTCTCGAACCCTATCCGGTGAATCCCTTCCGCTGGCACGCAATTCTGCAGACGGCCGACTACTACCAGACCGCCGAAATCGACTCGCGGGCCGAGACGATCGACAGCGAAGCGCCGCGCGACGTTCTCTACAAACCCGCGGACACGCCCGCCGTGGAGGCCGCCAAGCGCACCTTCCTTGGCCGGGTCTATCTCGACTGGGGCCGCTGGGCGGTGGTGCGCGACGTGGGCCAGGACGCGGTGCCGGCCCTCGCGCCGCCGCAGTTACCGCCCGGCCGCACATGGACCACCGTCGAGTTCACTGACCTGCGCTTTGCCTACGGATTTCGCGGAACGGGCCCTGCCTCAGGACCGCCGCCGCTCAGCGGCTGGGCATATATTGTTGACGGCCGGGACGAGGCCGGCGAGGGCATGGGCGGGCGGGAGCAAAAATAACACGTTGCCGGGATGAATAATTTTGTTCACCCTACGGGCGGTTCAACGGGTCCGCGGTTGACCCTTTCAGGGCCGACCTTCAGAATAAGAAATAAGCTTTTGCCCCGGTCAAATCCCAGGGCCACCCCGAACGAGAGGTTTCCATGCCCGCCTATCTTATCCTGCTTGTTGCCGTGTTGAGCCGCTTGATGCCACATCCTGACTGGCTGAACTTTACCGCTGTGGGCGGGGCTCTGCTCTACTTTGGCGCGCGGCGCTCGTGGCGGGAGATGCTTGCTCCGCTGGCCGCCCTGATGGTGACCGACTACTGCCTGACGGTCTTCAGCTACCACTACACCTTTGTCTGGACGGCTTATGTGACTACCTGGGCCTGGTATGTGGCGGCCATGGCGCTGGGCCACATTCTGCTCCATGCGCGCACCACTTTTGTTCGCGTGGCAGCGGGCGTGGTGCTCGGGCCCACGTCGTTTTTCGTCCTCTCCAATTACGCGGTGTGGGCGGGCGGCGTAATGTATCCGCACACGCTGGCCGGGCTGGGAACCTGCTATCTGGCCGCGATCCCGTTCTATCGCAATGATCTGGCTTCGACGGCCATCGTCGCGGCGCTGGCGTTTGGCGTGCCCGTGCTGGTGCGCCGCTACTCTGGCGTTCCCGCGGCTCAGGCCAGCGCCTGAGGCTCGCCGCTCGCCGGCTGGATTTTTTCGCGCCATCCAGAAGCGCGTCCTACTCCGGGCGCGCTTCTTGTGTTTCCTGCCGCTTCTTCAGCCACCAGCCGGCCAGCGCAAGGGCCACCAGCAACGCCACCATCGCCAGAGCCGTCGCGGCGTGATGCGCCACCAGGCTCACCGCGCCCGGCCCCAGCTTGAGCACCAGCAGGGCCAGCACAAGCCAGCGGACCAACCGGCCGCAAAAGACCGCCAGCATATAAGGGGCAATCCGCATCTCAAAGACGCCTGCGGCAAAGACAAACGCCTTCCACGGCGTGGGTGGCGGCATCATGGAAGGAATCATTACGGCCAGGAACTCCTGCCGCTCGAAGCGGTCGCGTATCTGCTCAAACCGCGCACGGTTGATGCGCTTGAGCAGAAACAGCTCTCCGCCGGCACGGCCAAGGCCATAGGGCACGAGGCCCCCGATGGCCGAGCCGACAGCCGCCATCAGGCAATAAATCCAGAAATGGCCTTTGTTTTGCCATATGTAGACGGCCAGGATGGCATCCATGGGCACGGGGATGCTGGAGGAGTCGAGCAGCGCCACAGCGCCTGCGCCCCAGAATCCAAGCTTGAGGACCGCAGGCAGGGCGGCCAGCTTCCACCAGGCCGTCAGCTTTACAAAAAACTGCTTCAAACACGTCCCTTTCCGAGTCCCAATCCGTCCATTCCAAAAGAATCATTGTACGTTCCAAACATTGTCCGCGGAGGGGTTGCCTGTTTTGCCGGGGATGAGAGAATAGGTAGGAAGGACTCGAAATGGAGCCGGCGCAAGCGCCCGTGAAGCTCCTGCCGGAAGAATGCCCATCAGCGAAACGCCCACCCCAGTAAACGAGCCCAACGAGCCGACGGGAACCGCGGCGGAAGTCGGCAACGCTGCTGCCGCCACTCCGCCATCCGGAGAGGAATCCGGCCCGGCAGAGCCCGCGCTCCCGATTCGCTCGCAGTCGCGCTGGGTTGACTACGATACCCACGAACTGCTGGAGATGATCAGCGAGCTCGAAGATGAGCGTCGCTGGGCGCGACTTCGCGAGGGCATCTGGCTCGCCGTTCTCATTCACATTCTGGTGCTGTCAGCCATCACCTGGATTCCCCGGTATGTCTTCAAGGTGCCGCCGGTGATCGATCCTTTTGACGCCATCAAGCAGCGCAAGGATCTGACCTATCTTGATCTGCCGCCCGACGCCCTGCGCCAGTTGCAGCCCAAGGTCAAGGTCAAGCCGGTGCCGGAAAAAAAGCCGCAGATCGACAAACAGACGCTGGAAGCGATGAACAAGCCGGAAGCGCCGCCGCCGCCCGCGCCGGCCGAACAGCCGAAGCTGGAGGCGCCGCCGCAGCCCACGCAGCCTGTTCCGCCCAGTCCACAATCGCAGTCGGAGATCTCCGCGCCCAAGCCGCAGGCGGTTCCGGCGCGTCCCAACTTTGCCATGCAGTCAGACAATCCCGCCGACCAGTTGCGGCAAGCCATGCGCGGCGCAGCCCGGAATCGCGGACTGAGTGACAACAACCTGCCCGGCGGCACGGGACTGAGTATGCATCCGGGTGCAGGGACCGGCGGCGTCGAGGTGCTCTCGGACACGCAAGGCGTGGACTTCAGCTCCTGGCTGCTGCGCTGGCACCGCGAGACCGAGCGCACCTGGGATCCGCTGATTCCCGACGAGGTGAACCCGCCGATCTTGAAGTCGGGCGCTGTGGTCATCCGCTTCAAGGTGCTTCCCAACGGTCGCCTGATGGACGGCAGCATGGTGCTGGAGGGCCGCTCCGGTGACACCGGCCTTGACCGCGCCGCCTGGGGCGCGCTGACCGGCTCCAACTACCCGCCGCTCCCGCACGACTTCCATGGGCCGTATCTCGAACTGCGCGCGGTGTTTCTTTACAATATGCAGCCCCCGCGCTAGTCGTTCCTGGGGCTTGCGGAAGTCTCATCGCGGTATCATGGGATGAAGGCTTCACTCCCGCAGCTACCCAGGGGTCGCATGACCACGCAAACCGCCAGGTTGAATCTTTCGCGCTACCTGCGGCGCGAGCCGGCGATGCTGGCGATTCTTACCCTCGCGGCGATCTTTTTCTTCCTGACGGTCACAGGCATCTCGCGTATTTTTCATGCGCAGCAGGATGCGCTCGCCGCGCGCTGGTCCGAGCGGGGCGTCAACGATCTGAACGCGCATCGCTATGATGCCGCGATTCCGGAGTTTCGCGCAGCCCTGCTCTACTCCCGCGACGACTTTGACTTCCGCCTTGGCCTGGCGCAGGCGCTGATGGGGTTGCACCGCACCGCGGAGGCCTACACCTACCTGATCAACCTGTGGGGACGGCGTCCGGAGAACGGCCTGGTCAATGTGGAGCTGGCGCGGGTTGCTGCTGAACGGGGCGAGACCGATCAGGCACTGCGCTACTATCACAACGCCATCTATGCGAGCTGGCCCAGTGGCCAGGAGAGCCAGGCCCGGGAGACGCGCTTTGAACTGGTCGCCTATCTGCTCAAGATCAACGCCAAGGCACAAGCCGAGTCGGAGCTCATCTCGCTGGCGGCCTATCTGGGCGACGATGCCACACAGCAGACCCGGCTTGGGGAGCAGTTTCTGCGCATCCAGGACAACGAGCGCGCCCTGGCGGCTTTTCGCCGCACCCTGACTGCGGATGCACATAATCCCGCCGCGCTGGCCGGGGCTGGAACCGCCGCATACGACCTAGGGCGTTACCCGCTGGCGCAACGCTACCTGGAGCAGGCTGTGGCTGCGACGCCCAGCGACTACGTCATCAATGACCGCCTGAAGATTGCAACCAGGGTTCTGGAGATGGACCCGTTTCGCAGGCAGATTCGCACGGCGCAGCGTGACCGAAATGTCGTAGCGGCCTTTGCGGCGGCAGGCGAGCGGCTCAAGGCCTGCCCGGCGGCAGCCAGCTATGCCGCGCCGGGCAATGGCAGGCAGGACCTGGCCTCGGCATGGGCAAAGCTGAAGCCGCAAGTGGCTGAAAGCGGTCTGCGTCGCGACCCGGACCTGGTCAACTCTGCCATGGATCTTGTGTTTACGATCGAGCGCCAGGCCAGCGAGTGGTGCGGCACGCCGACGACCACCGATTCCGCGCTGCTGCTGATTGCAAAACTACATGAGGGGAGCTGACGTGAGTTCCCGACCGGACGCACAGCCGACGACAAATGTTGTGGAAGACGCCGCGCAAGCCCCGGCGGCTGCGTCCAGCCTTTCGCCCGCATCCGTTCTGCGGTCGGTCTTCCGCGAGGAACGGCTCTTCCTCGTCCTCTCGGTCTTCATTGGAGTCTTCTCGGGGCTTGCCGTCGTCTGCTTCCGCTTTGCCATCGACTGGTGCCGCATCTATCTGCTGGGCTCGGGCGCGGCGCTCTCGTCATGGAGAATGCTGCTTGCGCCGTCGCTTGCCGGCCTGGCCATTGCCATCCTCACGATTCACGTCTTTCCGGCGGCGCGGGGCAGCGGCGTCAACCAGACTAAAGCCGCGCTCTACATCTACAACGGCTACATTCCTTTCAAGACGGCCATCGGCAAGTTCATTGCGTCCTCCGTGGCGATTGGCGCGGGCCATTCGCTGGGTCCGGAAGACCCCTCGCTGCAGATTGGCGCCGCGCTGGCCTCGGCGATTGGGCGGCGCATGAACCTCTCCCGCGATCGGATGAGACTGATTGCACCGGTAGGCGCCGCTGCGGGACTGGCCGCCGCCTTCAACGCGCCCATCTCCGCCGTGCTGTTTGTCATTGAAGAGGTTATCGGACGCTGGACGGCGGGCATCCTCGGCTCGGTGGTGCTTTCGGCCGTTTCGAGCGTGGTAGTGATGCGCTGGTTTCTGGGCTCGGAGTCGCTGTTTCGGATTCCCCCGGTGGAGCTGCGGAGGCCTTCAGAACTGATTGCCTACTGCGTGCTGGGCATTGTGGGCGGCTTTGCATCGGTCGCCTTTTCCAGCGGCATTGGCGCGCTCCGTCCGCGGTGCAGAAACCTGCCCCATTGGACACAGTACTTCCAGCCGGCGCTGGCCGGCCTGCTCATTGGAGTAATCGCCGTGCTGGGCGCGCCGCAGGTGATGGGCGCGGGATACGAGTACATGGACGAGGCCATGCATGGGCAGTTTACCTGGCAGTTTCTGGCGATTCTTGCCGGTCTCAAGATTGTTGCCACGCTGCTGTCCTTCGTCAGCGGAACACCCGGCGGCATGTTTGCGCCCACGCTGTTTATCGGCGCCATGCTGGGCGCGGCGGTGGGCGGTGCGGAGCATGCCCTCCTGCCCCATTTCCACTATGCCGCCGGCACCTACGCGCTGGTCGGCATGGGAGTGCTCTTCGCCGGCTTCCTGCGGGCGCCCATGACCTCAGTCTTCATGGTGCTTGAGGTCAGCGGCAACTACACCATCATCCTGCCTGTCATTGTGGCCAACACCTTTGCCTACGTAATCTCGCGTGCCTTGCAGCCGACGCCGATCTTTGACCTGCTCAGCCGCCAGGACGGGCTCGACCTGCCGTCGATGGAAGAGCAGCGCGAAGAGAACATCCTGCGCGTGGAAGACGCGATGCGGCCGGCCCCAGGCCCGGTGCTTGAGGCGGATGATGTGCTCGACAGGGCCTTCCTTGCCCTGCAGGCCGGCTCCGGTGACGCGTTGATGGTGCATCTTCCGGGCAGCGCCTGGGCCTGCCTGACCCCGGAGACCGCGCAGGCGCTGATCGAGCAAGGCAAGGGCAGCCATGCGCTGGGCGCTCTCCTGTCCGGAAGCCACATTCCCTGCGTACATCCGGACCAGCCTCTGGAGACCGTGCTGCGCTACGTGGATCGCTGGCCGCTGGTGCCGGTGGTCAACCGAGCCAATCTGCGCAAGCTGGAAGGCGTCATCTCGCAGCGCGACGTGCTGGAGCGCTACCGCGACTTTGCCGGGGAGTAGGCCCGGACCCGCGACTTCCAATCACCGAGGTTTTTCCTGCCTGTGCCCGCCGCGATAAAATCTGGGCGTAGTCCATGCGCAGCCATCCTGCCATCTTCGCGATGCCCCCACTCAAGCGATTTCGCCGCGGACGCCCCGACCGTGGACGCTAACCAACTCGCTGAGTAAGCTATCCCGTTACACCCTTTCCGGCCGGTTCCGGGCGCTGGATGGCGCCGACAGGTCGCAGGGCTCCAGCAAAACCGGGGCCTGGCATATGAACTCAAGATTCAATCCGCACCGATGCGGATAGAAAGGTCTTCCCGATGAATAGTTTTGCCAGCCGTGCCACGCTCAAGTCAGGCAGCCGCTCGTACACGGTCTATCGCCTGCCCGCGCTCACTGCGCGCGGCTTCAACCTGAGCCGCTTACCTTTCAGCCTCAAAATCCTCCTCGAAAACCTGCTGCGCCGCGAGGACGGCGTGAACGTAACGGCTGCCGACATCGAGTTCCTCGCCCGCTGGGACGCAAAGGCAGAGCCCAGCCGCGAGATTGCTTACATGCCGGCCCGCGTACTGATGCAGGACTTCACCGGAGTGCCCGCGGTCGTCGATCTGGGCGCGATGCGCGACGCCATCAAGACTCTTGGCGGCGATCCGGAGCGGGTGAACCCGCTGGTGCCCGCTGAGCTGGTGATTGACCACTCCGTGCAGGTGGATGAGTTCGGCACACCGATGGCCTATGAGGCCAACTCGCTGCTCGAGTTTCAGCGCAATCGCGAGCGCTATGCCTTTTTGAAGTGGGGCCAGACGGCCTTCCGCAACTTCAGTGCCGTGCCGCCGGGCATGGGCATCTGTCATCAGGTAAATCTGGAGTACTTGGCGCGCGTCGTCTTCACCACGGAGAGCAACGGCGAACTGGTGGCCTATCCGGATACGCTCGTCGGTACGGACTCGCACACCACCATGATCAACGGCCTGGGCGTGCTGGGCTGGGGCGTGGGCGGCATTGAGGCCGAGGCAGCGATGCTGGGCCAGGCGGTGTCCATGCTGGTGCCGCAGGTGGTGGGCTACAAGCTCACCGGCAAGCTGCGCGAAGGGGCCACGGCCACTGACCTGGTGCTCACGGTGACACAGGCGCTGCGCAAGCTGGGAGTGGTTGGCAAATTCGTTGAATTTTACGGGGATGGCTTAACGCAGTTGCCGCTGGCTGATCGCGCCACCATCGCCAACATGGCGCCCGAGTACGGCGCAACCTGCGGCATCTTTCCGGTAGATGCCGAGACGCTGCGCTATCTGCGCCTGACGGGCCGCGGCGAAGAGCAGATTGCGTTGGTCGAGGCTTATTACAAGGAGCAGGGCCTCTTCCACACCGCGGGCTCGCCCGAGGCCGAGTACACGCAGACGCTGGAGCTGGACCTGGCCACCGTGCAACCGAGTGTGGCCGGACCCAAGCGCCCGCAGGATCGCGTGCTGCTGAAAGACGCCGCCGCAAGCTTTGCGCAGCAATTGCCCGCTCTGCTGGCCCCCACGGCCAAGCCGCTGGGTACGCGCACCGCGGCCGCATGGAAGCGCGGGACAGTGACCGATGCAGGCCTCGCGGAGAAAGTTCCCGTACACCTGACCACCACGGTCAAGGAGCGCTTCGGCGTCGATCCGGATACCTATCTCGATCACGGTTCGGTAGTCATTGCGGCCATTACGAGCTGCACGAATACATCCAATCCATCGGTGATGATGGCCGCCGGAATCCTTGCCAAGAAAGCCGTTGAAAAGGGGCTGACCGTGCCGCCGTGGGTGAAGACCTCGCTCGCGCCGGGTTCGCGCGTGGTGACGGATTATTACCAGAAGTCCGGCCTGCTGCCCTACCTTGAAAAGCTTCGCTTCAACGTCGTGGGTTACGGGTGCACAACCTGCATCGGCAACTCCGGCCCACTGCCCTCCGATGTTTCCAGGAGCATCGATGAGCACGGTCTGGTGGCTGTGAGCGTGCTCAGCGGCAATCGCAACTTCGAGGGCCGCGTGAACGTGGATGTGCGCGCGAATTATCTGATGAGTCCGCCGCTGGTCGTCGCGTATGCGTTGGCCGGCAAGATCGGCCACAACTTCGACACCGATCCGCTGGGCACGGATAAGAACGGCCAGCCGGTCTATCTCAAGGACATCTGGCCCACGCAGGCAGAGGTGGCCGCGGCCATCGAAAAGGGTGTCAGCAGCGAGGGCTTCCGCAGGGAATACGCGACGGTCTCGAAGGGCGACGCCAGCTGGCAGGGATTGAGCTTCCCCACGGGCGATGTTTACCAGTGGGAGCCGGACTCGACCTACATCCGCAGGGCGCCCTACTTCGACGGCATGACGAAGACGCCCGCGCCCGTGACAGACATTGCCGGCGCACGCGTGCTGGCGGTGCTGGGCGATTCCGTCACCACGGATCACATCTCCCCGGCGGGCAACATCAAGGCGAATGGGCCGGCGGGCAAGTATCTCGCCGAGCATGGCGTGAAGACGGCGGATTTCAACAGCTACGGCTCGCGTCGCGGCAATCACGAGGTCATGGTCCGCGGAACCTTTGCCAACGTGCGCCTGCGCAACAAGCTGGCTCCGGGCACTGAGGGCGGCGTGACGCGCCTGCTGCCTGAAGGCGATGGAATGTCCATCTTCGACGCCAGCGTGAAGTACGCCGAGCGCAATGTCCCTCTGGTGATTCTTGCCGGCAAAGAGTACGGTTCCGGCTCGTCGCGCGACTGGGCAGCCAAGGGACCCAAGCTGCTGGGTGTGCGCGCGGTCATCGCGGAGAGCTTCGAGCGCATTCATCGCTCGAATCTAGTGGGCATGGGCATTCTGCCGCTGCAGTTCGAAGACGGGCAGAATGTCGAGTCGCTTGGCCTGACGGGCGAGGAGGTCTTTGACTTCCCTGGCCTTACGACGCTGCTGAAAGCGAAGTTCGCCAACGGCCGCGTACTGGCCGTGAAAGCTACCGCTGCCGATGGCAAGGTGAAGCACTTCAACGCCAAGGTGCGCATCGACACGCCGCAGGAGATCGAATACTTCGAACACGGCGGCATTCTGCAGTACGTACTGCGGCATCTGGCGGCGAAGTAGGCAAAGAGTCCGATCGCAGCAAACAGAGACGCCACCCCGGACACGGAGTGGCGTCTCTGTTTGTGCTGAAATCAGCGCGCTATTTGCGTCGTGCGACGGCTTTCGCAGGCTTTGCCGCTGCGCGCTTTGCCTTTACGGCGGGCGATGGAGCCGGTGCAGGCTCGGGCGCGGGAGCCGGAAGCACCTCCTCTTCGCGTGTGGCAAAGAAGCGCACACCCTCCTGGCCGTGTTCGCCCATCACGTGCAGGCGCAGGAAGTTGGTGGACCCGGACTTGGTCCGCGTTCCGGCCACAATCGCGATGACCTCGCGCTGCCTGACGTAGCCGTACTGTTCCAGGAGGCTTTCCGCCACGTCCACCAGTGCCTCGGTCGAGTTGACCTTGGGGCAGCGGATCGGCGTGGTGCCCCACAGCAGGTTCAAGCGGTTGATGGTGACATCGATGGGGCTGAGCGCGAAGATGGGCGCGGAAGGATGATACTTCGAAAGCTGGCGGGCGGTGGCGCCGGACTCGGTGAACAGCGCGATGCCGCGCAGGTCCAGATCGTCGGCGGCATGCGCCGTCGCCTCACAGATAGTCTCGGCGATAGAGAGATGGGTGGCGCGCAGGCGATGGCTCTCGGGTGAGTCCTTCATATGCCGCTCGGCCTCGGAGACGATGCGAGCCATCATGGAGACGGTTTCGACCGGATACTTGCCCACCGCCGACTCGCCGGAGAGCATCACGGCGTCCGTGCCATCGTAGACGGCGTTAGCCACGTCAGAGACCTCTGCGCGTGTGGGCCGCGGATTCTCAATCATCGACTCCAGCATCTGCGTTGCGGTGATGACCGGCTTGCGGTACTCCGCGGCGCGCTGGATGATGTGCTTTTGAATGGCGGGCACCTTTTCCGGCGGCACTTCAACGCCCAGATCGCCACGAGCCACCATGATGCCGTCGGCCGCCTGCAGAATGTCGTCCAGATGCCGGATGGCCTGCGGCTTCTCCAGCTTGGCGATGATCCAGGTTTCGCCGCCGTACGCCGAAACGCGATTCCGCACCAGCCGGACATCTTCCGCGGTGCGGACAAACGAAACGGCGATCGCATCCACGCCGTTCTTGATGGCGAATTCCAGGTCTTCCGTGTCTTTGTCGGTCAGCGATGGGACGCGCACCGGAATTCCCGGCAGATTGATGCCTTTGTTCTCGCCCAACATGCCGCCGTTGATGATCTCGCAGACGACGTCAACCCCATCTACTTCATGCACGCGAAGCTCGATCAATCCATCGGAGAGCAAAATGCGCGAGCCCTGCTCCACGTTCTCGGCCAGCGTCTTGAAAGTTGTCCCCACCAGGGAAGCGGTGCCCGGAACCTCCCGCGGCGTAATGGTCAGCCGCTGGCCGGCCTTAAGCAGGACAGGCTGGTGATCCTTGAGCTTCGAGGTGCGAATCTTGGGTCCCTGCAGATCGCCGAGGATGCAGAGCGGCTTGCGTTCTTCGCGGCTCACCTTGCGGATCATCTGGATCAGCGCGAGTTTCTCCTCGTGAGTCCCATGCGAAAAATTCAGGCGGACCACATCGACCCCTGCGCGGACCAGTTCGCGAAAGACGGGTTCGGTGTTGGAAGCCGGGCCGAGGGTGGCGACGATCTTTGCACGGCGTTGAATGGGAGATTCGGTCAGGCTTGATTCAACAAACGACATTGAGGAGACTCCAGAATGGGTTCAGTTGGGCGGAAGAGGAATGGTATGCGGCCTGCTTCATTGTACACGGCGGGATAGGCCGAAAATCCTCTTATCCATCCTGCAATGGAGAGCTTGCCATGATCAGTGAGAGCGGTCACAGACGGGATGAAATCCGCTCCGTCGTCTCTTCTGCCGCGATCGCATTCTGACGCTCTCTGAAGAGCACGCCGTTCAACTCCGCGCCCAGCAGCGCGCTGAACAACGTGATGTAAAGCCAGACCAGGGTGGCGATGGCCGCGCCGAAGGATCCGTAGAACATGGAGTAGTCCGCGATGCGCGTGACATACCAGCCGAAAGCCAGCGTGGCCGGAAACCAGACGAGGGTAGCGGCAATCGCTCCGGGCATCACCCACACCCAGTGTTCTCCGCGCTTGGTGCCGAAGTGGTAGAGCGCGGCCAGCACGGTGATGCTGGTGGCTAGCGCGACCGCCCAGCGCAGCAGCCGCCAGGAAAAGATGACGAAGTGCCGCAACTCATGGTCGGCGTTGCCAATCATCCATGCCTCAATTTGCCGGCCAAAGACGAGCACCAGTGTGGCCAGCGCCAGCGGGACGAGCACGATGGGCACCAGCATCAGGGCGCGCATCCGCCGCTGCCAGAAGCCCCACTCGCCGCGGGGCAGCCGATAGGCGCGGCGAAAGCCCTCCATCAGCGAAAGCATCAGACCCAGGCCGGCGAAGACCGACAGACTGGCGGTAGACAGGATGAGTTGCATGGAGTGGATATGCCGCGCCTGCATGTAGGACTGCAGCATGTCGAGGGAACCGGCCGGAAGCAGCGGCTCAAACGCCAGGCGGCCCTCCGTTACAAACTGGTTTGCCTCCGGCACCATGGCCAGCAGCGTGGCCGCCACGATCAGCGCGGGAAACAACATCAACATGCCCGAGTAGGCAGCCGCCTTGGCGGTGTTGAGCACATCGTGCTCAAGCGCCAGCCAGAGAGCTTTGCGGAACTGTGCGACAAAACGAGTCATGTGGTTCCACTGCAAGAGTAGTGCATGCCAGGGTTTGCCGCGAAGCGTCTACGGCGTGAATTTGTGCGGCAATTACGGAAGAAGGTAAATTCGCGGCAGAATCTCTTCCCACACCGATTCCCGCTTGAACCCCACGTGGCTGTGCGAGTTGCGATGACGAGCCCATTTCCGCGAGGGTGAAAGCTGGTCACGCCGCAGAACCCGACTGAAACTGGACGTGCGCGTATGGTCGTCGTCGCTCAAACGGTTTATTATGGCCGCGTGATGAAAACCTTCGCCACATTCTCGCTTCGATGCGCGCTTTTTCTGCTCCCGGCGCTTTCGGCCTGTCTGCCGTCGTTCCCGCAGGAGCGCCCTGACCCCAATCCCCAGCTCACCTCGAAAGACGTGAACAAGCGTGTGGAATCGCTGCTGACGCAGATGACGCTCGAAGAAAAGGTGGGGCAGCTGGTGCAATACTCGGCCGGCTTTGCTACGGGCCCTGCCGCTTCAAACCTGACATACGATGACCTGGTCGCCAAGGGACAGCTGGGGTCCATGCTGAACGTAGTCGGCGCGGACAAGACGAACCACTACCAGCACATCGCGATGGAGAAATCGCGCCTTCACATCCCAATTATTTTTGGCCTTGACGTCATTCACGGGCATCACACCACGTTTCCCATTCCACTGGCGATCGCCGCGAGCTGGGACGCGCAGGCCGCCGAAACCGTGGCGCGCACCGGCGCCGTGGAGGCGCGCGCAGACGGCATCGAGTGGGTCTTCTCGCCCATGGTGGACATTGCCCGGGATGCGCGTTGGGGCCGCATTGTCGAGTCTAACGGCGAAGACCCGTACCTGAGCTCCGCCATGGCCCGCGCCTGGGTCAACGGCTATCAACAGGGCGATATTTCCAAGCCGGACTCTGTGGCTGCGTGCGTGAAACATTTTGCGGCCTACGGCGCGGCGATTGCCGGGCGCGACTACAACGCCACCGACATGAGCGAGATCACTTTGCGCCAGGTCTACCTGGAGCCCTATCGCGCGGCTGTAGAGGCGGGCGTGGCGACGGTGATGAGCTCGTTCAACTCCATCAACGGCATTCCCGCCACCGCCGATCCGTTTACGTTAACTCAGATTCTGCGGCACGAGTGGGGCTTCGGTGGCTTTGTCGTCTCTGACTGGGGCGCGGTCGCCGAGTTGCTGAACCACGCGATTGGCGCGGACGGCGCCGCGGTGGCGCGCAAAGCGCTGGAGGCCGGCGTGGACATGGATATGGAGGGCAACCTTTACGGCACAACGCTGGTGGCGCAGGTACGCTCCGGCAAGATTTCTGAGAGCGTGGTGGACGAGGCAGTGCGGCGCATCCTGCGCGTCAAGTTTGCTCTGGGCCTCTTTAGCCACCCCTACACGCAGCCGGGCGCTGCGTACGTTGCCACTCCAGAACGCCGTGCAGTGGCGCGCAAGGTAGCCGACGAAACCATGGTGCTGCTGAAGAACGACCCGGTGGAGGGCATCGGCACACTGCTGCCTCTCTCCGCGAAGGCGAAGAAGGTTGCGCTGATTGGCCCCTTGGCCGATGACGCGCAGGATCTGCTGGGCGCGTGGTCGGCGGGGAATCCGCAGGACGTGATCACGTTGAAGCAGGCATTGCAGGAACGGCTCGGCGACCGGCTCTTGTATGCCGAAGGTTGCGGCCTGCTGACAGGCAAAGACGAAAATATCCTGAAGCAAATTATGCATGGAGGGACGGCCGCAGCAGCTGAAAACGAGAAACTGCCCGACGACGACAGGACGATTGCCGAGGCTGTTGCCGCGGCCAAACAGGCTGATGTTGCGATTCTTGCTCTGGGCGAGCCGACGCAGTGGATGGAAGGCGAAGCTAGCAGCCGCGTTCGCCTCGGCTTTACCGGTTCGCAAGAGAAGCTTCTCGAAGCCGTCGCGGCTACGGGCAAGCCTGTGGTGCTGGTGGTGCTGGCCGGGCGGCCGCTTGAGATCTCGTGGGCAGCCGCGCATGTGCCTGCAATTCTTGAGGCGTGGAGCCCTGGCATCGAGGCGGGCCCCGCGGTGATGGATGTGCTCTTCGGCGATGTGAATCCTTCAGGCAAACTGCCTGCCAGTCTGCCCCGTGCCGTTGGCCAGGAGCCTCTCTACTACGCCCAGATGCCTACGGGCCGCCCCGCGCACGGCGACCTGAGCCACATGCCGTACAACTCGGAAGAGAAATTCCTGTCGCGCTATCTGGACGAGGAAAACTCAGCGTTGTTTCCGTTCGGATGGGGCTTGAGCTACACGCGCTTCCGCTACTCGACGCCGACGGTGAGCCGGGCCGAAGTTCCACTGCGGGAAGTGCTGGCCGGGCACAAGCCGGTGGTGACGGTGGGCGTGGACGTGACCAACACGGGCAACGTGGTCGGGACTGAGGTGGTGCAGATGTATGTGCGCAACACCGTGGCCAGCGTTGAGCAGCCCCTGCGCGAGTTGAAGGGCTTTGCGCGCGTGGAGCTGGCACCCGGCGAAACAAAACACATCACCTTGCCGCTGGGCTTTGACGAGCTGAGCTTCTACAACGTCGAGGTGAAGCGCACAGTGGAACCGACTACGTACGACGTGTGGGTGGGCGGCAGCTCGCTGGCCTCCGAGGAGACAAGCTTCAAGGTGGTGGAATAAGGAAGAAACCGACGCAAAGGTGACCCGGCGCGGGCCTAAATCGCTCGCGTGGATTCGCGAACGATCAGCTCCGGCTCGACCACGATATCCTCGGGTTGTGCGGCAGCCCCGGCGATGCGCCGCAGCAGATGCGTGCCCGCGAGCTCGCCCATGGAATGCAGCGGCTGGCGCAGCGTGGTGAGGCCAGGCAGATGGTATGCCGCTGAAGGGATGTCATCAAAGCCCACGACGGACATATCCGCTGGCACGCTGAGGCCGGCTTCGTGGAAGGCGCGCATGGCGCCGAGCGCCGTCAGATCGTTGAAGGCGAGCAGTGCGGTGAAGGGAAGCCTTGTCTCCAGCAGGGCCTTTGCGCCCAGATAACCTTCCTCCGGCGTGGCCGGGACCTGAAACGTGCTCGCCGATTTCAACTGGAGTACGAGCCGCGGATTGAGCTTGATTCCGCTCGCATGAAGGGCATCCGCAATGCCGCGCCATCGCTCCTCGCTCGCTGGGCGCCAGGCGTGTCCCTTGATGACCGCGAAGTTCCGGTGGCCGAGACCGATCAGATGCTCAGCCGCCATGCGCGCGCCGCGGTAGTTGTTGATGAGCACGCGGGTCATGTCGCCCACCGCCGGATAGCCGCCGATGGATACTGTGGGCCAGCCGAGCGGCTCTTCGATTGGAGTATTCAGCAAAATGAAGCCCTCTACAGCGCGCTGCACCAAACGGCGCGGATACTCGCGCATCAGTTGCCTGTCGCCATGATGGATGGCGAGAAAGAAGGCATAGTTCTTTTCAAACAGCGCCTGGTCGATTCCGCCGAGGACTGCGGTGGAGTAGCCTTCGCCGATGGCCGGCAGCAGAATGGCCACGGTGAAACTCCGGTTGGATGCAAGATACTTCGCATAGAGATTCGGCCGATAATCGAGCTCGCGCGCCGCCCGCAGAATTCGCTCCCTGGTCTCCTCAGGAATCGCGGCGGCAAGGGGCGCACTATTCAGCACCAGAGACACAGTGCTGGGATGCAGGCCAAGATGTTCAGCGAGCGCCTTCTGCGTGATGCGCGTGCGTGTCGTGCCGGCTTTCGCCTTCTGTATGCTCCCCATGATGCAATGCGTCTCCTCGTTGCCCGCAGTCCTGCGTCGATTCACCCGCGATTACCGGCAGCTCTTGTTGCCCGCGCCGGGAATGGCCAGGAAGGTAATGCTTGCAGGTGGCAATGCAATCGAGCTGGCAGGTGTAGCCGCGCCCTGCAATGCGGGCAGGTCGCCGGTGGGGGTCAGCGTCAGATTGCCGCCGTTGAGCGCGACGGAACCGCCCAGTAGATCGGTCGCAGTGAGCATGTAGCGCGTGGAGGCCATGGGCAAAGAGATCGCACTCGTTGCCGAGCGATCTGCGTTGAGCGCTAGCAGAGCCACTCCACCGGGTTGGTTCCGCAGGCAGTGCGCGTAGACGTAGAGGTTGGGGGCCTGCGACGGTCCAGCGTCCAGTACCGTTGCGCCCATCAGCCTGCGCCACAGGACCGCGGACCAGTAGTTTGGCCGAGGCTGCAGCGTGGCTTCATCCAGCAGGCCATAATCGCTGGCGGCGAGTGTGTTGTGCATGACGACCTGCACGCCGTGCGTAGCCAGAACGCCCAGCTGATTGAGATAGCGGAAGCTGTCAACAAAGCTGGCGGCCCATGGATTGCCGCCACATGCGGTTTCCGCGGTCTCGGTCAGCCACATCGGCATGCCCGGTTCAAAGCGGTCGCGCAGGGCCGCGTAAAACGCCTGTTCCTTGGCCGTGCCCATGAGCCATTCCCTGGACAGTGCCTCCGCCGGCGATGTCTTTGCGGCTGCACCCATGGCCGCGCAGCGCTGCGAGACCCCGCCATAGAAGTGATACGCAAAGACGTCGAGTCCCGGCCCCTCGGCCTTGAGCATGTCCGCCGTCTGAATCATCTTCATGGCGGCGGGCTGCTGGCCGAGCGAACCGCCTTCGCCCACAGAGTCCGGGCCGAGGATTCTGGTTTGCGGCACAGTCTTTTTGATGAAGGCGGCAAAGATTTTGAAGTCGCGTCCGTACTGCTCGGCGTCGTAGCCCTTGGGCGCGCCGCCCATCGAGGCAAACGTCGGCTCGTTGAAGAATTCCACCCCTGCAATCTGTCCACCCGCGCGTTTGGTGAAGGCAAGCACCTTCTCCGCTTCCGCGGGCGTCCAGACCCCATCCGCATTGCGCACGCCGGGACTGATTGCAAAGGAGGTAACAATCCGGTCATTGACGGCGCGCGAGAAATCAATCACGCCGCGCCATTCCTTGCCCGTCAGCACGTCGCCAAAACCCGCGGGCGGCGCGGCAGGCGCGGGGCCGTCGGAGTCATCGAAGTATGTGGAGTTGGCCCAGGTGCCGCTGACGCGCACGTAGGCCGGACTGAGCGCTGCCGCAAGCTTGCGCAACTGCGGATTGCCCAGATCGATCGGCGCGCGGTAGCGATAGAGAGACGGATTCATTCCGGCAGGTGTGCCCGCGGGCTTGATGTCAGCGGCGGCGGCGGGTCCGTTGGCGGCCGGCTTGTAAGGCGCCCAGAATCGACCACCGGTTACCTCCACCATTTCGATGTTGTAGGACTGGTAGCGATCACTCACTGAGCCGATGCGCGGCAGATGCGCCGGGGAGATGGCGATGGGGCCCGCGGATTGCCCGGTCGAGAGAGTTTCCATGGCGACAATGAAAAAAGCCGCAAGGGCCATCCTGCGCATCAGACTGTGCTGCATCATCTTGTCCCTACCCGACGCGTCGCGCGTCTATCTCAGATTGATGCTTATTCAAGCGGTTGAATAGGCACTCTTATATCCTTCCGCCCGTTTGGCTCGATTGTCAAGAGGATTCTTAATGGTTCGCTGCATTCGCAGCGGCCAGGTGCCGGGGTCTTCCCCGCGCGCGAGGGCTTGACCGCCAGGCCCGGGTGCGTTGCCCAGCCGGTGTGGAGGCAGCGCAGGAGCCCTTGCCATGCGACCTCAGAGCCTCAAACCGCCCTCAGCCAATGAGATAATAGACAGGATGGGCCGGAGGTCCGCGCGGCCCAATGGATGCAGATTCATTTGGCATGTTGCGCCTGGCCCGCTGAATCGGCCTACCCCGGGCCGGGCCGCGGGGAAACGATTTCGAGCGCCGGCCCAGCGCCCGCAAAAGAACGGCGATCCCCCTGGATAACGAGCCCGACATGAGCAAAGCAAGCGACAATCCTCTTGGCAAGATTCTTGAAAGCCGCATCGCCATTCTCGATGGCGCAATGGGCACGACTATCCGCACCTACGGCATGACGGAAGCCGACATGCGCGGTGCGCGCTTCAAGGACGCGAAGAAGGACCTGCTGAACAACGGTGATCTGTTCTCGCTGACCCAGCCCGCGATGATTGGCGACATCCATCGCCGTTTTCTTGAGGCGGGTGCGGACATCATCGAAACGAATACCTTCGGAGCAACGAGCATCGCGCAGAGCGAGTTCTTTGTGGACGATCCTCGTGAGCATGGGGGCCGCAAGGATCCTGCGTTTTATCAGAAGATCGTCGACGACTCATTCCTCGGCAATCTTGCCTGGGAGATCAACGAAAGCTCCGCGCGACAGTGCCGGGAGTGGGCCGACCGCGCAGCGAATGCCACCGGGCGGCAGCGGTTTGTGGCCGGTTCCATTGGGCCGCTCACAGTCTCGCTCTCAAACTCGCCGGACGCCGATGATCCGGGCTTCCGTGTGGTGACGTTCGACCAGGTAAGAACCGCTTACAAGCACCAGGTGCGCGCGCTCATCGCGGGTGGTTCCGACCTGCTTCTCGTTGAAACGATCTTCGATTCGCTGAATGCAAAGGCCGCGCTGGTTGCCATACGCGAGGTCTTTGACGAGGATGGCCTGACCGCGAACAATCGGGAGTTGCCGCTGATGATTTCAGCAGCGGTGGGACGCGGCGGTGAGACGATGATCTCCGCGCAGACGGTGGAGGCCTTCTGGAATGCGGTAGAACACGCGAAGCCGTTTGCCGTGGGGCTCAACTGCTCGCTCGGCCCGGACTTGATGTACCCGTTCCTGGAGGAGCTGGCACAAAAATCGAGCGCGGCCATCTCGTGCTATCCCAATGCGGGCTTGCCCAATCCGCTTTCGCCTACGGGATTTGACCTGGGTCCGGAAGACATGGCGCGCCACCTCAGCGAGTTCGCGCGCGGCGGATTGATCAATATTGCCGGCGGCTGTTGCGGCAATACGCCGGAGCATATTGCGGCCATTGCAAAGGCGCTGGAAGGTAAGCCCTCGCGCGAGCGCCGCGCTACTTCGATTGGCACGGCGCAGCCTGCACTGGCAGAGCCGGCGGCAATGCCGGTTCAGCCGGACTTCCTGCCGCTGCGTCTTTCGGGCTCGCAGCCCTTCACGCAGCAGCAAGGCGTCTACATCATGATTGGCGAGAGAACCAACGTAGCAGGTTCGCCGAAATTTGCCAGGCTCGTGAAAGAAGGCAAATACGAAGAAGCCGTGGGCATTGCCCGGCAGCAGGTGGAGAACGGCGCAAACGTCATCGATATCTGCATGGACGAGGGCATGATCGACGGCGTGGCGGCGATGACCCGCTTTCTGCAATTGCTCGGCAGCGAGCCCGAGGTGGCCAAAGTGCCCTTCATGGTGGACTCGTCGAAATGGGAAGTGATCGAGGCCGGGCTGAAGTGCCTGCAGGGCAAGGGCATCGTCAACTCCATCTCGCTCAAGGAAGGCGAGGATAAGTTTCGTCAGAACGCCGCCACGGTCCTCAAGTATGGTGCGGCTGTGGTGGTGATGGCGTTTGACGAGCAGGGGCAGGCTGCGACCTACGAAGACAGGATTCGCATCTGCGAGCGAGCCTATCGCATTCTCATCAACGAAGTTGGATTTCAACCGGAAGACATCATCTTCGATCCGAACATCCTCACCGTGGCCACCGGAATGGAGGAGCACAACAACTATGCGGTGGACTTCATCCGAGCCACCAGGTGGATCAAAGCAAATCTGCCGCATGCCAAGGTGAGCGGCGGCGTCTCCAACATTTCCTTCAGCTTCCGCGGAAATAACAAGGTTCGTGAAGCGATGCACTCCGCATTTCTTTATCACGCAATTGCAGCCGGCATGGACATGGGCATCGTGAACGCCGGCATGCTGGAGGTGTACGAGGAGATTGACCCGGAGCTGAAGACCCTTGTTGAAGATGTGCTCCTCAATCGCCGCGCCGATGCGACGGAGCGCCTGACCGAGTTTGGCGAAGCGCTCAAGGGGAAGGATGCAGGCGGCGCAGCAGCGGAAAAGAAAGCCGAAGAGTGGCGCAACGGCACTGTCGAGGAACGGCTTTCCCATGCACTGGTCAAAGGGATTGACGCCTACATTGATGCGGACACCGAGGAGGCGCGCGCCAAGCTGGGCCGTCCGCTGGCGGTGATTGAAGGCCCGCTGATGGATGGCATGGGTGTGGTCGGCGATCTGTTCGGCGCGGGCAAGATGTTTCTGCCGCAGGTGGTCAAATCAGCCCGTGTGATGAAAAAAGCCGTGGCGTATCTTACGCCGTTCATGGAGGCGGAGAAAGCAGCGATGGCTGCGGCCGGCCAGGCGGTCAGGATGCAGGGCAAAATCATCCTCGCCACCGTGAAGGGCGATGTGCATGACATTGGCAAGAACATCGTGGGCGTCGTGCTTGCGTGCAACAACTACGATGTGATTGATATGGGGGTGATGGTCCCGGCGGAAAAGATTCTGGAGCGCGCCCGGCAGGAGAACGCCGACATCATCGGCCTCAGCGGGCTCATCACGCCCTCGTTGGACGAGATGGTGCATGTGGCGCGCGAGATGGAGCGGACGGGCCTCAGGATTCCACTGCTCATCGGCGGCGCGACCACAAGCCGCGCGCACACCGCCATTAAAATCGCGCAGCACTATCGCGAGCCGGTGGTGCATGTGCTGGACGCGAGCCGCGCTGTGCCTGTGACAACCAGCTTGCTGAGCGAAGACGGCAAAGCTCAGTTTGTTACACAACTGCGTTCGGAGTATGAAGCCCTGCGCAAGGCCCATGCCGCGCCGCGGCTCCCGGTCATCTCGCTGGCGACTGCGCGTGCGCGGCGCACGCCCATCGTCTGGCGTGCGGAAGATATAGCGGAGCCGTCGTTCACGGGTGTTCGCGTGCTCGACGACTTTCCGCTTGCCACGCTGCGCGAATTCATTGACTGGACGCCGTTCTTCCATACCTGGGAGATGAAGGGCGTGTATCCGCGCATCCTCGACGATCCTGAAAAGGGCGCGCAGGCGCGGCTGATCTTTCAGGAAGGCAATGCGCTGCTCGATCGCATCATCGACGAGAAACTGATTCATGCGCGTGGCGTGTACGGCTTCTTTCCCGCCAATGCCGTCGGCGACGACATCGAACTCTACACGGATGACACGCGCACAAAGGTACTCGAGACCTTCCGCTTTCTGCGGCAGCAGGCAAACCGGGAGGGCAACGAACCATGCCGTTCTCTCGCGGACTTCATCGCGCCCAGGGAAACGGGCCTGCGCGACTATGCAGGCGCCTTCGCGGTGACCAGCGGTATTGGCCTGAGAGAACTCTGTGACCGCTTCCGCGCGGCACATGACGACTACAACGCGATCATGGCCGAGGCTATTGCCGACCGTCTGGCAGAGGCCTTTGCGGAGTGCCTGCACAAGCAGGCGCGGGATGCGTGGGGCTATGGACAGCAGGAAAACCTAAGCCCCGGCGAGCTGATTCATGAGAAGTATCGCGGCATACGGCCCGCGCCCGGCTATCCCGCCTGCCCGGACCACACTGAAAAGGGCACACTGTGGCGGCTGCTCGATGTGGAGAAGAACACGGGTATCCAGATCACCGAATCCTTTGCCATGTGGCCGGGGTCGAGCGTGAGCGGCCTCTACTTTGCGCATCCTGAGTCGCGCTACTTCAGCGTCGGCAAGATTGATCGCGACCAGGTTGAGGACTATCACAAGCGCAAGCAGATGAGCATGACTGAAGTGGAGCGCTGGCTGGGCCCAAACCTGAACTACAACCCTGGGGAGTGATACACGGTCAAAGGCGCAGCAGAACCGAACACGGAGGACGAGCACTATGAAGCAGGGCATACGATCGGCGGATCTTTGGGGTCGGCGCAGGTTCTCGAGACACCTTCTTGCTGTGTGCTTCCTGATCGCGCTTCAGACGGGATGCAGCGGCGCCGCCAGTGTGAATGCCGGCAACACGGCAGGCCGCGCAAGCGTAGCAGCGCCGGTGTTTGCGACGCGTCCGGCGCAAAACGGCGCTCTGATTCTGACCCTGCAAAGCAGCGAGCCAACGGCGGTGCTTCACTACACGCTGGATGGAAGCATGCCGACCGCGAATTCCACTCAATATTTCAGCCCGTTTCTGGTGAGTTCCAGTCTGACCGTCAAAGCGATTGCCGTGGTTCCCGGCGGCGCGACGAGTTCTGCAACGAGTCAAACCTTTGTATTGAACATTGCATCCGGGACTCTCGTGTGGTCCGACGAGTTCGCCAACACAACAGGAAGTTATGCGCAGCCGGATCCGCAGGTGTGGACGTATGACAGCGGCAACAGTGGCTGGGGCAACCAGGAACTCGAAGACTACTGCGCTTGGGGCTCGGCGACCGCGCCCTGCGATCCCGCACATCCCAATGCCTACGTGGGCACGGATGGCTATCTGCACATCGCGGCACGCGAGCCCGCGGCGGGTGTCTACACTTCGGCGCGGTTGAAGACACAAGGCCTGTTCACCTTCCAATACGGGCGGCTTGAGGTTCGTGCGCAGGTGCCCGAGGCGCAGGGTTTCTGGCCCGCCTTCTGGCTGCTTGGCTCCGACATCACGGCTGTCGACTGGCCGGCATCGGGCGAGCAGGATGTGCTGGAGCGCGTGGACGCGGCTCTAAGTCCGGACTGGAATGAGGGATCGATCCACGGCACAGGCTTCACAGGAACGAATCTGGGCACGCGCTACTTTTTCCCCAGCGGACAGACGGCTGCGGGCTGGCATACCTACGGCATGATATGGAGCCCAGGCAGCGTAGCCTACTACGTGGATGACCCCAGCCATCCTTATGTGACCTACACAAAATCGAGCATCAGTGGATTGAGCGGTTCTGTCTGGCCATTCGACACGGGAAGCAGTTTCATCATTCTGAATCTGGCCGTGGGCGGATCATGGCCCGGCAGTCCCGCTGTGGCGACGCCGTTTCCATCAGAGTTTCTGATTGACTACGTGCGCGTTTACACAAACTGAGCGTGATTCGCTCGTATAATCAGGCGCATGGGTGAACAGCCATTGGTGGGCATCGTGATGGGCAGCAAGAGCGACTATGAAGCGCTCTCGGCGGCGGTGGAGATTTTGCGCGAGTTGGGGATTTCGCATGAGGCGCGTGTAGTAAGCGCGCATCGCACGCCGGACCTGCTCTTTCAATATGCTGAGACAGCCCGGGAGCGCGGGTTGCGCGTCATCATTGCAGGCGCAGGCGGTGCGGCACACCTGCCGGGGATGCTGGCGGCAAAGACGCTGGTGCCCGTACTCGGCGTGCCGGTGCCGGCCACGACGTTGAATGGGCTGGATGCGCTGCTTTCAATTGTGCAGATGCCCAAGGGTGTGCCGGTAGGCACACTGGCGATTGGAGCTCCGGGCGCGGCCAATGCGGCCCTGCTCGCGGCCCAGATGCTGGCAACAACAGACACGGCTCTCTATGAGCGGCTGGCTGCGTGGCGCGCGGCGCGCACCGCAGAAGTGCTGAAGCAGGAGTTGCCGGAGTGAGCTCCGAAACGCACCCCGCAAATGAAAACGCAATGCGCGTTGTGCTGCCGGGCGGGCTGTTGGCGATCCTGGGTGGCGGGCAACTGGGGCGCATGACGGCAATGGCCGCGCGGACGATGGGGTATCACGTGCGCGTGATGGACCCGGAGGCCGCATGTCCCGCGAGCTTTGTGGCGGATGAAACGATTGTGGGCCGCTGGAGCGACACAGATGCGGCGCGCCGGCTGGCTGCGGGCGCGGATGCGGTGACGCTGGAAATCGAGCAGATTGGCGTGGACGCTTTGCGCGAGGTGACTCGGCTGTCGCTTTTGCGACCGGGTGTGGAGCCGATCCGCATCATTCAGGACAAGACACTCCAGAAGACATGGCTTGCGGAGCACGGATTTCCCGTGGGCGCGTTTCGCGTGGTGCGTAGCGAGGCGGATCTGCACGAGGCAGTGGCCGCGTTGGGTGGACGGGTATTCCTCAAGATTGGCCGCGGCGGATATGACGGGCGCGGCCAGGCGCGGATCGGCATAGATGCGCCCGCGACGGAGGAGTCCGTTGCGGCGGCATGGCAAGGCATTGGCGCGCTACCCGCGGTGGCGGAGCAGGCCCTGGAACTGGACTATGAGATCAGCGCGATGGCGGCGCGGAATCCGGCAGGTGAGGTGCGGAGCTATCCCGCCGCACGCAATCATCACGAGAATCAGATCCTTGCGTGGAGTGTGCTGCCGGCAGGCGTACATGCTGCGACGGAGCAGCGCGCCGAGGCACTGGCCGCGGCCATCATCGCCGGGCTCGGTATCGAGGGGCTGCTGTGTGTGGAGATGTTTGTGACGCGCGCGGGGGAACTGCTGGTCAACGAGTTGGCGCCGCGGCCGCACAACAGCTATCACCAGAGTGAGCGAGGATGCGTGACAAGCCAGTTTGAACAGCTTGTGCGGACAACCTGCAACCTGCCGCTGGGCGAGACGGCGCTTGTTACACCGGCCGCCATTTTGAATCTTCTGGGGGATGTGTGGCTGCGGGGACAGCCGGATTTTGCGGCTGCGCTGGCAGTCCCAGGGGTGCGTCTGCACCTGTATGAAAAACACACGCCGCGCGCTGGGCGCAAGATGGGACACCTCTCCGCGACGGGAGCGACGGCCGACGAAGCGTTGGAGCGTGTGCTGGAAGCACAACAGAGGCTTTGAGCGGGCAGTCATGCGTTTTTTGTCCAGTCCGTGCGAGGCTCTGTTGCAAATACCGGCAACGGCACGATGGCTGAAAAGCATTTCGATAGGACGCGAAGCAGAATCGGCTGTTTGCCGATTGAGCGTGCATCCTCTAAGATACTCTGGAATCTAACAGCATTACGGTTGTTAGTTAGCCAACGGTGAACGGTACTCCCCGGCTCAAGGATGGATGCGGCGCCAGGCCGCATTTCGATCCATTGCGCCCCTGACAACGGTGGCGGGATGTTTAGACTTTCCGCTGCGTCACACGAATTGCTCTCCGCGATGCGGGCGCACCTAAGCCTTCAGTGTGGAACAGGTGGACTATGCGAAAACTTTCCGGAATTCTGGCTCTTATTCTTTTTATGGTTTGCACGGAAGGCGCACATGCAGTGCCGAGCTTTGCCCGGCAGACGGGCCTCTCCTGCAATGTGTGTCATAGCAACCCGCCTGAGCTGACCGCCTTCGGGCGGAACTTCAAGCTGAAGGGCTATGTGCTTTCCGAAGCAAATCCCAAGGACAAGGTCGGCAACGTAAAGGATCTTTTTCTTTCCCGCGCCATTCCGATTTCGGTGATGGTGCTCATGTCGAATACCTCCTATCAGGCGAATCAGCCTGCGAGCCAGAATAACTCGGCCGGATTTCCGCAGCAGTTGAGTATTTTCTTTGCGGGCGCGTTTGCCTCGCACTTTGGCGGCCTTGCGCAGGTGACTTATACGCACGCCGACGATCATTTTGGCATGGATAACACAGATCTGCGCTATGCGAACCAGACAAAGCTCGGCGGCAAAGATCTCGAATACGGCATTACGCTGAACAATAATCCGACGGTGGAAGATGTGTGGAACAGCACGCCGGCATGGGGCTTTCCGTGGATCTCGACTGCTTCCGGCGTGAGCCCGATCGCCTCCCCGATCATCAATGGAGCGCTGGGGCAGGATGTGGCCGGCGTGGGAGGATACGGTCTCCTGAATAACCATCTTTATGCGGATGTGACTGTCTACCGCTCGGAGCATGCAGGGGCCTCAACGCCGGTTACAGGTACGGGACAGTCGTATAACATCAGCGGCGCGGCTCCTTATTGGCGGGCAGCATGGCAGCAGACCTGGGGCAGTAACTATCTTGAGGTGGGGACTTACGGAATCTATATGAATTCCTTCCCTGGTGCGGTCTCAGGCCCCGAGGACCGTTATGTGGATCCGTCCTTCGATTTTCAGTATGAGCGCCCCTTTGGCCCGAACCTGCTGGACGTGCATGGAACTTATATCCACGAGAAGTCAAACCTGGGAGCGACGTATGCGGCCGGCGCGGCGACAACGGCGCAGAACCACCTGAACACGCTCAAACTGGACAGCACCTATCACTGGCGGAACAAGTACAGCGCGACAGGGGCTCTGTTTTCGACGACAGGCAACGGTGATGCGCTTCTTTATGCTCCGGCGGCTCTGACCGGGAGCAACAACGGCAATCCTGGCACCAGCGGCTATATTGCGCAGTTTGGCTGGTGGCCCGTGCAGAACATTGACATCGACTTCAATTACTCGGGTTACCTCAAATTCAACGGCGCGAGCACAAACTACGACGGCGCGTTTCGAAACGCCTCCGATAACAACACCGTGTACATGGCTTTGTGGCTCAATTTCTAGGAGACAG
>JAJZGF010000163.1 GCA_021805025.1 Acidobacteriota bacterium
GCGTTTGGAGAGGCGGTGCGGCTGTGGCAGGGGGTCTTTGCCCACGACCCGGCGCAGCGGGCCGCGGGGATGAATCTGGCTGTAGTGGAGTGCGCCGCGGGCGAACGGACGGCGGCCCTGGAGACGTTGGGCCGGCTGCTGGAGTTTGCGCCGGATGACGGGCAGGCGCGGGCGCTGGCGGACAAGATTCGCGCCGGCGGGAGGGGCTGCGGCGGAAAGTAAGGCAGGATTTGGCCTTGGGGCATCCAGGGAGTCAACAGAACACGGCGGCAGGGGACGGCGAGGCGAAGGGAATGTCATGCCCAAACGGGGCGCAAAGGCGGACCGGGGAGCCGGAACACGGGCCTGACGCCTCGGCTTTGCCCGGCTGCCCGAAGGCCGCCGGAGGCACGGAACGGGGCTGCAGAAGCGGAGCAGGTGCAGGGTCGGGTGCGGGTTTCCCATTGTAAAATCAACTATTTGATGGATGCCCACCCCATTCCTGAGGAGGATGGCCGGGGGCAGAAGCGGTGTCGCGCCGGGGCTCGGGAGAGCGGCCGCGGGTGGGCTGGAGCTTGCGCTAAATGCTATAGCGAACTGATGCTTCTTTACCAGGAAATGCTATGTCTCTCGCCGCGCTGAGAGGAGGGTAGGATTGATGTGGGGGAGGGTGGCGGGCGGCAAAAGACGAGGCCATAAAGCCAAGTAAATCGGTTTATATTGTGATGTTAGCCAAGGAGATGGCGGGAGGATGGGGCGAGGGTGAGATGCTCCCGTGCGGTAGTAAAGGTTTTCTCGAATTGATATATCGTTTGGACGGGGTTAGCCGCGAGATTTCTTGAGTAAAACCGTTGACAGGGGTTATGGATTTTGGATATTGTTTCGACTTGTTCTGGGGACAGCCCTTTTCGCTCTCACCTTCTTCATTTCCGGGGGCAGCTGCGCCAGAAAATTTCGCACTCCAGCCGCCGTGGCCGGAGTGCCTGCAGATTGCCCGCACCCGGAGAGGCGCAGGGCAAGAGATGTTTCTAAAAAGTCAAAAAAACAAGAAGAGCAGGTTTTTCAGGAGACCGCATGAATAAGAGATTGCGCACAGCACTCGTGCTGGCATTTTTTGCCTGCGCGTTGATGCTTATGAATACGGCGGCCAGAGCCCAGTCGGTCTACGGATCGATTTTCGGGACTGTGTCGGACTCGACTGGGGCGGCCATACCGGGCGCCCAGATCACGGTGAAGGACGAGGCCAAGGGCACCGTCGTCACCACCACCTCCAACGCATCCGGCGACTATAAGGTTCCCTATCTCATCCCCGACGTGTACGACCTGACGGTCACGGCCAAGAGCTTCAAGGCTTTTGTGGCGAAGGGCATTTCCGTCGAGGCCGACACGGCTCCGCGTATCGATCCCACGATGGAGATCGGCGCCGCGGACACGACGGTGACGGTGAATGCAGATCAGCAGCCAGAACTTAAGACCGATCGCGCCGACATTTCAACGGTGTTCGATCAGCAGCAGGTATCCAGCCTGCCTGTAGGCGACCAGAACTTTACCAACCTGCAATTGCTTCTGCCGGGCGCGCAGCTTCTGGGCTGGTCGCACGCGGCGGATGAGAACCCGCAGGGCTCCCGCCAGATTCAGGTGGACGGGCAGGCCTTCGGCGGCACCGCATTTGAGCTGGACGGCACGGACAACCAGGATCCGATTCTGGGCATTATCGTGATCAACCCGTCGCTGGACCAGGTGACGGAGACGAAGATCACGACGCAGAACTACGACGCCGAGCTGGGCAAGGCGGTTTCGGCGGTGGTGACGGCGCAGACGAAGTCGGGCACGAACAGCTTCCACGGCGACGCGTACGACTTCCGCACGGGCAACGCGAACCTGGCCCGCGATCCATTCAGCCAGGCGCCGGGCTCGATTCCAGCCGGATTGAAAAACCGCCTTGGCGGTTCGATCGGCGGTCCCATTCTGAAGAACAAGGCGTTTTTCTTTGCGAACTATGAAGGTCAGCGCCAGAAGGTTGGCACGGCGGCCACCGACACACTGCCCACGAGCCTGTTGACAGAGACGGCATTGGGCAACCAGGTTGGTCCAAGCGGCATTCCGGGCGCGGACTTCAGCGAATACCTGACCCAGCTTGGCGCGGCGGGCATCATCTACGACAACTCGACGGGCACGCCAACACCCTTCCCGAACAACGTGATTCCTGCCGGGAGGCTTTCTCCGCAGTCGCTTGCGTTCCTGAAGTATCTTGAGCCCTACACGAAGGGCGTGACTCCGAACCAGACCGGATCGGTTGGCGGACTGGACTCGAACTATCACGCGAACGGTACGGGTCTTTTCAACAGCAACCAGTGGACGGAGCGCGTGGACTATTCGCTGAGCGAGACGATGCATGCCTTCGAGCGCTTCTCGCGGTTCACGGATATTCTGTCGGGCGCTGTCATGTTCGGCACGGCCGGTGGACCGGGCTTCGGCATCAACAACTATGGAGGCAACTCGAACGGCTGGAACGACAGTCTTGCCTCGGGCATGGATATCGCCATCAACCCGAAGTTGCTGACGGACTTCCGCCTGGCGTACTACCGCTATAACATCATCGACACCAAGCACGACCAGACCGCCGAGCTTGCCAATACGATTGGCATTCCCGGAATTAACTTCGGCACCTATTTCACGGGCGGCTCGCCGGGCTTCTTCATTGGCCAGGTTCCAGGCGGCTCCGGCGGAACACAGGGCAGCCCGGTCTTCGGCGACGGTCTGAATGTGAACCGTTGCAACTGCCCGCTGACCGAGCGCGAGGATCAGTTCCAGATTGTGAACAACTGGACCAAGATCGTCGGCAACCATTCCTTCAAGGCGGGCGCGGACCTGCGCTACGGGCGCAACCTGCGCGTGCCTTCCGACAACGACCGTGACGGCCTGTTGAACTTCAACGCGAACGCCACATCGAACCAGGGTCTTAAAACGCAAGGCGGTCTCGGCTGGGCCACCTACATGCTGGGCGATGTGACGAGCTACAACCGCTACGTCTCCACCAACACAAACGCCAAGGAATTTCAGAAGCGCACCTTCTTCTATGCGCAGGATACGTGGCGCGCGACGCACAACCTGACACTGAACCTGGGCCTGCGGTATGAGCTTTACTTCCCGGAGACAGTGAACGCGCCGGGCAACGGCGCGTTAATGAGCCTGACCGACGGCTATCTGCACGTGGCCGGCATCGGCGGGATTCCGTCGGACATGGGCTGGGGCATCCAGTTCAGCAAGATGTTCGCACCGCGCATTGGCGTTGCCTACCAGCTTGGCACGAAGACTGTAGTTCGCGCCGGGTATGGACGCAGCTTTGACACCGGTGTGTTCGGCTCGATCTTCGGCCACACGGTAACCCAGAACCTGCCGGTTCTGGCCAACCAGCAGATCAACCAGCCCACCCCGACGACGGTGGCGTTCACGCTGGCGCAAGGGCCGGCCGCCAACGTGATGCCTGCGGTTCCAGCCAACGGCCTGCTGCCCAACCCTGGGTCTCAGGTTTCGACCAAGGTTCGTCCGAACCCGCTCAACTTCCCGACGATCGATGCCTGGAACCTGAGCGTGCAGCGGGCGCTGACGCCGACCCTGACGCTGACGCTGGCGTACGTAGGCAACAAGGGCACCCACACGCTGGGTGACGGAGACGGCAACAGCACAAACCCGAACGAAGCGGCGATCACCCTGCCTGGGACCTATGGCATTGGAGGTCAGACGCTGCACTATGATCCGACGGTTGCGGGAAACACCATCGCCGCCAACGGTGGAACAGGCACTTCGAACTTCCTGCAGCGCTACTACGGGTACAGCCTGCCGGCTTGCCAGGATGCCAATTACGCGACGCCGAACGAGCCGTTCGTGACGCCCGGCATGTGCGGCTGGACGAACAGCATCCAGTACGACGGCAACAACCAGAACACGGAGTTCGACGCCTTGCAGGTGACCCTGGCGCAGCAGCTTGCCAAGGGCCTTGCGTACACGGCGAACTACCAGTGGGCGAGTGCGTTCGACGAACAAACGGGCTACTACACATGGAGCCACAGCCTGACACATGGCCGCGACAGCAACACGCGCGACCAGCAACTGACCATGTACGGCAGCTATGACCTGCCATTCGGCAAGGGCAAGCAGTTTGCTCCGGGCGTCAACCGTGTGACCGATCTGCTCATCGGCGGTTACCAACTCAGCGGCGTTCTCAGTTGGGCGGGCGGCTTGCCGTACTCGCTCAGCTATAACGAGGCTCAAACGAACGTGCCGGGAAGCGCGCCGAACTGGCCGAGCGCGGCCGGCGGAGCGCGGATGAAGACGAGCCTGACCGGTTTCACGCCGAGTTCAGGCGGCGTGGGCACCCGCACGTACTATCAACCGCCTACCATGGACCTGCTGACCGATCCGGGGACGGGAATTTTCGTCAATCCCGGCCTGGACACGATCGGCAACGTGAGCCGCAATACATACTTCGGGCCGTCGCTGTTCAACACGGACCTGGCGATCACGAAGGCGTTCACGATTCATGAGAACATCATGGCGAACTTCCGCATGGATGCTTTCAATGCCTTCAACCACATCAACCCAGGCAACCCCAGCGGCAACATTGAGTCGACCGGCACGATTTCCAGTGAAGCACCAGGATGCTTCCCGAACGGCGATTGCGGACCGCGTCAGCTTGAGTTCTCCATGCGCGTCATGTTCTAACTCCGCGCGAGGAGCCGCAACACAACTAGAGGGGGGCTTCGGCTCCCCTCAATTTTTTGCAGGGCGCGCGCTGACCGCGGAGAGCGAGGGTGTGTGAGACAGGGCACGCGGATGCGCCGAAGCGCAGAGTTACACTGCAAGAGCAGGGCGGATATGTCACGGATCTTAGTAAGCGCATTGATTTTTCTTGTTACGGGTATTGCAGGCGGGGCGCAAGCGGCACAGTCCGGCGGCCAGGGGACGGCAGGGGCCGCGGCTCCGGTGACGATTGAAACGGCGCGGGAGCTGGCGGGGCGCGGACGGCTGGACCAGGCGATGGCGCAACTGGATCAACTGGCGGCGCAGACGCCGGAGCCGGCGGGCGCGGAGCGGCTGCGGGGAATCATCGACTACCAGCGCGAACAGTTCACGGAGGCGATTGAGGCCTTCAGCAAGGCTGCGGCGCAGGATCCGAACGATCGCGAATCGATTGAGATGCGCGGGGTGAGCCTGTTCCGTCTGGGGCAGATTCAGGCAGCGATTCCCTTTCTTGAGCAGGCGAAGGCCAAAGTGCAGAGCGCGAATATCGATCCGGACTATGTGCTGGCGCTGTGCTATGCGGATGTGCAGCGGTATGACGACTCGCGCCATGCGTTTGCGCGGCAGTTTGGATTTGGGCCGGACTCGCCGGAGGCGTATCTGCTGGCGGGGCGGATGTTTCTGCGGCGCGAGCTGCGCGACGAGGCGGGGGCGGAAGCGAGCAAGGCGCTGGTCCTCAATCCAACACTGCCGCTGGCGCACGAGCTGCTGGGCGAGGTGGCGCTGTCACGAGGCGATGTGCCGGGAGCGGTACGGGAGTTTGAGGCCGAGCGCAAGCTGAATCCGCTGAATGCGGACCTCTACAGCCGGCTGGGCGATGCGTATCTGCGCAGCGGCGCGAATGACAGCGCGCAACAGGCACTGGACCGCGCGGTGCTCTTGAATCCGTATTCAACGGAGCCTTTCATCCTGCTGGGGGAGACGTTTCTGAAGCTGAAGCAGCCGATCCAGGCGCTGCACTACCTGGACCACGCGGAGCGGATGGACCCCTCGAATTACGTGACGCACAATCTGCTGGGACAGGCGTACAGGGCGGTGGGGCAGGTGGCGGCGGCCAACCGCGAGTTCAGGACGGTGGTGGACCTGCAGCACCAGAACGATCCCAAGCCGGCGGAGAAGTAAGCAATGCTTGCGGTTAGGGGCCGGACGCGGCCGGGATGGCTGAGTGTGCTGGTGGCGCTACCGCTGTGGCTGGCGGCGCAAACGACGCCGGTGAAGACGCCCCGGCCGCTGAAGCGGGCTGATGCGGCGTTTCACGCGGGTGTGGCGGCACGGGATAGCGGCAACCTGGAAGAAGCGCGGAAGAAGTTTGCCGAGGTGGTGCGGCTGGCTCCGCAGATTGCCGAGGGCCATGAAGCGCTGGGCGCGGTGCTGCTGGAGCAGGGCAACGCGCGGGCCGCGATTGGCGAACTGATGGCCGCGGAAAAGATCAAGCCTGACGATCTGGGGAACGAAGAGACGCTGGCGCAGGCCTGCGTGCAGGCGGGTGAGATGCCGAGCGCGCTGTCCCACTATGCCGCGGCCCTGAAGCTGGCGGTGCAGCCGGGCCAGCCGGCGTTGAGCGCGGAGTTCTACGAAGGCTATGGGCGGGCGCTGGCGGCAGCGGGCAGGCCGGACGAGGCGATGAGCCAGTTCATGGCAGAGGAAGCGCTGGTGGGGCGGAGCGCGGCGCTGGACGATGCGATCGGCTCGCTCTATGCGCAGGAGCAGCAGTGGGAGAACGCGCGCGGCCGCTTTGAGCAGGCGCTGAAGGTGGACCCTGGGTACATGCCGGCGCGAATTCATCTGGGCGTGCTGGAACGCGAGCAGCATGAGATGCCGGATGCGCTGGCGACACTGCAGGTTGCGGCGGAGGCGACGCCGCCGAACGGCGATGCGCTGCTGGAGTATGGGCGCACGCTGGCGGCAGCGGGCCAGGATGATGAGGCAATCGCGGAGTTTCAACAGGCGCTCAAGTTGAATCCTCCGCCGCCGGGTGCGGCGCTGGAGATGGGTATGGCGCTGCAGCGGCTGGGGCGGCAGCAGGAAGCGATTCCCTTGTTCCAGCAGGTGCTTGCGAGCGACCCCAGGAACGTGACGGCGCTGACGAATCTGGGCCTGGCAGAGACGATGACGGGCAAGGCGAAGGAGGCGCTGGCGACCTTTGCGCTGGCGCAGGCGGCGGCTCCTCAGGACCCGACGATTTACAAAGACCTGGGTGTGGCGCATGTGCAGCTTTCGGCATTCGACGAGGCGATCGGGGATTTCCAGAAGGCGCTTGCGATTGACCCGAACGATTCGCAGACGCACTACGACCTGGGGCTTGCGTACAAGTTCAAAGACCGGTACGAGGACGCGATCGCGGAGCTGACTCGCGCGGGCGAGATGGATCCGACGCTGCAGGATCCGCCGTATACGCTGGGGATTCTGCTGATGCAGATGGGGCGGCTGGATGCGGCGGTGGTGGAGCTGCGGAAGGCGGTGGCGCTGCGCCCGGAGAACGGCGATGCGTGGGCGATCCTGGGCAGCACGCTGAAGCAGGACTCGCGGCTGCCGGAGGCCGCGGAGGCGCTGGGAAAGGCGATTCCGCTGCTGCCGGGGCAGCCGGGACCGCGGGTGACGCTGGCGAGCGTGCTGGCGGAAGAAGCGGCGAACCTGTCGACAGAGGCGGATGCGGCGGAGACGGCGGGCGATGCGCAGAAGGCCGCGGAGCTGCGTGCGCAGATGAAGGAGCTGCGCGGCCGGGCCGTGGCGCTGCGGCGTGAGGGCGCGGTGCTGGCGCGGGGCGCGGTGAGCCGGCAGCGGGCCAACTTTGCCATGAACGCCGGCAATCAGCTGATGCTGCGCGGTCAGGTTGCGGATGCAGTGGCGCGGTACCAGGAATCCATTGCTGCCGACCCGACCTTTGCCGAGGCACACACGCAGTTGGCAATTGCCTACGAACGGCAGGGGCGAGCCGAGGAAGCTACGGCGGAACGGGCCAAGGCGGCGGACCTGGAGAAGGCCAAGTAGAATTCAGATGCTGCAAAGCGAGGTTCCCATGCATTCACTGATCCGGTTGTTTGGCGAAATAGCCCACAAAGGGCCTGCCACGACGCTTCGCTGCACGGTGGCGCTGGCGCTTGTGCTAACCGTTGTGCCGCGTATGAATGCGCAACAGCGATGGACGGAGGCCGAGGCGAATGCCTGGTATGCGCGACAGTCGTGGCCGGTGGGCGCGGACTTTTTGCCCTCGACGGCAATCAACGAGCTGGAGATGTGGCAGGCGGAGACGTTTGACCCGACCACGATCGATCGCGAGCTGGGATGGGCGCAGGGCATCGGGATGAATACAATGCGGG
>JAJZGF010000028.1 GCA_021805025.1 Acidobacteriota bacterium
GCTGGCGGGCGAGCTCGAGGGCGACTTCACCGACGCAGTCAGGTGAGAAAGCGACGTTGACGCTCTCGCCGAGCTGCTTGTCGAGGAGCTGGCGAAGGCGGTCGACGACGGGGCGGAGCGAGTACTTCGGATTGGGCTTGCCCTTGGGACGGCCGAGGTGCGAGGCGAGGATGACCTTGGCCTTGTGGCGCAGGGCGTACTCGATGGTGGGCAAGGTGGCGACGATGCGGGTGTCGTCGGTGATGGTGGAGCCGTCCTCGGTGAGCGGGACGTTGAAGTCGACGCGGATGAAGACGCGCTTGTTGGTGAGATCGATGTCGCGAATGGAGAGCTTGGACATGGTGAAGGAACCTTTCTAAAAGAAGGGACTAAGGGACGGAGGGAACAGGGACTGCGTCCTCGGGGATGACGGCTTCCATTTCGATTTCAATGCGCCAGGCGGGATTGAGCAGCTTGGCGACGACAACCATGGTGGCGGCGGGCCGGGTCTGGCCGAAGAATTCACCGTGGACGCGGCCGATGGCCTCCCAGTCTTCTACATGGGTGAGGTAGAGGCGCGTGCGTACGACGTGGTCGAAGGAGGCGCCGGCTTCGGCGAGGGCTTTCTGTGCGATGGCGAAGATGCGGCGGGTCTGGCCGGCGGCGTCTTCAGAGTCCGCGCCGACGGGACCTGTGCCGGCAAGGTGAACGGTGTGGCCCACGCGGACCGCGCGGGAGAAGCCGATGATGGGCTCGTAGGGAGAACCGCCGCTGATGTTCTTTCGCATGAGGTCAAAGGGTCGTGGTCTCCCACCCATGACACGATGAAGCCGTGTCATGGGTGGGGCACCCGAAGGTTGGAGGCCGACTACAGGCCCTTCTTGGTAAGGAAGCCGATGAGGTCAACGACGCGGTTGGAGTAGCCCCACTCGTTGTCGTACCAGCTGAGAACCTTGACGCTGTTGCCGACGACCTTGGTGAGGGGCGCGTCGACGATGGAGGAGAGCTTGTTGCCTTTGAAGTCGGAGCTGACGAGTTCGCCCGCCTCGTAGCCGAGGATGCCCTTGAGCTCGCCTTCGCTGGCGGCCTTGAGCGCGGCGTTGACGGCCTTGGCGTCGGTGGTCTTCTCGCTGATGAAGGTGAGATCGACGATGGAGACGTTGGGGGTGGGAACGCGGATGGCGAAGCCGTCGAGCTTGCCTGCGGTCTCAGGGATGACGAGCTTGAGGGCCTTGGCGGCGCCGGTGGAGCTGGGGATCATGTTGAGGGCAGCGGCGCGGGCGCGGCGGAGGTCCTTGTGCGGAAAGTCGAGGATGACCTGGTCGTTGGTGTAGCTGTGGATGGTCGTCATGATGCCGGAGACGATGCCGAATTCCTTGATGAGCACCTTGACGACGGGAGCCAGGCAGTTGGTGGTGCAGGAGGCGTTGGAGATGACGTTATGCTTGCCCGGGTCGTACTTGTCCTGGTTGACGCCGAGGACGAGGGTGATGTCCTCGTTGCTGGCCGGGGCGGAGATGATGACCTTCTTGACGGTTGCTCCGAGGTGGGCCTTGGCCTTGGTGGCATCGGTAAAGTGGCCGGTGGACTCGACGACGATCTGAGCGCCGACTTCAGCCCAGGGCAGCTTGGCGGGATCGCGCTCGGCCCAGACCTTGATCTTCTTGCCGTCGACGGAGATGAAGTTGTCGCCGGATTCAATCTTGTTGGGGAGGTTGCCCAGAATTGAGTCGTACTTGAGCAGGTGCGCCAGGGTTGCCGGACTGGTGAGGTCGTTCACGGCAACGAAATCAATTTCGGGATTGCCCAGTGCGGCGCGAAGAACGTTGCGGCCAATGCGGCCGAAGCCGTTGATGCCAACCTTAACTGCCATGTGCTTTTTCTCCTTCGGTATGGGTAGAGCTGAGGTTTCGGGGTCGTAGCGTTCGGCGGCTGAGATGTGGTCAACCAGGCAAATCCACCAAACCCTTCATCGTAACACTCCGGTCAAATTGCCCGAAATGAAAAGCTCCGCATTTGCCGATTTGCGTCCGCCCCGGTCTACTTCATTTTGCTGTGTGCGTGCAGGCGCGGAATGTGATGAAATGCACACCATTTGCAGCGTCACGGATGAGTGTGTTATCCCGATAGGAGTAAGCAGGTGTTGAAGGCGGCATGAGAAGACGTTCCAGACGCACTCCGAATATCTCGGAATCCACAGGCAAGATTGGCCAGGAAATTCCCTCGAATCAACCGCGACCGCTGGTTCCACTCTATCCGGAGGAGCCAGCGCAGCAACCGGAACGACCGGCGCAGGCTTCGCAGCGCGAAGTGCCGCGCCTTCATGCGCAGGCGCGGGCCCATGCTCACGTGTCGCAGCCAGCAGCGGCGCGACCCGACTGGAATGAAGAGGCGAAAGCGGGCCGGCTGGAAGTGGAGACGCAGCCGGATTCGCCTTCCATTACTCCGGCAGAGACCACGGATCGCACGCAGCCGACACCGAAGGGATACGTGGTGCTGGCAATCGGTCTGCCGGGGTCGGGCAAGACGACGTGGTTTGGCCGCCGCGGAGTGACGCCGCTGTCGAGCGATTTGCTGCGCAATATTCTTTTTGACGATGTGGAGGAGCAGCGCTACCAGGGGCTCGTGTTTTCCACGTTGCGGTCTTTGCTGCGGGCGCGGCTGATTGCCAAGATGCCGTGGAATTATGTCGACGCGACGAATCTGTCGGTACACGAGCGGCGGCAGTGGATCAAGATGGCCAAGAGCTTTGGCTACGAGGTACAGGCGGTCTTCTTCGACGTGCCGCTGGACGTGTGCCTGGAGCGCAACCGGCAGCGCGACCGCTCCGTGAGCGAAGACGTGATGCGCAAGATGGCTGAAAAGCTGAAACCGCCGCTGTTTGAAGAAGGGTTTGCGAAGATCACTGTGGTGCGCGTGAAGAGCGCAGGCTGAGTCCGGTTGGACGGTACACCAGGAGACTTCCCCATGAGCACTTCTCCCGTTCCTGTTCCTTATATTGAGCCGTGGCTGCGCGGAACCCATGCCGATGTGCCGGCGGTGGGGCGGGCTGTGCTTCATGCGCTGGATCTGGCGGTGGAAGACCTCACCAAGTGGACGGCGGGACTGACGGATGCGGAAGTCCATACGCAGCCGCTGGGGCTGACGTCAGTCGCGTTTCATCTGCGGCATCTTGCGCGCGCGACGGATCGCATTCTGACGTACGCCGAGGGTGGACAGATCTCGACTGAGCAGTTGGCGGCGTTGAAGGCCGAGCAGAGTGGCGAGGAACCTCTGGCCGAATTGCTGATCGATGTGGAAGCGTCCTTCAGCAATGCGGCGGACCGGGTGCGCGTCCTCGCGACGGCGGACCTCAACACCTTTCGCGGGGTAGGCCGCAAACAGCTGCCGACAAGCATCGGCGGGGCGCTGATCCACGTGGCCGACCACACGCAGCGGCATGTGGGGCAGGTGGTGACGACGGCGAAGGTGCTGAAGGCGCTGCGGGGCTGAGGAAGCGCGGAATGTCGCCCCGTGGAGGGGTGAGCCGCGATCGCAGAACGATGTTAGGAATCAGGCCCCGGATACCTTACTTAGTGAAGAATAAACTGCAATAACTTTCGAACGTTTTCTCTGCCTGTATCCAACTGAACCTGTCACGCTAACTCCAAGATGCCAAAAGGCTTCTCAAAGCCCTCCGTGCGACTTTTCGTAGCGGAAAGGTGACGCCTGTCACTGCTTATTTGTTCTCCGAAGCGCAACCTATTGCGGGTTTGAAGAGCAGGCCTTTGCCGTGGCAGGGCAGGCTGGTTTCTTGAGCGCCGTGGCGAGGCCGAACGGGCGCTCAGGGGCGAATGGAGGAAACGGGTGTTGACGTGGAATGAAGAGTATCAGCTGAAGCAGCGAAGCGCGACAAAAGCGCTTGGTGCGGTGCACTCCGGAGACCGCGTGTGGATTCAGTCCGGATGCGGCACGCCTTCCGTGCTGGTGGAGGCACTGGTGGCTCGGGCGCCCGAGTTGCTGGATGTCGAGATCGTCCACATGAAGACGCTGGGCAATGCGGAGTACACGCGGCCCGAGTACGCGGGTCACTTTCGCCATCGCGGTCTGTTTCTGGGTGAGAATGTACGCGAGGCTGTGGCCGCGGGACGCGCCGACTACACGCCTATTTTTCTGAGCGAGATTGAAGGACTGTTTGAGAGCGGCAACCTGCCGCTGGACGTGGTGTTGATGCAGGTTTCGCCGCCGGATGCGCATGGCTTTATGAGCCTGGGCACGACGGTGGATTGCACGCTGACGGCGGCGCGCTTTGCGCGGGTTGTGATTGCCGAAGTGAATCCGCGGATGCCACGCACGCATGGCGACACCTTCATTCATGTGAGCCATGTTACGGCGTTGGTGGAAGCCGACCACCCGCTGCTGGAGATGCACCCGGAGCATTTTACGGAGATGCATCTGCGCGTAGCGCGTAATGTGGCCTCGCTGATTCCCGATGGGGCGACGCTGCAGACCGGTATCGGCGGCATTCCCGATGCGGTGCTGACATGTCTTGAGGATAAGCGCGATCTGGGGATCCATACGGAGATGTGTTCGGATGGCGTGATCGAGCTGATCGAGTCGGGTGTGATCAACGGCGAGCGGAAGTCACTGCATCGCGGCAAAGCGGTGGCTGCGTTTGTACTGGGCACGCGGCGGCTGTTCGATTTCATTCATGAGAACTCGATTTTCGAGTTCAGGACGGTTGCCTATACCAACGATCCGTTCGTGGTGGCGCAGAACGACAGGATGGTGGCGATCAATTCGGCGATTCAGGTGGATTTGACGGGCCAGGTGTGCGCCGATTCGATGGGGACGCGACCATTCAGCGGTTTTGGCGGGCAACTCGATTTCATTCGCGGAGCAGCGCGCTCAAAAGGCGGAGTGCCAATTATCGCGCTGCCGTCGACGGCGGTGCGCGGCACGGTGTCGCGGATTGTTGCGGTGCTGGAGCCGGGCGCGGGTGTGGTGACGTCGCGCGCCGATGTGCATTATGTGGTGACGGAGCACGGGATTGCGTATCTGCATGGCAAGTCGTTGCGCGAGCGGGCCGAGGCGTTGATTGCGATTTCCGATCCGCGGTTTCAACAGGAGTTAGAAGACTTTGCGGTGCGCGCGCACTACCTGGAGCGCAAGGCAGCGGTGGTGTGCGCATGAGAGATGCCGGGATGAGGAGAGTCGAAAGATGAATGCGGAAAAGCGGGACAGAGGTTTGCTGCGGGTGGATGGGAATGAGTGCAAGGGGTGCGGGTTATGCGTGGAAGCGTGTCCGCCCAAGGTGATTGCGATGAGCGAGCGACTGAATCACTACGGCTATCGCACAGCGACATACGTGGGTGCGGGCTGCACGGGATGCGGCATCTGCTTCATGGTGTGCCCTGAGCCGGGAGCGATTACGGTGCTGCGCGCGATGGCGCAGAGGTCCGCAGCGGGGAGCGGCGTGACTATGGGAACTGAGGGAGCGATGCCATGCGCAAGCAATTAATGAAAGGTAATGAGGCGATTGTAAGGAGCGCGATCCTTGCCGGATGTCGCGCGTTTTATGGCTATCCGATTACGCCGGCGAGCGAAATTACCGAGGCTGCGGCAGAGTTTTTGCCGCGCGTGGGCGGAGTCTTTCTGCAGGCCGAGAGCGAGGTGGCGGCGATCAACATGCTGTATGGCGCGTCGTCCGCGGGCGTGCGCGCGATGACTGCTTCAAGCGGGCCGGGCATCAGCCTGATGCAGGAGGGGATCAGCTACATGGCGGGTGCGGAGCTGCCCTGCGTAATTGCCGATATTACGCGCGGCGGTCCGGGGCTGGGCAACATTGCCGCGGAACAGAGCGACTATCACCAGGTGGTGAAGGGCGGCGGCAACGGGAGCTATCACACGCTGGTGCTGGCGCCGAGTTCGGCGCAGGAGATGGCGGATCTGACCGCGCTGGCTTTTGAACTGGCGGATCGCTATCGCAACCCGGTGGTGGTGCTGGCCGATGGTTTTGTAGGACAGATGATGGAGCCGGTGGAGTTTCCGCAACGGGCGACCGCCCCGCAGACGCCCGCGTGGGCTGTGACGGGCACAGCGGAGTCGCGCGGCAATCTGATCACTTCCCTGCATATGGGCAGTGACGAGTTGGAGGCGCACATCCAGCATCTTGAGTCGAAGTATCGCCGCGCAGAACGCGAGGAGGCGCGCGCGGAGGACTGGCGCACGGGGGATGCGGAGATCGTGCTGGTGGGCTATGGCATTGTGGGGCGCATTCTGAAGGCCGTGACCGCGGAGGCGCGTGCCGAGGGGATTCCGGTGGGTCTACTGCGACCGATCACGCTCTATCCATTTCCCACTCGGAATTTCCAGCGACTGGTTCCGCGTGCGCGCGTCTTCCTGGTGGTGGAGATGAGCAATGGGCAACTGGTGGAGGATGTGCGGCTGGCGCTGAACGGCGCGCGGCCTGTGGAGTTTTTTGGCCGCATGGGCGGCAATGTGCCGTCGCACGGAGAGGTGCTAGCGCTGGTTCGCAGGCTGGCGCGGCAGTACGGCGTTGTGATGGAGCGGGAAGAGGAGCGGATGGCTCATGTCTAGCGAATTTATTTCAGAATACGAAGTGATCCACGCGAAGCCGAAGGCGTTCTATGAGACCTATGCACGCAAGGATGAACTGCAGCATCAGACGCACTACTGCCCCGGATGCGGGCATGGCACGATCCACAAGATGCTGGCGCAGGCCATGGATGAGTTTGGGATCAAGGACAGGACAATCCTGATCAGTCCGGTGGGCTGCTCGGTGTTTGCGTACTACTACTTTGACGTGGGCAATGTGCAGGCCGCGCATGGGCGAGCCTCGGCAGTGGCGACGGCAGTGAAGCGCAGCCGGCCCGAGAGCATCGTGATTAGCTATCAAGGGGATGGGGACCTCGCGGCGATTGGATCGGCGGAGATCTTGCATGCCGCTAATCGCGGCGAGCCGATTGCTGTGATTTTTGTGAACAATGCGATCTACAGCATGACCGGAGGGCAGTTTGCGCCGACGACACTGATCGGACAAAAGAGCACGACGACGCCGGGCGGACGCAGCGCGATTCATGAAGGCTATCCGTTGCACGTGAGCGAACTGCTTGCCACGCTGGAGGCGCCGATGTACATCGAGCGGGTGGGGCTGGGCGACAACCGGCAGATTGCCCAGGCGTCGCGGGCGATCAGGCGCGCGGTGGAGAATCAGGTGCGTGGGCTGGGGTTCTCGTTTATCGAGGTGCTGTCGCCCTGCCCGACGATCTGGAGGCTCTCTCCGGTGGAGTCGCAGCGCTGGGTGCGCGAGGTGATGGAGAAAACTTACCCGCTGGCTGTCTTTCGCGATCGTACGAAAGATGCGCAGCCGCGACCGATGCCGCAGGAGCCGCCGGCGCTGGATACAATTCCGCAGATCATCGGCGTGGCCAATGGGGATGTGCCCGAGGACAGTGCGATCAGGCATGAGCCGGTCACGGATGTGGACCTGCATGTGCGCGTAGCGGGCTTTGGCGGGCAGGGTGTGCTGCTGCTGGGCGAGGTGCTGGCGGAGGCTGGGCTGGATGCGGGGCTGGAGGTCTCCTGGCTGCCGTCGTACGGACCGGAGATGCGTTCGGGCACCTCGAACTGCCATGTGCGGTTGTCGCGCGAGCCGATTGATTCCCCGCTGGTGACAGCGCCCAATGTACTGGTGGCGATGAACGAGCCGTCGCTTAAGAAATTCGATAAGAGTGTTCAGGCCCGTGGCTGGGTCATCTATAACGGCGATGCGTTTCCGCCGGAGTGTGTGCGGGAGGATGTGCATGTTCTGGCGCTGCCGTTTACGCAGATTGCCGATGCGCTGGGCGATGCGCGCGCGGCCAACATGGTGATGCTGGGCGCGCTGCTGGAAATTGCAGACGCGCTGCCGCAGACCAGTGTTGACGCGGCGCTGAGGCGGTTGGTGAAGAACCCGCGCTTCTTCGAACTGGATGAGCGCGCGCTGGCGCGGGGCAGGGAACTTTATCGGGAGTCAGTGAGAGAGGTGTGTCATGCAGGCTGATGCGGACCCGAAAGTGATTGTGTACTTCAACGGGCAGTACATGCCGCTGGGGGAGGCGCGCGTGGGGATTCTGACTCACGCGCTACATTACGGAACCGGCGTCTTTGAGGGGATTCGTGCCCACTGGAATGAGGCTGCGCAGGACTTGTTTGTAATGCGGCCGGTAGAGCACTTTGAGCGCTGGAGGCAGAACTGCGGCATTCTGCGCATCGATGTGCCGGCCTCGCCTGAGGAACTGACGGCAATCACGATCGAGTTGATGCGAAGGAATGGATTCCGGACCAACGTGTACGTGCGTCCGCTGGCCTACAAGAGCGCGGAGCGTGTTGGCGTGAGCTTTGACGAGCAGAATGCCTTTGCGGTGATTGCGCTCCCGTTTGGCGAGTATCTGCACGCCGAGAAGGGAATCCACGCGGGCGTGAGTTCATGGAGGCGCATTGAAGACAATGCCATTCCTGCGCGGGCGAAGATATGCGGTGCGTATGTGAACAGCGCGCTGGCCAGCGACGAAGCGCGACAGAGCGGATTTGACGAGGCGATTTTTCTAAACGAAAACGGTCACTTGGCGGAAGGCGCAACGTGCAACATCTTCATGGTGCGCAGGGGTGTGCTGATTACGCCGCCTGTGCATGAAAACGTGCTGGAGGGGATCACACGCGACTCGGTGATGCAACTGGCGCGGCGGGAGATGGGGCTGCAATTGGTGGAGCGGCCGATTGATCGCAGCGAACTGTATGTGTGCGACGAGTTGTTCTTCACGGGGACAGCGGTGGGGATTGCGCCGATTATTCGCGTGGACCACAGGCAGGTGAAGGATGGGAAGATAGGCGCGATGACGCGAGGAGTGCAGCAGTTGTACTTCAACGCAACGCGGGGACATATGCTGGCTTATTGGAAATGGCTCATGCCGGTGTATCAATCGATGACGCAACACGAGCAGAATCTGATTTCGCTTGTGGGAGTCAATGCCGGCTGAGAGGCGGGCTTTGAATCCAATCCGTGGCGGCAGGTTCAGCCAAGGAGGGAACACGATGCTTACGACCACAACCAAGCCAAACGCGTATGATGTCGCCCTCGAGAACTTCGATGCGGCGGCGAATGCGCTGGGGCTCGATAACGATACGCGGGAGATGATCAAGTATCCCGAGCGCATACTGATGGTCTCAGTGCCAGTGCGCATGGATGATGGGCACATACGCCGATTTGAGGGCTATCGCGTGCAGCATAGCCAGGTACGCGGGCCGGCCAAGGGCGGCATCCGCTATCACCCGCAGGTGACGCTGGATGAGGTGAAGGCGCTGGCCACATGGATGACATGGAAGTGCGCGGTGGTGAATATACCTTTTGGCGGCGCGAAGGGCGGGATCACCTGCGACCCGAAGCACATGTCGCAGGGCGAACTGGAGCGGATGACGCGGCGCTACACCAGCGCAATTCTTCCATTGATCGGGCCGGAGCAGGATATTCCTGCGCCGGACGTGTACACCAATTCGCAGACGATGGCGTGGATCATGGATACCTACAGCATGACCAAGGGCTATCCAATTCCCGGTGTAGTGACGGGCAAGCCGATCAGCCTGGGAGGATCGCTGGGACGCAACGAGGCCACAGGGCGTGGCGTCTTTTACACCATTCAGAGCGCGTGCGAGCACTTGCATATGCAGTTGAAGGGCGCGACCGTTGCGGTGCAGGGGTTTGGCAACGCGGGGTCCATCGCCGCGCAACTGCTTTACGAGGCGGGAGCCAAGGTTATCGCGGTGAGCGACTCGACGGGTTGTGTTTACAACAAGCATGGGCTGGATATTCACAACCTGATGCACCTGAAGGCGCTGACGGGAAAGGTGGAGGGATTTCCGGAGGCGGAGAACATCGGCCCGGCGGAACTGCTGGCGTTGGAATGCGACATTCTTGTGCCGGCGGCACTTGAGAATGCAATCAGGGCGGATAACGCCGATGCGGTGCGTGCGCGCATCATTGCAGAAGCGGCGAATGGACCACTGATGCCGGCGGCGGACAGAGTTCTGCAGAACAAGGGTGTCTTTATCATTCCGGATATCTTGTGCAACGCGGGCGGAGTGACGGTCTCGTACTTTGAGTGGGTGCAGGATGAGCAGCACCTGTTCTGGGAGGCGCAGGATGTCTACAACCGGCTGGAGCGGGTGATGAAAACATCCTTCCGGGACGTGCTGAAGATTCACGAGGAGCGCAATGTGCCGATGCGCACGGCGGCGAACATGCTGGGCATCGGGCGCGTGGCGGAGGCTGTGCAGATTCGCGGGATCTATCCGTAGGACGATTGGTTTTGTGTGCCGTTGAATGCGGCATTTTAAGCGCCCGATGCGCGTCCTCGACAGTTGATTGTGCGCGTCGGGCGTCTCCGTCTCTGTTCAGGTCATTGCGTGCGGTGCCGGGCGCGTGTCTCTGCCGCAGCGAATCGACGCGTCAGAGGCTTTTGATCTCGTCCATTTTTTCGAAGAAGTGCCCCATCTTTTCCTGCTTTGTGCGCAGGTAGCGCTCGAAGGATTCCTGGGACTCGACTTGCGCGGAGACGCGCTCGGCGACGGTGATTCCGGCGGACTCGATGGCTGCAACCTTGTCAGGATTGTTTGTGATGAGGCGAACGCTGGTGACGCCTAGCAGCTTGAGGACCTTGCCGGGCAACTCATAGGCACGGCAGTCTGCGGCGAAGCCGAGTTCGACGTTGGCTTCGACGGTATCCAGACCCTGGTCCTGTAATTGATAGGCTTTGAGCTTGGCCATGAGGCCGATGCCGCGGCCCTCCTGCTGCTCATAGAGCAGAATTCCCGCGCCGGCCTGTGCGATTTTATCGAGAGCCAGCTCGAGCTGCAGGCGGCAGTCGCAGCGAAGTGAGCCGAAGACGTCTCCCGTGAGGCACTGGGAGTGAATGCGAACCAGCGGCGGCGTGGTGTGGATGTCGCCCATGACGAGGGCAACGAGGCCCTCGACGGCGGGCTTGCCGGTGGCGGCGGAGTCGCAGGGGCGCGGCGCGGGGAGTTGACCCTCAAAGCCGAGGATGCGAAAGTTTCCCCACCGGGAGGGGAAGTCAGCTTCTGCGACTTTTTCAACGCGTTCACATGCCATACTTCTATTTTACGGTGTGGACCGTAGAGGTATCTCAAAAGCGCCGCGCGGCGGGTGCTGTCAAGTCCGGATGGTGATGCGTCCTTAGGGATGTGTATGGCTCGCAAGGAAGGAGAGAGCGTGGAGGCGATCCAAATAAGAGTTGCGGAAGATGCCGGAGCCATCGAGGCCGTGCGCGGGCTGTTTGAGGAGTACTGGCATTCCTTCGGATTCACGCCCTGCTTCCAGAATTTTGGCGAAGAGGTTGCTGGATTGCCCGACAGCTATGGGATTCCGGGCGGACGGCTGGCTGCGGCGTGGGCGGGCAACGAGGCCGCGGGATGTGTGGCGCTGCGGCGGCTGGATGAGCGGCGAGGCGAATTCAAACGGCTATATGTACGGCCTGCGTTTCGCGGTCTTGGGCTGGGAAAGCTTCTTGTGGAATGGGTGATCCGTGAGGCGCGCGCCGCGGGCTATGCGGAGCTGGTGGCCGACACGATGCCGGTGATGCAGGAGGCGCTTGCGCTCTATGAGCGGATGGGCTTTGAACGCACGATGCCGTACGCGGGTCAGGAAAAGACGGGCGCGGTATGCATCCGGCTGGCTCTGTGACACGATGGCGGTTCCTGGCTGCGCGGCGGCGGGTCAGGATAGAGTGGTTGCGTGGTAGATAACAGACTGATCCTGATTACGCTGCTGGTGAAGCTGGGCGTAGCTGCCGCGGTTGCCAGTGCGCTGGCGCGATCGCGGACCTTCCAGCGGCTCTTGTTTGCCGAGCACCGGCGCCACGGCCAGACAGCCGCTCTGCTGGCATTTTTTCTGGTGCCGCTGACGCTGGGCGTGTGGGTGCGGACGACAGTTCCCAATTTTCTGGCGGCAGATATTTCATTCGAGACGGTAATTCTGCTGGGCCTGCTGCTGGGGCCGGGCTGGGCGGCGCTGGGGGGCGTGGTGCTGGCGGCGCCGGCGGTGTTGCACCATGAGTATCTGGCGCTGCCTTTCAATGCGCTGCTGGGGTTGGCTGCGGGCGCGCTGAGCTGGTTTGTAGAGCGGGAAGAGATATGGTCGTTCACGCCGTTTATTGACCTGAGCCTGTACCGGTGGGTGCGCCGCAACCTGCGCAAGCCGCGGGTGGACCGGCAGATTTTGATGCTGTTTCTGATTGCGGCATTTGAGATTTGCCGGGAGTGGGTGGCGCGGAATTTGCCGCATAAGACCGGGCCGCGACGGCTGTTCGCGCTGAACACGGGCGTATTGGGCCTGCAGTGGATGGTGTGGCTGTGCGCGCCGATGGTGGTGGGTATCGCGTTGAAAGTGTGGAATGCGCTGCGCATTGAAATCACCCTGGAGGAGCAGAAGCGCATGCTGCTGGAGGCGCGGCTGGATGCGCTGCAGCGGCAGATCAATCCGCACTTTCTATTCAACACCCTTAATTCGATTGCCTCCCTGGTGCGCGTGAAGCCGGAGCTGGCGCGGGAGATGACGGTGAAGCTTGCGAACATTCTCCGGGCGCTCTTGAAGGACCACGACAGCTATGTACCGCTGCGCGAGGAGCTGAGTTTTACTGACGATTATCTGGACATCGAGGTGGTGCGCTTTGGCGCGGACAAGCTGCGGGTCGAGAAGGAGATTGACCCGCGCACGCTGGAGGTGCTGGTGCCCAGCATTCTGCTGCAACCGCTGATTGAAAACAGCATCAAGCATGGACTGGAGCCGCGCATCCACGGCGGCACTGTGACCTTGCGCAGCCGCATGGAAGGCGACAGGATTCGCATCGAGGTGGCTGACGATGGCGTGGGCATGGGCAACAGGCCCACCTCAGCCCTGCCGCGCACCGGCGCAGGCATCGGCATGAAGAACGTGAAGGAGCGCCTGGAGGTGCTCTATGGCAACCAGGCGCAGTTCAGCGTGGTGAGCAACCCCGGGCGCGGTACCCTGGTCTCGATCGAGATTCCGACAAACCTGGGTTAGACAGGCAACTTGTGCTACTGTTTTGCCTCTAACGCCAGCACCGCGTAGGCGGTTGCCGCATCGCTCATAAACTGACCCACGTTGGATTTTGGGTCGCGATTCTTGTTCAGGGACCAGGCAGGCCATGCCCCCGTGGTCTTGTCCTGATTGGCTTCAAGCCAGGCCACGCCGCGCGTCACATAGGTATTTGAGGCGTGGTTCTTTTCGAGGGCCAGGACCGTGATGCCTGTCGCATAGCCATCCGAACGAGTTTCGAGCGGGGTTTTGTCGCGGCGCTGCCAAGTTCCAAGGTCAGTCAAGCTCCAGCCACCATCCTCGTGCTGTTGCGCGTAGATATCTTTCATCAGGCTCTTGCGCTGTGCGGGAGCGATGAGGCCGGGCAACTCGGCTGAGGCCCAGAGGAAGGCGATTTTGTTCAGCAGAGGCTGCGTCTGGTAGTGGCTGGTGAGGTAAACACGGAGCGCGGCCAGATGGCCCACCACTTCGGGATTGTTGCGATAGTTGTCCGGCGCAGCGGCAACCGCGACAGCCATCAGTGCAGCCCAGTGGTATTGCGATTCGTTGGACTCCCACGGGCTGTAATCGAAGTTCTGCCAGTTCCATGCACCCACGTCGGGTCCATTTTGCAACTGGAGGGCCCACGCATTGTCCAGCGCGGCGCGCGTGGAGTCGCTGAGATGGCGGGAATCATAGCTGAGAAGGATGACTGCGTTCAACACGGACTCGGCCGCGCGGGACTGTGCCTCCTTGCCGACGCCGTTGAGGGCATCGCTGTAAAACGGGAGGACCTTATTCCACATGCGGACGCGTTTCTGAATGCTGGCGAGCATGGCCTGCTCCGCGGCGGTCGGTTCCTGCTCGTTCAGGTCGCCGCGCAACAACGGGCGGGCGAGCGCGTAGGGCGCCTGGGTGTGACAGGAGACGCACACAGTTCCCTGGTCTTTCTGTGCGCGATCCCAGCTCTGCCACCAGACCTCGCGGCTATCCAGATAACGCGCGGCCGCCTCACGGTCCCAGGTCTCGGAGGTCGAGTCGCCGGGGCCGGCATGTGTTGCAGCGTCAGAGTGCAAGGATGGCCACAAAACAGCCAACGCCAGCACCATGCCCGTAAGGAGAAGAATGCGCGATGGGGGCGTGAGAATCATGCCTGGAACCTCCTGAGAACGGAAAGAGCGATGGGAGTGCAGGCTTGCGAAGCATCTGCCTGCTTTAGAGGATAATCGCAGTGAGGCGGGTTGGCCGAGGGTTGGGGGCTGGCGAGCGACTGCGCGAGCGGTTCCACGGAAGTAAACTCCTGGCTGCGCAATGCACAGGTTTGCGCGGTATGCTCACACTATGGTGCGGTTCACGGTACTGGCGTCGGGATCGAAGGGGAACTGCACGGTTGTGACCGGAGGGCGGACACGCATCCTGGTGGATGCGGGACTGAGTTGCCGCGAGATATTTCGGCGCATGAAGCTGGCGGATGAGGAACCGGGCACGCTGGACGCGATTGTGGTGACGCACGAGCACCAGGACCACGTGAGCGGACTTGCGGTGACGGCGCGGAAGTTGGGGATTCCGGTGTATTTTACCGAGGGCACGCACCGGGCGTGGATGCGCTGGCTGACCCCGCGACGCCAGATGACCTGCGTGCAATGGCTGGAGCGATGCCGCGAAGAGGCGGCTAGGCTGGCCGAAGACGATGCGGATGAGGTGGCAGGCGAACCGGATGAAGGAGACGGACTGGCGGAGACGGGCGGCGCGGCGGAGTTGCAGGCGCGGACGGTCGAGGCTGAACCGGCGGGTCCGGCGAAAGAGCCCACCTGGCTGCCCGCTGTGGAGTATTTCCAGGCGGGGCAGGCTTTCCAGATTGGCGATATTGCTGTCAGTCCGTTCACCATTCCGCATGATGCGGCGGACCCAGTGGGATTTGTGCTGCAGGCCGAGGGCGTGCGGATGGGGGTGGCCACCGACCTGGGCTACGTGCCGCCGAACGTGAAGGCACAGTTGAAGGGGCTGGATCTGCTTCTGCTGGAGTCAAACCACGACCTGGAGATGCTGCGCGACGGGCCGTATCCGTGGAGCGTGAAGCAGCGTGTGCTGTCGCGCGTGGGGCATCTGTCGAACGATGCGGCTTCGGAGTTCCTGAAGAAGGAATACGATGGCCAGGCGGCGTACGTGATCCTGGCGCATCTATCTGAAAGCAATAATCTTCCTGAGTTGGCGCGGATGGCCGCCGAGCGGGCGCTGGAGGGCAGGGCCAGCCTGCTGGCCAACCAACTGTTGCTTGCGGAGCAGCATCAACCCCTTTCTCCTGTTTATTTTTAGGTAATGTGAGTTAAAATCAAAGGTAACAGGGTGCCACTCTAAACCAAAGGTGGATTGGCGCCGGAGGAGCCGGAGACAATTTACCGGAGCATTTCCAGCCAGTTCGCGTGCCGCTGCACCAATATTTAGCAGCGAAGCATCTAAGCTTGAGCAGAGTTTCGAGTTGCCGTACGCGTCGCGCCGCGTCAATGCGCATAGTGACGTGTTTCGCAGAGAGAGTCTAACAAGATATGGCAAGGAATCGATGCACGGATCGCGTGGTGGGCGCCATCCTGGCGAGCTGGCGATATGACATCTCTGGAATTCATCCTGAGATGCGCAGGGACTATGAACACCATTTTGCAGAGTGCAGCCACTGCAGAGCGCGGTTGAAGTTTCACCGCAGCCTGGACGTGACGCTGGTGGTTCTGACGTCGCTCTCGGTGTTCTTCTCGCTTTTCGCGCTTGCCGTGATTCGGCACATCCGTCCCTTGGAGCATGTTGCATTCAATGTGCTCGGGCTGGATATCTCTGACATGTATCACATGCTGGTCTCGGCAGCAGTTGCGGGAGTATGCTTCTCGGTGATTGCGTTTGCGCTGGTGCTCATGGCGACCCCTGCGCCGACGTACCTGGGCGGGATTGCAGCAGAGCAGGCCAGGGTTCTCGAAGAGAGACTACCCGACTCGATCAAGTCCTTGCTACCGCGGTAGGAAATGGATCAAAACTGAAGCAGGATAGAGGCCTCCGCACGGCGGGGGCCGTGTTGTTGTGTGCGGGCGGACGGGCATTGCCTTGGCGGATGCGGTCACACGAAAGTGAGCTTGTGCCGGGCGCCTGGAATAGGGCAGAGTGGACGCATGGTGCGTGAGGCGACAGGGGCGGATGGCGTAGTTTCGGGGCCGAGGCGGACGCATCTGGCGTATGTGGATGGGATGCGGGCGCTGGCGGCGCTGTATGTGGTTTTGAATCACGCCTGGCTGCAGGCTTGGCCGTTGCATCCATATGGCGATCATCCGCAGGGCTGGCTTCTGACGCTGACGGGTTGGCTGGATCATGGGGTTTTTGCGGTGGTTGTGTTCATCGTGATCTCCGGCTTCTGCTTGATGATGCCTGTGGTGAAGCGGGATGGAATGCTGGGCACGGGAGGCGCGCGGGAGTTTTTCCGGCGCAGAGCGCGGAGGATACTGCCGCCGTATTATGCCGCGCTGGTGCTTTCGATCCTTGTGGGCGCGGGGCTGCTGGCCGCAAGGACGCACACACTCTATGACGAGTCGCGGCCGATCACGGCGTGGGGCGTGGTCGCACACATTCTGCTGATTCAAAACCTGCACGTGCGCACTTTGTATCAGATCAGCTCGCCTTTCTGGTCGATTGCGGTGGAGTGCCAGGTGTATCTGCTCTTCCCTTTTCTTTTGCTGCTGCGGCGGACGTTGGGGAATGCAGCGGTGCTGGGCGGAACGTACATCGCGGGCCTGGTGGTGGGCAATGCCGTGGACGGCACACAGTTTGTGGGACTTTCGCCGATGTATCCGTTCTATTTTGCGCTGGGGATGTTCGCAGCGGAGGTGATCTGCGGCAAGCGGACGAAGCTTTATGTGTGGGTCGGTGCAAGCGCTGCGGTTGTCTTTCTGGCACTCAGCATGAAGCCGATTTTGTTGAAGATGCTTTGGGCGCATCTGCTGGTGGCGATCTGCGGAATGTGTGCTTTGATTGTTTGCGCACAGTGGCCGGGCAACCCGCTGGCGCGGCTGTGCGCATGGCGTCCGGTGGCGTGGGTCGGCTCTTTCTCTTACAGCCTGTATCTGGTGCATTTTCCTGTACAGCAACTCATCTGGCAGAACCTGGTTCGGCCGCTCGGGCTGAGCAGGGAAGCCACATTCGCAATCATGGTGACGCTGGGGACGGTTGCGATTGTCCTGTTTGCATACGTCTTCTATCTGGTGTTTGAGCGACCGTTCACGACTCAGGTGTGGAGCGCGGTGCGGAGGCTGGAACCGGTGGAAGAGCCGGTATAGGCAGGCCAGCTCCGAAAGCGTTGTGGACATGGCCGCAAAGCAAAAGGCGCGAAGCATGGGAGCTTCGCGCCTTTGCTGTTTTGGGGCAGGAATTATCGGTAGATGCGCACGCGCCGGTCCCCGCCGGTCATCTCCTTTGGAAGGCCCAGATGCAGGGAATAGAGCAGCGTGGGCGAGAGGTCGCGCACGCCGCCGTCATCGCACAGGCGGCAGTGGCATAGAATGCGCTCCTGCGCTCTACTTTGCGAGACACATCCTGAACAGGCTGCTCAGTTTTCTTGACCCCGTGGCGAGTCCAGGTCTGGCTTTTTGGACCGCCGGCCGCATGTTCTATTGGTTCATGAACGACTCGCTGCGCCTGTGCTCGCAGCTTTATTTACCGCCTGCTCGATTTGTGCGGGATCTCCCAGGTAATAATGACGAATCGATTTCAAGTTTTCGTCAAGTTCCTGCACCATCGGCACGCCGGTGGGAATATTGAGATCGACGATCTGCTGCTCCGGCACGTCTTCCAGATACTTCACGAGCGCCCGCAGGCTGTTGCCATGGGCCGCGATCAACAGCTGCTTCCCCGACCGGATGCTGGGAGCGATCTCTTCGTGCCAGCACGGCAAAAAGCGATCCACAGTGTCCTTAAGGCATTCGGCGAGGGGGAGTTGTTCTTTCGGGATGTTGCGATAGCGTGGGTCATTCCCCGGATAGCGCGGATCTGCCACATCCAGCTCGGGCGGGCGAATGTCATAACTGCGGCGCCAGAGCTTCACCTGTTCTGCCCCATATTTCGCTGTCGTTTCAGCCTTGTTGAGGCCTTGCAGCGCTCCATAATGCCGTTCGTTCAGCCGCCAGTCGCGCTCGACGGGAATCCACATGAGGTCCATCTGGTCCAGCGTAATCCACAGAGTGCGTATCGCGCGCTTCAGCACCGAGGTAAAGGCAAGGTCGAAGTGAAATCCTTGTTCCTTCAGCATGAGGCCGGCCTGCGTGGCCTCTTCTCTACCCTTCTCCGATAGGTCGACATCCGTCCAGCCGGTGAACAGGTTTTCTTTATTCCAGATGCTCTCTCCATGGCGAAGCAGAACGACTTTATACATCTCGATACTCCCTTTCGTGGGTGCGGGTTTGCGGAAGAAGAAGGTTGGAAGCCCGGAGGAATTTGCGTTCTCTTGATCGCACAGAGCACCCCGCATGATGAGATGCCCTGCTTCAATCAATGAAGTGGGAGCCTAGTCGTTGTAATTCAGTCCTTCGATGCCGAGGAAAATGGCGCCGCCGCCGAGTTCTTCCTCGATGCGCAGGAGCTGATTGTACTTGGCGATGCGGTCGGTGCGGCTGGCGGAGCCGGTCTTGATCTGGCCCACGCCGGTGGCGACAGCGAGATCGGCAATGAAGGTGTCTTCGCTTTCGCCGGAGCGGTGGGAGATGATCGAGGTGTAGCCGTAGCGGCGGCCGAGCTCGATGGCGTCGAGCGTTTCGGTTACCGTGCCGATCTGATTCACCTTGATGAGAATCGAGTTGGCCACGCCTTCTTCAATGCCGCGCTGGAGGCGCTTGACGTTGGTGACGAAGAGATCGTCGCCGACAAGCTGAATGCGGCCGCCCATCTTGTCGGTCATGATGCGCCAGCCGTTCCAGTCGTCCTCGGCGAGACCATCCTCAATGGAGACGATGGGGTACTGACGGCTCCAGCTATCCCAGAAATTGACCATCTCTTCGCTGGAGAGCTCGCGCTTGTCGCTCTTCTTGAAGACATACTTGCCCTTTTCCTTGTCGTAGAATTCGCTGGAGGCGGGATCGAGGGCGATGGCGATCTGCTCGCCGGGCTTGTAGCCTGCCAGTTCAATAGCTTCAAGGATGACTTCGATGGCTTCAGTGTTGGACTTGAGGGAGGGAGCGAAGCCGCCTTCGTCGCCGACGGCGGTGTTGTAGCCTTTCTTCTTGAGCACACCCTTGAGAGTGTGGAAGACTTCCGCGCCCCAGCGCAGCGCGTCAGAGAATCGCTCGGCGCCGACGGGCATGACCATGAATTCCTGGAAGTCGACGTTGTTGTCCGCGTGGGCGCCGCCGTTTAGGATGTTCATCATGGGCGTGGGCAGAACAGAGGCGTTGATGCCACCGAGGTAGCGGTAGAGGGGAATCTCCAGTGTTTGCGCCACGGCGCGGGTAGCGGCCATGGAGACGGCGAGGATAGCGTTGGCGCCAAGCTTGCTCTTGTTGGGCGTGCCGTCGAGGGCGATCATGGTCTGATCGATAAGGCGCTGATTGGATGCGTCCATGCCCTCCAGCTCGGGGGCGATAATGCTTTCCACGTTGGCGACGGCCTGCAGCACGCCCTTGCCGAGGTAGTGACTCTTGTCGCCGTCGCGCAGTTCCACGGCCTCATGCTCGCCGGTCGAAGCGCCCGAAGGCACGATGGCGCGGCCCATTGCGCCGCTTTCAAGGATTACATCAGCTTCCACGGTGGGATTGCCGCGCGAGTCAAGAACTTCGCGGGCGCGAATGGCAACAATCTCAGTCATATCACTCCTCATAATGCGGTGCTGCAGCCGGGCATTCAGTTTGGGACGGCGGTCAACGGAAATGGTTTCTCCGGCAGCGCTTTGTATCGTTTCCAGAAACCGCTGCATGCGCGAAAAATCTCCTGTCCGTCCAGAGCGGAAAAATCTTCAAGTTCCGTAGGGATTCTAACAAACAAGGCCGTACGGGACAGTGTGGTCGCGGTCACAAAGGGCCAAATGACTCTGCCGGTTGACGATCTACACGAGGTTACCTTGGCTGGTTCGTGCCTCGTGAGGCACCTTCATCGATGCGCGGGCCCGGAACCGCATGGTGTGCGCGGTAGCATTACCTTGGGGTGTCTGCGAGCAGCTCGGTTGCGCTGCTCACACGAGCCCGGAGCATTTCGCCGCGGGCGGAGCCAAACGAGAGAGGTATCCCGCCTGCGATGAAGGAGAAACACAATGAACCGCACGATTCTTGCAGTCGCGCTTTTTGCCGCAATGTCAGCCGCTCATGCAGCGCAGCAGGCTAGCCAGCCCGACCCCTATCAGGGTGTTTCCAATCCCCCGGCTGACGACACGATCATCACGACGAGCACCCCCGAGGCCAAGCCACCGGCGGGGCGCCGCGCGATTGCGGAGCCAGCGGCCGCTGTTAATCCGATGGTGCAGGTTGGGCCTGCGGCAGAGGTCCGGGCTTCTGCGATGCCGGCGATGCGGGGGGAGAACAGGTTAAACCCCGACGACGGCACGGATGCAGGGATCGTCGTCGGGGCGCAACCAGAAGCGTTTTCATCAGCAGCACCGCCTGTTCTGACTCAGCGGACGTCCACGCCCGATCCGGACGGCGACATTGTGCATCCAGCGCCGCTACCGCCGGGTGTGCTTGGCGAGGGAACTGCGATTCGCGTGGAACTGATGAATGAGCTTTCCAGCAACTTCAGCGAGCAGGGACAGCCCTTCCGCAGCCGGGTGGCCAGTGACGTGGTGCAGGGCGACGAGGTTTTGATCCCGGCCGGGGCAGAGATTGACGGCAAAGTGGTGGCGGCGTCCAGAGGCCATTTTGGTTCTTACGGGACGCTGCAGCTGCGCCCTGAAACGGTGATTCTGCCGGGCGGTAAGAGCTATACGTTGAACGCAACGGTCTCCGATGCGCCCGCTTCGAATACAACCATGCGAGCGGAGGGTGTGATTGCTCCAGGTTCGCAGGTAAAGCGCGACAGTATTGAGTACGGCGGCGTGGTGGGCGGCGGTGCGGTAACAGGTGCGCTACTGGGCGGGCCGGCGGGCGCTTTGGCCGGCGGACTGATCGGCGCTGGACTGGTGACGACGCATCTGCTGGTCAGCCATCCGCAAGCCAGCCTGGACGCAGGGACGACCCTGATTCTGACCCTCAACGAGAATTTGCACCTGGAACCGGCGAGCACGCTCCGCAATTAGGGTTTCAGACTGTTGATTGCGTCGGACGCCCTGAGCGGGAAGCGCCGGGGGTGTCTGTTCGGCTGCTACACTCCCTAGTTGCAGTGCAAGAGGAGTGGCAGATGGCGGTGATCGAAACGGTGGGCGTGGTGGGCGCCGGAACCATGGGTTCGGGCATTGCGCATGTCTTTGCGCGTGCGGGTTTTCGCGTGCTGCTGTGCGATGTGGAGCAGCGGTTTCTGGATCGCGCGCAGGGGCAGATTCGCATCAATCTGGGTCGGGAGGCCGCGAAAGGCAAGCTGCCTGAGGCGGAGGTTGAGCCCGTGCTTGCGAGGATCACGGCGACGGTGGATCGCGCGGCGCTGGCTGCTGCTGCGCTGGTGGTGGAGGCGGCGCCGGAGCGCTTTGAACTGAAGTCGGAAATCTTTCGCGCGCTCGATGCCCTGATGCCGGAGAACGCGATTCTGGCGAGCAATACATCGTCCATTTCAATTACGCGGCTTGCTGCGCTGACGCACCGCCCGGCGCAGGTCATTGGTATGCACTTCTTTAACCCAGTGCCGGTGATGGCGCTGGTGGAGGTGGTGCGTGGGATGGCGACAAGCGAGGCGACGTTTGTCGCGGTTCAGGCGCTGGCCGTGAGGCTGGGAAAGATGCCGGTGGAGGTGAACGACGCGCCGGGCTTTGTGTCAAACCGCGTGTTGATGCCGCTGATTAATGAAGCTGCCTTTGCGGTGATGGAAGGCGTGGCGACGGCGGAGGCGGTAGATCAGGTCTTCAAGCTGGGCATGGCGCACCCGATGGGGCCTCTGACCCTGGCGGATTTTATCGGGCTGGATGTGTGCGTGGACATTCTGCGCGTGCTGCAGGAGGGCTTTGGCGACCCAAAATACCGGCCTTGCCCGTTGCTGGTGCGCATGGTGGATGCGGGCTGGCTGGGGCGCAAGTCGGGGCGAGGGTTTTACAGTTACGAACGATAAGGCCGGGTGCGCGCGGGTAGGGCGGAGGATGCGCCTGGCGGCAATTCAATGCTGGACATTCTCATGGATGAGGCGGTCGACCAGAACCTCGAGCGCCTCGCCGGTGCGGGGAAGGACAAACTTCCCGGCGGTCGCGTCCCAGTCGAGCTTGAAGCTGGTTGAGAGGGCGGAGATCCAGATCTGCCGCACGGGCGCGTTCGGCGTGATGACAAACTTTGTCGCAGGTTCCTCGAACAGAACATTCAAAACACCATTCTGTTCTTCCACTTCAAAACCCGCATCGTCGCTTTCTTCGCGCAAAATCAGGTGTTGTTTGAGCCCATTGAGAGTGATTTCGACCAGACGGCGGAACTCCAGTTCGTCCAACATACGGCCAGTGTACCAAGTTCGAAGTTTGCTGGCTGAAGGCAACCAGATTCCGGTATTTCACCGGGGTAGGCTGAGGGCTTTCGTGCAAAGTTCCTTTCTCGCGCGGGATCGTTGGGGCCTCATCACCGGACGCGTGATGCGTTTGAAGCTATTGTGTACGAAACCAGCCAGGTGAGCGGTTGCTTCGTTCGGGCGCATCGGCGCATGAGGTTGATCGAAGGCATTCTGCTTCTTGACCAGCCATGGGTCCAGCATGTCGCCGCATCTCCCTGGAAGGCGCTCCCGCAACCTTCGCAGTATCTCGCTAGCGCCAGGCCGTCGCGTCTCCAAGCAGGACATTTTCCGTGAGAGATCTATTGATCGCCGGCATTCTGCCGATACTCCAAGTATAGAAGTTTCAAGCATGGGGAAGCCATTATGGAGATCGCCCCGATTGCCGGTATCCGCGCGGTGGGCCTGCTGCAGACCAGGCGCGCCTCGACTGCCTCGCAGGCAGCCTTTGTGATCGACCCCGCGACAGGCACTGCGAGTGATTCCTATACCTCAAACGAGGAGACACCCGGCAGGGGCCTGGAAGACGAAGGCAACGACGCCAGCCCGGATGAACAAGCCGGCGCAGGTGTGTCCGTCTCTCCAAAGCCGTCGGGGAGAAACGTAGACTTGTTTGCATAATGGCTGGACCGTCGAGCCTGGAGCGCAACGCGCGAAACCTGGAAAGGCTTCAGATAAGTTTTGAAAAGCAATGAAAAATATCAGCTTAGAGGCCAGCAAGAGATTTTCGGCTGAAAACCTCTTGCGAGACTTCTTATTCTGCGTTATTTTACTAACTGGTTAGTTAAATATGGCAACTTCAATTCCTCGCACCCGCACAGACCGCGCCATCGACACACGCAGGCGCATTCTGGACGCGGCGCTCAGCGAGTTCAGTGCGAATGGGCTGGCGGGCGCGCGCACGGAGCGCATTGCCGCCGCGGCGGGCGTGAACAAGGCGCTGCTTTACTACTATTTCGACAGCAAAGAGAACCTCTACATCGCTGCGCTGGAGATGATAGCCGACAAGATTCGCGATCGCTCCCTCTCCGTGCTGCAGGCAGCGACGACGCCGGGGGAACGGCTTCTGCGATCGGCGCTCGACCACTTTGACCGCATTCTTGCGCAACATGAGTTCCAAAGTCTGATGCAACAGGAGATGATGCGCCACCACAAGGGCGAGTCCGGCGCCATGCCGATTCTTGTGGAACGGATATTTGCGCCCGTGCAGGCGATGTATCACGCGACGGTGCGGGACGGCATTGAGTCGGGAGAACTGATCGCTGTTGACTGGCTGCAGATGGAACTGGTTGCGCTGGGCGCCAACGTTTTTTATTTTCTCAGCGCTCCTGTGTGGCGGATGATTATGCCTTTTGAACCATTTGCCCCGGAGTCATTAGCCAGGCGCAGGGTCGCGTTGGTGGAGTTTCTGGGACAGGCTGTTTTTGTGGATCGACGCCGTGGCGCGGAACTGGCGGCGTGTGTGCTGGCGGATACGCCGATGCCGGAGTTGAAGGCAGGCGCTCTTTTGATGCGGAGGAAAGATGAACGCGCGTAACCGGGTTTTTCTGATACTGGGTCTGCTGATGGTGGGCTCTCTGGTGTGGTATCTGCTGACGGCGCGGGCGCCGAGCGACCTGAAGCTGATTGGCACGGTGGATGCAAACGAAGTTATGGTGAGCGCGAAGATACCGGGGCGGATTCAGACGCTTTCTGTGGACGAGGGGCAGCGTGTACAGGCCGGGCAGTTGGTGGCCATTGTGGAGAGTGACGATCTGGCGGCGGCGCGTCGCGCAGCCGAGGCCACGGTAGACAGCAGCCAATGGAAGCTGGGCGAGACGGTGGAAACGCAGCGGCAGAACGCGGGCGAGGTATCCAGCGCGGCGATCAACGCCGCTGCGCAACTTCGCGCGTCTGCTGCCGCGCTTGCGCAGGCACAGGCGAACCTGGCGCACCAGCAGGCCGACACGACGCGCATTGTGGCGCTGGCGAAACAGGGCATCATGAGCGAGCAGTCCAAGGACGATGCGGTGACGAGCCTGCAGGCGGATGCCGCCGCCGTTGAGGCGGCACAGCACAACGTGGCCGCTGCTGAAGCCGCGCTGAAGCAGGCGCGTGCGCATGAGCTGCTGGCGCTGGTCTCGCAGCGTACGGTGGACTCGACGCGCGGCCAGGTGGAAAACGCCAAGGCGCTGGCGGATCAGGCTGCCGTGGAACTGGGCTATGCCAAGGTCTACGCGCCGGTGACGGGGCAGGTGAATGTGCTGGCGGCGCGGCAGGGCGAAGTGCTGCCGGCGGGCGGCACGATTGCCACCATTATGGATCTATCGCAGACCTGGGTTTACGCTCCGCTGCCCGAGACCGAGGCAGACGCCGTGCAACTGGGCGACTCGCTGCGCGTGGTAATGCCATCAGGGGCTGCTGTGCAGGGCAAGGTGATCGTCAAATCCGCTGAAGCGGACTTTGCAACGCAGCGGGATATCAACGGCGGTCGCAAGCGGGACATCAAGACGGTGCAGATCAAACTGCTGATTCCGAATGAAGGCGAGCGCTTTGTGCCGGGGATGATTGCCGAGGTCTACATACCCAAGAGCAAGCTGGTGAAACCATGACTGCGGTTTCCGCATCCGCTTTGAGCGGGAAAGCCGGCGCTGCTGCGTCTGCAGCGATTGCAGTGGAGAACATCGTCAAGCGCTATGGCGACTTTGAGGCGGTGAAAGGCGTGAGCTTTGCCGTGGAAGAAGGGGAGATATTCGGGCTGCTGGGCCCGAACGGCGCGGGAAAAAGCACGCTGATCCGCATGATGACGACGCTGATTCCGGTGACGAGCGGGCGTGCCCTGGTGGGGGGCTATGACGTCATGAAGGATTCAGATGCGGTGCGCCGCATGATTGGCGTCATTCCCCAGGCATTGACCAGCGATCAGGATCTCACGGTAGAAGAGAACCTGAGCATCTACGCCAAGCTCTACTCGGTGCCGCGCGCCGAACGGGAGCGGAACATCACAGAGGTTCTGGAAGCCGTGGATCTGCTGAAGTGGCGGGGCGCGCAGACGAAGACGCTCTCTGGCGGGATGCGGCGCCGGTTAGAGATCGCGCGGGGTCTGGTGCACGATCCGCGCATCTTTTTTCTGGATGAGCCCACCACGGGACTCGATCCGGTGTCGCGCATTGCGGTGTGGGAGATGCTGAACCACCTGAAAAAGACGCGCAACCTGACGATGCTGGTGACCACGCATTACATGGAAGAGGCAGACCGGCTCTGCGACCGCATTGCGATTGTGGATCATGGCACGCTGGTGGCGCTGGGCACGCCGGTGGAACTGAAGCAGAGCGTGCCGGGATCCAACGTGGTGGAGGTACAGTTCAATCGCGAGGATTCCGAGTGGCAGGGACGGCTGCAGAAACTCACCGGCGTGACGGAGGTTCAGTCGCAATCGGCCGGTGTCTATCGCGTGCTGACCTCGAACGGCTCGCAAACCACGACGCAACTGGTGGAACTGGCGGCGTCACTGAACGAGCAGTTGACCGCGTTGAGCGTGCAGAACACTTCGCTGGACGATGTGTTTGTGCACTACACGGGACGCCAACTGCGCGATGAGCAGGTGAAGGCCGTCTTTACCATGCCGCCGCGGCCGGGAGCGCAACCATGAACCGAATGCTGGCCATTGTGGAGCGGGAGATGCGCAAGTTCTTTCGCTCGCCGGTGCTGATGATTATGTCGATGATGTTGCCGCTGGTGCAGCTGGTGATTCTGGGCAATGCGTTCGGGGGCAAGATTCGCGGAGCGCGCGTGGCGGTGGTGGACTACGATCATGGGCCGCAGGCGGTGAAGGTGCGCGAGGCGTTTGACTCGGTTGCCGTGAATATCGCAACCTTTACCACCATCGATTATCAGAACGAGAACCAGGCGCGGGACGATGTGCGCACAGGCAAGGTGGATGCGGCCGTCATCATCCCCGCGCAGTATTCCCGGCGCGTGTATGCGCAGGATGCGCCGCGCCTCGGGCTTGTTGTCGACAACTCCGATCAGTTCATGAGCGGCAGCATTGAGGGCGAGATGCAGTCGCTGGTGGATGCGATGAACCAGCCGGTGATTCAACCGCGCATCGTGAACAACATTGCGCTCGATATTGTGGAGCTGTATCCGTTTGTGGAGTACATGAAGTACCTGCTGTCAGGGTCAATTGCGCTGGCCATGTACATCTCCGTGATGATTGGCGGCGGCATGTTGTACATCGACGACAAGGCACGGGGCGTGCATGAGGGCTATCTGGTGACGCCGATCAGCAAGCTGGAACTGGTCATGGGATTGAACATCGCCGGAGCCATCAAGGCGGTGCTCGCGGGCATTTCCCTCACCGTTATCGGCTCGCTGATGGCGGGGCTCGGCGTCATCTTCCATCCCATGGCGCTGGTGCAATTGTTTGCGCTGATTCTGGGCACGTCGATCGCATTCAACGGAATGATGTTTCTGATGATGGTGCGTGTGGATGATCCGCTGGTGCCGAGGGCGATGTTTGGCGTGCTGAATACGCTGCTGTTCTTCCCCTCGGGCGCGATCTATCCCATTGCTGCATTTCCTCCATGGTTGCGAGCGATTGCGGTCGTCGATCCGTTTACCTATGCAATTCACGGCTTCAAGGCGATTCTGCTGAAGGATGGGGGCTTTGTCGCCATCCAATACGATCTGCTTTTCCTGTTCACCTTTGGTATTGGAACGCTTCTGATCGCGACGCCGCTGTTCAAGCGCACGCTTTAGGCAGGGTTTTTGTGCGGGGAGCAAATTGCGCGTTGAAGCGCAGTTGCGTTCGAATCGCTGCATGTATGCGTGGAGAGAGGGACGCACAGATCCGATGCAAGCGTGGCCGGCTGGACGGGCGGAACGGCGGCGACGCTGGGAGCGGGCGAGCAGGGATGCTCGCGGGCCTTGTTCCGGTGGTATAGTTCCTTCGATCCGCATCGGCGGTGCATGGATGGAGGATCGACGATGGAAGCTGCTTCAGGTCCCGGCTCTCCGCGCTCCAACTTTCTGCTGATTGCCGCAATCCTGGCGATGCTGGCCTTGCCCGCGGCGCTTACGCTGCGGACGGTGCGGGTTTCTCCGCAGATGGCGTTGAAGACGCCCGACCCTTCTCCTTACGGCTACACGGTGAGCCTGCTTCTGTTCATTGTGCCGATTCTGGTCATCGGTTTGTGGTTCATTCCGCGGGAAGGGCTCAAAGTCTCAAAGAAGTCATTTATCCGGACGGTTGCGATTTTGTTTCCGACGGGAGTGATTCTCGATTTCTTCTTTGCGCGGACATTTCTTACCTTTTCCAACCCGGAAGCGACTCTGCGGGTGCGCGCGCCTGCACTGGGCGGCGGTGTTCCGGTGGAGGAATACATCTTCTATTTCACGGGTTTTGTCGCGGTCTTATTGATCTACATCTGGCTCGATGAGTATTGGCTGAATGCCTACAGCGTGCCGGTGGACGCCGGGGAACGGATGAATTTCGAGCGGCTTCTGCGGTTTCATCCGCAGTCACTGGTGTGGGCCGCGGTGCTGATCGCGGCAGCAATTGTGTGTCGCAGGTGCATGGTTCCGGCGCCGGGATTTCCAGGCTATTTCACATTTTTGGTGGTCTCGGCAGTGGGGCCTTCGGCGGCGCTGCTGCCGAGCGCGATGCCGGTGATCAACTGGCGTGCGTTCTCGCTGACGCTCTTCATCATCCTGTTGACCAGCCTGCTGTGGGAGGCGACACTCGGGGTTCCTTACGGATGGTGGGGCTATCAGGATGCGGAGATGATCGGAATCAGGATCACGGCGTGGAGCCGCCTGCCGGTGGAGGCGGTGTGCGTGTGGGTTGCAGTGACCTATGTGACAGCAATTGTGTATGAGATTGTGCGGCGCTGGCAGTCTTCCGGCAAAGCTCTGCGCAGGGCCTTTCTGGGTTGAGCGCGCGGAGCCTCGCTATCGTTTACATTCCAGGGTGGCGCGGCGGGCGCGTCCGCTAGCCGGGATAGCCTCCCGTGATGTAGCCCTCGAGGGCCTCAATGGCATGCGCCTGCCCGGAAATGACCCACTTGACGAGATCGCCGATGGAGACCAGGCCGATCACCTTTTCCTGCAGCACAACGGGGAGGTGGCGGAAGTGGTGCTGGGTCATCAAGGCCAGGCACTCGTCCACGGTTTGCACGGGCGTGACGAAGGTGACGGGGCTGGTCATGATTTCGCGGACGCGCGTCTCCCTGGACAGATGGCCCATGAGGACGCCTTTGCGGGCGTAGTCGCGCTCAGAAAGTATGCCGACGAGGCGGTCGCTGGAGAGGACGAGCAGAGCGCCGATGTCGTGGCGGGCCATGAGTTCGAGGGCCTCGTAGACGGTCTGATCGGGGGCGATGGAGAGGACGATGTTCTGGCCCTTGTGCTTGAGCACGGTGGCGATGGTGTCGGTAACTTTCATGGAACCTCCGGGGCGTCGTCGTGGCGATGGGTGCGGATGCTGCTCCTTGCGGCAAGGTTGCCGTGGGACCGCAGTGTATCGCAAATTGCGACGAACGCACGTGATGGATGGAATGGATTGGAAAGCAGAGCAGGGCGAACTGTCAACCGCGCCTGGCGATGGAGCGGTTGCGCAGCCACTTGGCTACGCCGAGAGTGAGCAGAAGGCCGCCGAAGGGGATGCACATGAGGGCGACGATGAGGGCGAACCAGCCAGTATTGGTGGTGGCGCCGGCGCGCGTGAAACCGCCGAGGACGGCCAGCAGCAGAAAGCCTGCCAGCAGGCCGACGCCGACCATGGAGCCGCCCCACTGGAGGAGCTGGCGGGTGCCGTCGTCGGGCATAGAGGTCCGTGGGGAAACGGGCATGGTGGGTTTCTATCCTTGCGCCAGTCGGAGCATGACGTAGGTGATGACTCCGGTGACGGAGACATAGAGCCAGAGCGGGAAAGTCCAGCGGGCGACTTTGCGGTGCTGCGGAATGCGGCCCGAGAGCGAGAAGAAGAAGGTGACCAGCACCAGAGGCAGGGCCACGATGGCGAGGAGGATGTGACTGGCCAGCAGGGGCAGGTAGATGGAGCGCCAGGCGGCGTGGAGAGGATAGCGCACGTCGCCGTGCAAGGCATGGTGAAGGATGTAGCTGACAAGGAAAAGTGTGGAAAAGCCGAAGGCCGTCATCATGGAGGCACGATGGGCGGTGATGCGGCGGGCGCGTATGAAGATGTAGCCGATGAGCAGGGCGGTCGCACTGAGGCCGTTGAGCAATGCGTTCAACGCGGGTAGAAAGGCGAAGCGGGCGCTGGCGGCGTCGGCTGCTGGATGAATGTAGATGAGCCAGAAGAGAAAGAGGGTGGCCGCCGCGCTGATGGCGAGGATGGCGGCGATCGCGGCGCCGGTGCTTGAGCTGGATGCAGGGGCGGTGGTGGTCATGGTTCCTCAGTGCCTTGCGATGGCGGCAAGCATCAGCGTGGTGAGCAGCAGGGGCAGGTAGATGACGCTGACCTTGAGCAGATCGCGTGCGACCATGCGGCTTTCCTCGGGCGGGATGTCGCGCAGGATGCGGGTGAAGCGAATGGTATAGGCGAGGTAGAAGATGCCGAGAGCGGTGGCGATGACAGCGTAAGGAATGCCGGCCATGCCGAGGCGCCAGGGCGCAAGACTGACAGGAATCATGAGGACGGCGTAGAAGAGGGCCTCGACGACTGTAGTCCAGCCGTCCGGCTGTACGACGGGCAACATGCGAATGCCTGCGCGGGCGTAGTCCTCGCGATACATCCAAGAGATGGCCATGAAGTGCGGGAACTGCCAGACGAAGAGGATGGCGAAGAGTGCGACGGCGGGCCATTCGATGCGTCCGCGGGCGGCGGTCCAGCCGAGCATGGGGCCCATCGCTCCGGGGAATGCGCCGATGAAGGTGGCCAGGGTGGTGACGCGCTTGAGCGGCGTGTAAACGGCGACGTAGGTAAAGGCTGTGAGCAGGGCGAGCGCGACGGTGAGCAGATTGGTGTGGAGCAGGAGCCACCAGGAGCCGAGGGCCAGCGCAGAGATTCCGGCAAGAATACCCTGGGTGAGCGAGATGCGCCCGCTGGGGAGCGGGCGGTCTGCGGTGCGCTTCATCAGGCCGTCCGTGCTGCGCTCGAGGGCCTGATTCAGCGCCCCGGAGCCGGCCGAAACCAGCCCGATGCCGAAGAGGGTATCCAGCAGGCCGCGCTGCACGCTGGAGATGCCGGACTGCATGGAGCCGAGGTAGAAGCCCGCCCAGCCGGTGACGAGGACCAACCCGGTGACGCGAACCTTGAAGAGCTCGCGCAGGTCGTGGATGAGGGTGGCCGTGGTGCCGGGCCGGGGCGCATGGATGTGCGCGTGCGTGTGGTGTTCGGGGTGTGCGGCGATTTGAGCCGCTATGGCGGCCTGGGAGACGGGAGTCATAGGGATGCAGGAAGACCTTGGCGGAAGCGCCCGGAGAGCGGTACTGCCTTTTTAGATGATAGCAAGTGTGCAGTTGCAGTGCATTTCAAGGGATGAAAGTGCTTTCAAAGAATATGATTCTAACGCAAGATGCGGCTTTTATCCTCTATCCGGCAGTTGAACCGCTCATTTCCCGCTAACCGCTAGACTGAGATCATCTTGGTTAACAGGGGGTCATCACCCGATGGGTGAACGTGGCGGGAGTGATGAGCGTGGATTGGTGGTGCGGCCGGAGGCGGAGGCAGGGATGGAGCCGGTGATGGTTCAGACGCCGGGCGGACGCATCGAGGTCAACTGGGAACCGGAGGCCTCGGCCACGGCGCAGGCGCAGTTGGCGTTTTTCGCCGAGTTTCTCGCCACCAGCGGCGTCTACCAGGAGTGGGTGCGCACCTGCCCGCTCCATTACTCCAGCAACAACGCCAGCGAGGTAGCGGATGTGCTGGGTACCTGGTTTCTCTCGATCCTGGCCGGGCACTGTCGTTATG
>JAJZGF010000164.1 GCA_021805025.1 Acidobacteriota bacterium
GGCTCGCAAAGCCGCTGTGGAGTCCGAGCTGGGCGATCTGCTTTTCACCGTGGTAAACCTGGGCCGTCACCTCGGCGTAGATGCCGAGATGGCTCTGCGCGGCTGCAATCTGCGCTTTCGTCAGCGCTTCCGGAAGATGGAGCAAACCTCCGCGCGGCCGCTGGAAGAGCTTTCGGCCGACGAGTTGGAAGCACTTTGGGCGCATGCCAAGCGCGCCCTCGCCGCCGCCCCTTCGTTCGCACCGGAGACGCAGCCATGATTCTCATCCGCGATTGCATCGGGTCCGACGAATTCGATGCCTGCGTCAGGCTCCAGATCGAGACCTGGAGCTACGACCAAAGCGATGTGATTCCACGCAAAGCCTTCGTCGTCGCTAAGAAGATCGGCGGCCAGATCGTAGGCGCCTTCGATACCGGTTTGCCCGGCGGACCGGACAACGGAGGGTCGGAGTCACTGATCGGTTTCGCCATGTCTTTCCCCGGAGTCAAAACCGGGGGCGCTGTGCCTCAGCCGTATTTGCACTCGCACATGCTGGCCGTGCGAAAGCCATGGCGCAATCGCGGCATTGGCGCACAACTCAAGCTGGCACAACGGCGTGAGGCGCTGGGCCGCGGCCTGCGCCACATGGAGTGGACGTTTGACCCGCTTGAAATTGGCAATTCCCACCTGAATATCCACAAGCTGGGTGTAACGGTTTGCTCATACTGCGTGAATTTCTATGGTGTATCCTCATCTCGACTGCAAGGGGGTTTGCCCACGGATCGTCTTGTGGCCGAGTGGGAGCTGGATTCGCCGCGGGTCACGGCGATTCTTGAGGGTCGCACCAGGGTTGTTTACGAGATCGTAGAGCGCATCGCGGTCCCCGCCGCCATCTACGACTGGAAGACATCGGAAGCAGATAAGGATCGCGCCCAGGCTGTGCAGCTGGAAAATCGAAAGCGGTTTCAGAACGCATTTTCAAAAGGGTTGGCTGTACTCGGTTTTGTCCGGGATGCAGAAGGCAACGGAGTCTTCGAGCTCGGTTTCCCCAGCAAAGGAACACAAGTCCTATGAAAATTGACGGAATCATTCTTCGCGAGCTTCATCTTCCGCTCGTTCGGCCCTTTGAAACCAGCTTTGGCGTCACGCGTGACCGCAGGATTCTTCTGGCCGAGGTGCGCTCCGAGGGATTGACCGGCTGGGGTGAGTGTACCGCCGGTGAGCATCCCTATTTCTCCGGCGAGTCCACCGACACCGCCTGGCAGATTCTGCTCCACGAACTGGGCCCCATGCTTGCCGCCGAATCGCCCGAGCATGGCGGCGACTGCCCGCGAATCTTCCGCCGGGTTCGTGGCAATCGCATGGCGAAGGCCACACTGGAAAACGCCATCTGGGACCTGGAAGCGCAACGCGAAGGGCTTCCGCTTTTTCAAATTCTGGGTGGGGTGCGCGACCGGATTGCCTGCGGCGTCTCACTCGGCATTCAGTCCTCCATTCCCGAGTTGTTTGGCATTATCGAGAAGGAACTGGCCGCCGGCTACCAGCGCATCAAGCTCAAATGCAAACCAGGCTGGGATGTCGAAGTGCTTGATAAGGTGCGCAGCCGCTGGCCGGCTGTGACGCTCAGCTGCGACGCCAACTCCGCCTACCGCCTGCGCGACGCCGACCACCTGGTCACCTTTGATGCTTTTGACCTGCTGATGATCGAGCAACCGCTCTGGCACGACGACTTCTATTACCACTCCATGCTGCAGAAGCGGCTCAACACGCCCATCTGTCTCGATGAGTCCATTCGCAACCGGCGCGACGCACTGGCTGCCGCAGAAATGGAGTCCTGCAAGATCATCAACATCAAACTGGGCCGCGTCGGCGGTTTCTCAGAGGCCATCGCCGTCCACAATGCGGCGCAGGAGCGCGGCATCCCGGTCTGGTGCGGCGGCATGTTGGAGTCGGGCATCGGCCGTGCGCACAACATCGCGCTCTCCACGCTGGAGAATTTCACGCTGCCCGGCGATGTGTCGGCCTCGGCCCGTTACTGGAAAGAGGACATCATCGAAACCGAGGTCACCGTCACGCCACAGGGCGAGATCGAGATTCCCGACACGCCCGGCCGCGGCTACGAGGTGCGCTACGACCTGATCGAGCGCCTCACCGTGCGCAAGGAAGCGATTCGCGCCTTTGAGCTGGTGGGGTAGAACGGAGCCGGTTCATCGACGGCCGTGTTTGGGCCCCCGTCGTTCCCTTCTGAAGGCATCCCTGCTTGGCTAATCGGAGACGGCATGAGCCTGTTGAACTTTCCATAGAAAGTAAGGCAGCGCCGTTAACGTAAGAATCACCAGTACATGAACGAGGCTGCCTGTGACGTCCCTCGGAGACGTGCCAGAGGCGAAGCTCAAGCTGATATGCCCAAGACCGCCGGGTACGCCAGTCCGGCTTGCGTGGATATGTGCCGTGCCGCTCACCCACGCGTTCAGCAGCAGGCCAACCGGCGGCCAAAGTGCCCGTAACCTCTGACGGGCTGCGATAAGTACGATACCCCAACCAACGAATAAGGGCGCGGTGAAATAGATGGCCCGTCCCAGTTGGAAATAGAGGCTTGCGAGCCCAAATTCCCGCACGCCGAAGGGCGTATCGACTCCGGGCAGAAGGATCCGCCATCCCGACCACAGAATGAAGATGGCTGCCATCCATGCGCCAGCCAGATACAAGAGCGGCCCCAGGCCGAAGAAGGCCCAGGGAGCGCGCACGCACCACGCCTTGAACTGCCTCTGCCCGGTCATCGCATTGACCAAATCTTCCATGCTGCCGAGCCGCGCCAGCGCTGAGGACTCGGCTTCTTCACGGCTTCGACCTGCGCGTTTCTCTTCTGCCGTCAGATCGGCCAGATGGTCGGCGAGTTCGGCGATGTAGCGTTTCACATGCCGCGGTGCAACACCCGCCTGCAACAGCCGTTCCTGAAGTTCATCGAAGGGCTTCGCCATGTCGTCCTCCCTGCAGCATCGTTTGGATGGCCGCTGCGAGCTGGGTCCACGTCTCGGAAAGATGTGTCAGGCGGCGCGCGCCGCCAGGAGTTACGGAATAGTAAATACGGCTCCGGCCATTCACGGTCTTGCGTCGTGAGCGTAGTGCGCCATCTCGCTCCAACGCGTGCAGCACCGGGTAGACTACGCCTTCACCTGCGGTAATCACTGTGCCACTGCGGCTGCTGATGGCTTGTACAATCTCGTAGCCGTACATCTCTTCCTGCCTCAGCAGGCTGAGGATAAGAAGCTCGGGAACGCCATTCATGAAGCTCGGATTGGTTTCGCGTGCCGGCACCGAAGCCATAATACCTCGCAGCGCAAGGTATAGCAACAGCATTCCTCTGCACCGCTACTTCTTGTGGCCCCAATTGAAGTAGCGCCCCACAATCACTTTGACGATCAGATGGTCGGTGGATGCTGTGGCTCCCCAGCCGGCGCCAAAGTTGATCTCCCACTTGGGCGAAACAAATAGATTCACAACCGGGAAGATCTGGTGCTGCTGGTTGTGCAGGCTCAGAAAGTGGCCGAACTCGCCCCAGTACCCGTAATACTCAACGCCAAAGTTGATGATCTTGGAGGGCTGGTAGGTCATGGTGGCCGCCGGGCCGAAGGTGAGGCCGCGCGGCGACACCACCCGGTAATAGTACTGCCGCTGCGCGGCTGAGGTCCCAGGCGGCAGACCGGTCGGATGAATGCCCCAGTCCATCGTGGTGTTCGCCGACCAATACCATTTCCCGATTGTCTGGTCGACTATGGGCATGATCTGCCACGCCCAGGTGGGATTGGCGTACGCTGCGCGTGCATAGCCGATCTCGTTGGAGACGCTTACGCCCACCGGCCAGTGCCATGATGCTGGAATGCGCACACGCGGCCGGATATGGTCGCCCACCCACTGCACCCCGGTTCCGTTCTTTTCTTCGGTGAAAACGTAGAAGCCCACCTCCGACCAGTCGTTGATGCCCTGCGTGAACTCGACCGTCTCATGTTCCTGGCCTTGCGTGGGCAACATGCCGAATTGACCGGTCGTGCTGCCTTCCACCGTGTAGTTGCTATGAAGTTCGACCAGGAGCACGCCGGGGTCCATGGTTTCGGAGGGATAGACCTGAATCTCGTAATTATCCTGGGCACGAGCCAGACTCAGGGCCGCGCCCATCAGCAGAAGGACAGGAAGGATGGTTTTCAAACCGGCTCCTAATCAGGTTGGAGATGGAGGGGAACAGTTCTTGCGTGCAATCTTCGACTGCCTCCACTTTAGATGCGCGAATGCGGGAATGGGAAGCGCCCATCGCGACCTCGCTTCTGCCGCCGCAAAGGGCCTTTTCCCGGCTTTCTGTGGCTGCTCCGCGCCGTTCCGGCGCAATCCCCGCCGGTGATATACTCACAAGGTCAGGTGCGTCTCAAGCACCAGTATTTTCAACCCGACTGAGGTTCACATGTCCGGCCACTCGAAATGGGCCACAATCAAGCATAAGAAGGGCGCGCTCGACGCCAAGCGCGGCAAGATATTCACCCGCCTGATCAAGGAAATCACGATCGCTGCCAAAGGCGGCGGTGGCGATCCTGACGGCAACCCCCGGTTGCGCACCGCCGTCCTGGCAGCCAAGGCTGAAAATATGCCGGCCGAAAACATCAAGCGCGCCATCCAGCGCGGCACCGGTGAGCTTGAAGGCGTGAATTACGAGGAGATCACTTTCGAGGGCTACGGTCCAGGCGGCGTCGCCATCATTGTTGAAGTGCTGACGGACAACCGCAATCGCACCGTAAGCGAGATTCGCCATGCCTTCTCAAAGAACGGCGGCAACCTCGGCGAGTCCGGGTCGGTCCGCTTCATGTTCTCCAAGAAGGGCATCATCGCAGTCGAAAAGTCCGCTGCTACGGAAGAGAAGCTCATGGACATCGTCCTCGAGCATGGCGGCGAAGACCTGAATGACGAAGGCGACACCTGGGAGATCATTACCGACCCCTCCGCGTATGAAGCGGTCCTGGGCGCGGTGAAGGCCGCGGGTATTCCCACCGTGATGAGCGAAGTTACCATGATCGCCTCGACCTACACGAAGCTCGAAGGTCCGGCAGCAGGCCAGATGGTGCGGCTGCTGGAGGCGCTCGAGGACTTCGACGACACCCAGAATGTCTATTCAAATTTCGACATGGACGCAGAGCAGATGGAGCAAGTCGCAGGCTGATCCAGTTCAAAACGGGCATTTGCAAGGGCCGCCCGGTTGTGGCGGCCTTTTTATGGAATCCACTAGTTCACCATGCAGAAGGGAAGTCCTTTGATTCGGAAGTCGGCGATCTTTTTTTGTCTTCTCCTCCCGGTCGGGCAGGCACTGGCGCAATCTTCTATCAGCGGCGGGACACAACCCGCGGATGCGGCGGTGCCTAATCCTGTGGCCCAGGTGCGCGACCACCGCAGTTGGGAATATGGCCCTTTTGTGAACTGGGGCACTGGCGTGGGCGATCGAGACACGTTCAAGTTTTTCTTTACCGGCGTGCAGCTTGGTAAAGTGCTCACCCCCGTGCTGCACGCAGGGGTCTTCTCGGGCCAGTTCGAGCTCGCCGGCAACCTGATTCCGTTCTGGCAGGCTTACACACCGGCGCCGCACATTCAGAACTTCACCTACCAGGGGCAGCCGTATCAGGCCCAGGTGGGCGGCGGAACCTACACTGGCGTGAGCATCACGCCGGTTATCTTTCGCTGGAACTTTCTCACCCATTCCCGGCGCATTCAGCCCTGGTTTCAGGCGGCGGGCGGTCTCATTTACACTACGCACAAGTTTCCCCCCGACCAGCTTGTCCCGCACGGCACCCCCGGCGGAACCTCGGTCTTCAATTTCACTCCGCAAGGCGGCGTTGGAGTGCATTATTTTTTGCGTCCCGGCCGATCCGTCGACCTGGGCGTCAATGCCGTGCACATCTCCTCTGCTTCACTCGGAGATCGTAACCCTGGCGTGAACGCCAGCATCCAGGTTCAGGTGGGCTACACGTTCTGGCGGTAGCCCAAGGGAGCAGCCATGAAGGGCGCGGTTGTCGAATGCGTTCCCAACTTCTCCGAGGGCAGGGATGCGCGGCGCGTGGAGGCCATCATCGCTGCAATGCGGGTGGATGGCGTGCATCTGCTCGACTGGTCGATGGATGCGGATCACAATCGGTCGGTGGTTACCATAGCCGGCGCGCCGGCTGCCGTCGTGGAATCCGCTGTGCGCGGTGCCGGCAAAGCGGCTGAGCTCATCAACCTGACCACCCAGGAGGGTGTGCATCCGCGCATCGGAGCAGCCGACGTCATTCCATTTGTCCCCGTCTCCGGAATCAAGCTGGAGCAATGCGTTCTGCTGGCGCGTCAGGCGGGAGCCGAGATATGGCAGCGCTTCGGCGTGCCGGTCTACTTCTATGAGGCCGCAGCCTCGCGCCCTGATCGCGTCAACCTGGAAGACGTGCGGCGCGGCCAGTTTGAGGAGTTGCGCGACGCGGTACGCAAGGAGGTAGCCCGCCGGCCCGACCTCGGCGGCCCCAGCCTGCATCCGACCGCGGGAGCATGCGCCGTCGGCGCACGAAAATTCCTCGTGGAATACAACGTCTATTTTGACTCTTCAGACCTGGCCGTGGTGCGGGCCATCGCACGCGAGGTCCGCGCCTCGGCGGGCGGGCTCAAGTCTGTCAAGGCCATGGGCCTTCTGTCCCACGGACGCGCCCAGCTTTCATTGAGCATCACCGACTTTGAGGCCACTCCCGTGTCAAAGGTCTACACTGCGGTCTCCCGGCTGGCGGAGCGCCATAAGGCCGCGCTGGTGGAGGGTGAGGTCATTGGACTGGTGCCTGACGCGGCCTGCGAGCGCGAAGGCGAGTGGATGCGTCAATTGGTTGAGTTTGATCCCGAGATGAAAGTTCTCGAACGAAGACTCGAAGCGCCGCTCCAATGGCCGGGTCCGGCGTAGCCGGAACGAGTTCAGAAATCCGTTGGAAGAGCGTGTTGGGTACAATGGAGACTGGCGAAATCCGGGCAGTAGCGAGTCTTGAGACGATTTGAGAGATCGAATTGCGCGCATCGTTCGCCCCTTGCGCCCAGGCTGTCGGCCTCCACCGGCGCAGCCCTTGAGCCGCGAAGGCAGATGCATTCCAGGAGGAATGACTTGTTTGACAAAATGTTTTGCTTTTCGGTTTCCGCAGCTTTTCTCGCGATGACCATCCCCGCCACAGCGGCGCAGTTGTCAGGCGACGCTCGCGGAGCCATTCCGCATGATGTGCAGCAGCTTGTGGCAATCGACTACAGAGCCATGCAGAACTCCGATGCCGCCATGCAGCTGCGCGACAAGGTGATGCCGCCTGATTTGAAACAGTTTGACGAGGCGCTTTCCAAGTCCGGGCTGAATGAGAACCACGACGTGGAGGATCTTGCGTTCGCGCTCTTCCGGCCCAGCGGAGCAACGGATCAGGTGGAGACCGTCGGCATTGCTCAGGGGCAGTTTGCTGTCGACGACATCATGGCCAACTTTCGCAAGCAAAGGGTCAAGCCAAAGCTGATCCGCAGCAACAAGATTTATCCCATGGGCAAGACCGGGATGGTGCTCTGTTTTGTCGATCCGTCGACGATGGTCTTCGGCAGCAATGAGGCCGTAAAACAGAGCCTGGACGCGCGCGATGGCATCACCGGCAGCCTGCTCACCAACGGCTCAATGATGGATGCGATGCGGTCGGTTGACTCCGAGCCTTTGTGGAGCATTCTTGACCAGAAGGGCACCCAGACCATGATGAAGCAACTGCTGGGCCAGGCCGGTTCCATGACCGACTATGACTCGGTTCGCAAGCGGCTGATTGCATCCTGGTATTCGATGAACTTCCAGCACGGCGTGGTCTTCGATCTGACGGTATCCACCGGCGACCTGTTCGCGGCCGCGACCGTCTCTTCGCTGCTGAATGCCGCTGTAGCGTACAAAAAGATGAGCGGTTCGGATTCAGAGAAGGCTGCCATGGCTGCAACCGACGTCTCGTCGAGCGCGGGGCAGCTCAATATCCACTTCGCCACCTCCGACTCGACGTTCAACACT
>JAJZGF010000165.1 GCA_021805025.1 Acidobacteriota bacterium
GCGGCGGGATTGAGTTTGTAGACCTTGCCGCCGGGCAACGTAGCTGCATAGAGTGAGCCGTCGGGGCCGAGGCGCACGACCTGAACGCTCACGTCTTTGGTCTCAAAGAGCGTGAATGCCTTGCCGCTCGCGTCTACGCGAAGCACGGTGGCGGGCGCGGTGGTGCCGAGGTATGCCGTTCCGCTTGTGTCCACGGCGACGGACCAGACGAAGGTCGAGGGCGTGGTGAGTATTTCGCGCAGGGCCGGCCCCGCGCGCAACTGTCCATCGCTGCCGATGGCGACGCCTTGCGGCGTGCCCTTTTCAAACTCTTCAAAGCGCGACTGGGTCCAGAGGCGGGTTTGCTGCGCAGGAAGCGAAGTGACAGTTGCCGCGATGAAGAAGGTGACAAAGGGGGCAACAGCGGCGGACAAAACAAGACGGCAGAGAGGGCGCAGAAAAGGACACATTCTGCCGTTGAGTCTACTAGAGACGGCCCATGTTGCGCGGCCTGCCGCGGGCGTGTGCATGTGCTGCTCAGACGCCGCTGCGGAACTGGATAATGCGGCGGCGGTCGCGTTTGCCGGGCCTGCGCTCGGGCATCGGCGCGTATTGCTGCATGGCTTTGCGTTCTTCAGCAACGCGGATGCGCGCGGCCTGGCTGGCTTCGGTTTCGCGATAAAGAGTGTGCGCGATGGCGGCGGGGCCGCGCATCTCACTGAGCGCGAGTACTTCAATTTCGAATTCGCCGCCCTCGTTGCGGACATGCAACATGTCTCCCACGCGGACCTCCCGTGCGGGCTTTGCCTCGACGTTGTTGGAGAGTATCCGGCCCAGGTCGCAGGCTTTGGACGCGAGAGCGCGCGTCTTGAAGAAGCGCGCCGCCCAGAGCCATTTGTCCATGCGCACGCCGGTCATCATCCAGTCTCACAGAGTGCTGAGGTGCGCTGGCGCAGGCCTCGCAGGGTCAGTTAGCCAACACGGCGCGATAGCGCACCCTGTTCTTCTTTACCTTTCCAATGGCCTCATTGGCTTTGGCCATTGGGAAGGTCTCGGTCATGGCCCGGACGCTATGCCGCGCGGCCACATCGAGCATTTCGCGCAACTGATAGGGACTGCCGATGGGGTTGCCTGTGACAGAGCGCACGCCCGCAATCAGTGGAAAGGCGGGAATCTCCATGGGCGACGGCGGCACGCCGACCACGCAAAGTGTGCCGGTGGGGCGGAGCGCCTGGATGTAAAGGTTCCAGTCCTGATCGGCGTTTACCGTGCTCAGGATAAAGTCCAGCGAGCCTGCCACCTCGCGCATCGCCTTGGTCTCGCGGGAGTTCACAAAGTGAGTTGCGCCCAGGCCGCGGGCCTCTTCTTCCTTGGTTGCGGAGGTGGAGAACGCCGTTACTTCCGCGCCGAAAACGCGCGCAAACTGGATGGCGATGTGGCCGAGTCCACCGATGCCCACGACCCCCACGCGGGATGAGGGGTTAACGCCATGCGTGCGGAGCGGGGTATAGACGGTGATGCCGCCGCAGAGCAGCGGCGCGGCCTGTTCACTGGGCAGGGCATCGGGAACAGGAATCACGAAGCGCGCATTGGCTCGCACCCTGTCGGCATAGCCGCCGTTGCGGTGCAGGCAGGTGCCTTCCATGGCCGGGCAGATATTTTCCATGCCGCGCGTGCACCACTCGCACTGGCCGCAGGAGTTTGACTGCCAGCCCAGGCCCACGCGCTGGCCCACCTTGAGCGAGAGCACGCCGACGCCCAGCCCCGTCACGGTCCCAATGACCTCATGGCCGGGAATGAATGGGTACTGGCTCATTCCCCAATCGTTGGCGATCAAATGAAGGTCGCTATGACAGATGCCACAGTGCGAGATACCGATTTCGACTTCCTGTGGCCCCAGCTTTCCGGGGTCATAGCGATAAGGCAAAAGTTCGGCACCCGCTGCATGAGCAGCCAGTCCTTGAATAGGGCTCGTCATCGTATCGCGGTCCTCGTTTGGTTGCTGCAGAAGGCCTGTTCCGCATTGCGCATCGCAGGCCCGATTTTTGAAGTGCGAATTCGTTTCCCTTGCAACTCAGTGTAACCCGCCGCCGGATTCAATATGCACGTTGAGCACCCTGAAGCCCGAGAGCGCGCCGCCGGCGGACGCATGGCCGGCAACCAGCGCCGATTCGCCGTTCAGGTTTGTGCCTTGGGCCGCGCGCATGGGTTCGAGTGCATTGGCCATGGAGAGTGGCATACCGGCCAGCGTGTGGCCCTCGATTTCACCCTGCGCCTCCGGAGTCAAAAGTGCCACGTAGATCCAGTCTCCGCGATGTCTCTGGCGTGCGCGCGCAAGGTCCGCGTCCAGGTCGTCGGCCCCGGCGTTGAAGCGGGGCGGGTCGAGTGCGCGGTCCAGGGTAGCGGCGTCGGAGACAAGCAGACGCAGGTTGCCTTGTCCGAGGCGCGGGGGCAGCGTAACCGGGATGCGCACATTGCGCGCCGGCTGCTGCCAGGGGCGCAGCGTGGCTTCTACCAGGACGGTGTCGCCGGCGTGAACGATGTCTCCTGAAACGATGCGGGCGGATTCGAGCTCCACCTGCACGTTGCGCGGAACGGCGTCGACCTGCAGGTCGATTGATTGGATCGCACCCTGGCGGGACCCATTGGCGTAGAGGTCGGCAAACTGCTCGCCGATCTGCATGGCGGCGAGCAGTTGCGCGGGAGCGGCCTCGCCGGCCGGCGCCCAGACGTCGACCGGGGCCGGTTCGTGCCCGTCGATGCGGATGCTGCCCGTCACATGATAGCTGGTATCTGCGGTGCTGAGGTTGGTTTGCAGCAGGGAATTGTAGATAGACACCATGACGGCCTGCGGCGTGAGCGAGGGGAGATCGAGCACCTCAAAGTGCAGTGTTTTGTCGGTGGCTCCGGAGTGGGTTTCGAGGCGCACCGGAATCATCCGCGCTTTGGCGCCGAAGACGCCGCGTATGGCGGAATCGCGATCCTCAGTGAACGCGCCGATGGTTGCGCCGGTATTCACAATCTTGAAGGCATTGAGCGGCGAGGCGAGGGTTGCGACGACCTCTGTCGCGGTCATGGGGAGCGAGATGGGGCCAGCCTGGAGAATGGGGTGCCCACAGGCCAGCAGTTGCCTCGGGTCCACATAGGTGACCGTGCAGGTGGCGGAGATCTCGAGGTCGCCACGCACCAGTTGTGCGCTGACGGCGCTGCCGGGTTCGATGCCGGCGCGCGCGGTGGCGTCGCTCTCCGGCTGGGCGGCGGAGGTTTCGCCGGTGCCTCCGGCGGCCACCATCTCCAAGCCTGTACCGGCCATCTTTTTTTGCCACAGGGCAATGGCCTCGGGGCGGAATCCGCTCATGACCAGCGGAGTTTCCATGGCCTGGAAGGTCATGCCGTCGCCGGAGGGGCTGGTTGCGGAGTCTGCGGCACCGGCTTCGCGCGCGGGCGCTGCAATGGGCAGGTTGCGAACCTCCATCATCTGCTCGATGGGCGTGATGCCTGCGATGGGCTCCTTGCTGAATTGTCCGATGCGATAAGAGAGGGAGCCGAGCAGCTTGTTGCCCACATAGACGGGGCTGCCGCTCATTCCTGCAACGACGCCCGTGTATTCCGGTCTGGCCCCTCGGAGCCGCGCCAGAATCATGTCATGGCCGGGACCGCGCGCGCCGTGCAGCACGCCCAGAATCTCGACCTGCATCGGCTCCGGTTTTGTCCCTTCGAACACAGTCCAGGCGGTGGCCATCAGCCCGCGATGCACCTGGCTCAGCGGGTAGACACCGCCCGTGGACGGGGGTGGAGCGGCGACGGTGTCGCCGGCTTGCCCGACGCCGGCCCATGCCCGCGATGTTGCTGCCACTAAAAGAGCGGCAGCGAGGACGGCAAGCCAGACTTCCTTTGATCTCGATTTCACGTCTATAAGAGTACAACCGAGGGCGCGGCTGGTCCGAGTGCCGTTTTCGGCAGGCTGAAGAACTTTCCCCATGGCGGTGGAATGCGGCACGGGCGGGCTTGCCGCCTGCTCTGGTTGATCCCGTATGCTGTCTTCAGCACAGAGGTTGTTATGGTCACCATGCGGCTGTCTCTGCCTGCTTTGCGCAGGAACTCATCTCTTGTACTTCTGCTTCTTCTGTCAATCGCAAGCGCTCCCCTGGGCCAGGCACAGAACCAGGCTCCGACGCAGCCGCCGGCGCAACAGCCCTCCGACCAGAATGCGCCGGAGGCCGGCGGACCCACAGGCGACACCGGCGTGATTGCGGTGCCGAAGAAGAGCAAACCGGCGGAGACGCCGCCTCCGGCTCCGGTGGCGCCCAAGGTCGTGAATCCGCCTGAGCTGAACAACTATTCACTGCGCGTGGACGTTCCCGAGGTCACGGTGGACGTGGGTGTTCTGCTGGAGAAGACGGGGCAGTTTGTGCCGGGGCTGAAGCCGACAAACTTCCGCGTCTATGAGAACGGGGTGGAACAGAAAGTGATCGGCTTCAAGCGGGTGGAAGCGCCTATCACGGCCCTGATGCTGGTGGAGTTTGCTTCTACCAATTACTGGTTTGTGTATGACATGCAGAATGCGGCCTGGTCGTTTGCGCAGTCCCTGCGCCCGCAGGACTATGTGGCCCTGATGACCTTTGACCTGCACACCCAGGTTGTGACGGATTTTACTCAGGACAAGCGGCAAATATTCAATGCGATTAATACGCTGATCATTCCCGGATTTGACGAGCGAAATCTTTTTGATGCGCTCTCAGAGGCGGAAGATCGGCTGAGCCGCATCGATGGGCACAAGTACATTGTTCTGATCGCGTCGGGTCGCGATACGTTTTCAAAGCTGACACTCGACCAGATTTTGAAGAAGGTGAGAACCACTCCGGATATCACCATTTTCAGCATCTCGACGGGCGGAGCGATTCGCGCGATGACCGAGGGCGGTCCGGGCTTTCGGCAGCAAATGAGGGATATCGACTACCTGCAGGCCGACAACCAGATGAGAACCTTTGCCAAGTTGACGGGCGGCATGTGGTTTGAGCCGCGGTTTGTCGGCGAGCTTCCGGACGATTTTGCGGCGATCAACCAGGCGATACGCTCGAAGTACGAACTTGTGTACCGCCCCAGCGATCCCAAGCAGGACGGGACCTATCGCAAGCTGCATGTGGAGCTTGTGGACGACGAGGGGCATCCGCTGCGGATGCAGGATGAAAAGCACAAGCCGCTGAAGTACGAGATTATTGCGCGCGATGGCTACCGCGCCCGCCAGGAGGTCGAGTAGCGGGACCGCGTGGAATGCCGGGCTGGGGTAGCTCAGATTGACACCGTCAGCCCAGGCAGTCCTCCGGGAGAATCAGGCCCTATTTGAATTGTCTTGCAAAATCCATCAGGTAATACCCGATCACAAAGATTGTGGAAATGCCAACGAGCCACAAGAAAATCCTTACATAGGGCTGTATCTTGTTGACTTTGGCCACAATCGCGGCCTGGGCACTCTTTTCTTGGTTGAACGAGTCATCGAGGAAAATCTGATCCTCTTCGTCCTTTGTCAGGCTTGAACGGTACACGTAAAGTGCGGCCAAAATGACGACCAACACAGCCCAGACTGACCACATCACAGGAACGAACGTCATACTTCACCTCCGAATGTCTGTCTGGTCCCAAGTACCGGCGGGCCGTGGTTTCCGCGGTCTCGTAAGTAGAGGGGCCGTACGGCTGACCATGATAGCCCCGAACGCAGATGCCTGTGGTGACAAAAATCACACTTGTTGCGCGGGCAAGGTAACGGAGGGACGCGGCCGGGCGGAGATTCCAGGCAGTTGACGCCGTCGTTCAGGTTGGCTGACCGCTTTTGGGCGGCATCCCCGCGACTTTCAGGCTTCCTGTTGCATCCAACGGAACGAAAGCGAGTCGGGGTCTTGAAACCGCGGACCACTCGCAGTAGAGTTAAGGTTGGGCGTAAGCGTCCAACCAAAGGGAGAGAACATGTCCTCAACCGCAGTTGCACCCACGCAGGAAGCTACCAAGCAGGCGCCGCTGAACCTCACCCCCCAGGCCATCGCCAAGGTGCGTGAAATCATGGCGACGCAGGATCCAATTCCCGCCGGTCTGCGCATCGGTGTGGTGGGCGGAGGCTGCTCGGGCTTCCAGTACTCCATGGCGTTTGAGAACCAGAGCGGGATGATGGACAAAACCTTCAGCTTTGATGACCTGAAGGTCTTTGTTGACGCCACTTCGCTGATGTATCTAAATGGCTGCACGGTGGATTATGTCGAGACGCTTGAGGCTGCCGGTTTCAAGTTCGAGAATCCCCAGGTGAAGTCGACCTGCGGCTGCGGTTCGTCCTTCAGCGTATAAGGTCGAGCGCGTAAAGTTCCCCGCGCAGCGGCAAGCCGCGCATGTCGCGGGCGTGATTTGATGAAGAAGGCCTGTTTCCTTTCGCGGAAACAGGCCTTTTGTGCGATGGAGCGAGCATCATGGGCAACGGAGGTTCGAATCGGACGTAGGAAAGGCGACGGCAGGCCCTTTGCCAAGCTCACTGAGGGGACGGCGATGGTGAGGGCTGCGGTGTGGGTGAGGATGGCGCTCCCGGCGTTGTGGGCGAGATGCCGCCAAGGCTGAAACCGCTGCCCGACTGGGCGCCTGTGCCAGTTCCGGCCGCACCAATTCCGGTCGGGGCTCCGCCGGCAGGCTGGCCAATGGCGCCGGTGTTGCCGCCCCCGGTCATCATCTGGTCCTGCAGGGGGCTGTAGAGGAACTCCCACTCGATGTAGTGGTTCTTTTTCTTGTAAACATAGATGGACTGCTTTGGGCTCATGGGGGAAACACCCATCAAGCCCGCGCCGCCGAAGGTCTGCCCGCCAAAGGCGCTGCCACCTGCGTTGGTGGATGAGTCACCGGTGCTGCCCGTTGGTGAACTGGCACCAGGGCTGCTGCCGACGGTGCTGCCGCCTGCAGAACTCCCGGCGGGCGAGCCAACGCCGGAGCCGAGGCTGAACCCCGAACCCCCTGCCTGTCCGCCGGCTGTATCGCCGGAACCAGGCGCAGATCCTGAGCCGCTCGTGTCTGAAGTGCCGAAGGCACTGGAGGCCGGGGTGGCTCCGGTGACGCCGCCGGGGCCTGTGCCACCGATGGGCGAGCCCGCACCGGCCAGGGGCTGGCCAAAGAATCCCATGATGGGCGTCTTGTTCTGCCCGACGGGAACGGGCTTCCAATCGTCCTTGCCGGTTGTGGGGTCAAGATACCGCCTGCGCAGGAAGCGAATCTCGTTGGTCTTCACCAGCGCGTCGATGTTGGGAGGGTAGGAGCCGAATTTGGCGTAGTAGAGCTTGATGGCGCGCACATACTGCTGGCCGCGTTGCATGGTTTCCAAATCCCGGTCACGCTGCAGGTCTGCGCGCACGCGGGGCGCAGCGACGGCCAGGGTGAGAATGACAATGGCGAGCATGAAGATGACGGCCACCAGCAGGTAGCCATCTTCATCGGGCTTGCGGCGGTGAATGGGTGCGGTTTTCATCGTCCTCTGTTGGAATTCAAAGCCCTGAGCCTTCCGGCCAGGGCCTGTTCACACTGCCAGGGCGGATGGCGTTGCAAGCGAAAATGGGGCCATACTTCATTCTCGCCCTCGACGGTGGACCCGCCACAGCCTTCGGGCTCGGCTTCGTCTGGCCCCATTTTCGCGGCAACCCGAAGGGCCGGGAACAATTTTCCCGATTTCTGCGTCGATCGTCGCTAGCAGACACCCGGTATGCGTCACTCCTCACTCCTTGAACTCGAATAAATTGGCTCCCGGCGCCAACGCCCTGGAAGTGTGAACAGACTAGTTCACCGTGAGCGGGAGGGTCTGCGTGTTGTCATAGCCCAGGTCAGTGATCTGTACGCTGCCCGGCAGGATTGTGCCCACCTTGTACCGGTGATCGACCACGTCGCCTGGGCGGGCGACAAAGATGTCATCGCCATGGACCAGGAAGGCCTTGAGCGACTTGTCGCCGGCCTGGC
>JAJZGF010000166.1 GCA_021805025.1 Acidobacteriota bacterium
CCAGTTCGCGCGCCGACCACGCATCGCCGAAGCCCGCGTTCACCGTGATGTAGGGATCGACGCCAAGCAGGCTGCAAAGCGCGAGAAACTCATCGGTGCCCACATCGTTTGGCTGCACTGCCGACCAGACCGGATCGAAGATAGGCGGCCGCTTGTCGATGTCGCCAACGGCATAGCGCCATTCGTAGGCGGATACGAAGTTTCCGCCCGGAAACCGCAGCACGCCAAATCGCAGTTGCTTGAGCGCGGCAATTACCTCGGGGCGGAATCCGTTGATGTTATCCGCAGGCATCAACGAGACCACCCCTACATGGAATGAGCCCGTGCCAGTGCCCGTGATCTCAAGCGTAGCCCCGTCGCTATCGGCTGCCGCGGTAAAGTGCAGCGGAGATTTCCTGTAGGCCGATCCGAGCGGATGGATCGTGATCACTTGGCGATCAGCAGCGTCCTTTCCCCAAATGAGCGCGACCTTCACGACTGCGCCGGGACTGCCCGCCAGGACAATCCGCCCGGTGTAGGCCTTGCCTTTCCGAACAGCGATCCCGGACTCGCTCAACCCATGCGCTTCCTTCGCGTCCAGCTTAACGAGCGGAGTGTGATCGCCCGTGTATGGCGACGTTGTATCCATCGTGACGACGGAGTCGCCGCCCACGGGCGCCCACCAGCGCGTCGGAGTCCGCCGAAACCGTGGATTGCCTCCAGCGTTTGCAATCACCGTTGGGGGCGTGGGCGCACTGGAGCCGACGGGATAGAAAAACTTGCGATCCACCAGCATTTCAGCCCACACGCCGGTATTCACGATGTCTCCGCCGTGCTCAAGAAACTGCCCATAGATGTTTCTGGAAATGGGAGCGCCAGCCTTCGAAGTGTCAATGGTGGCGGTTATCGAATGCGGCTGAGAGAATGCCACCGATGACACTAAGACTGCAGTAAGCAGCACCGACGTCGAACTTGCGCACGCGCGTAAGACAAGGTCAACCTTCCGGAAAGTGCCGGCACTCCACCACTCCCTCTTGGAAGCACACCCTTGTAAACCTCGAACCTCGAAAACCAAGCGAAACATTTATCCCCCTGCGCAATTTAGCAAACGTTTACCATTTGTTTTCCGCGGCCGCCATCTTACGTAGCGCCACTGATGTTAAAAGCGGAACCACATGACTATATAAAGGAAACTTGGAAGAAACAAGCTAAAATAATCGCTTTATTTAAGGAGGCGCTCTGGTATACGATTCCGCTGGTTCATTTTTTGCAAGCATCAGAACGGTGAAAAAGTCTTCCCGACTGCGTAGGTGCATGATGCGAACTATCGGAATCGTGTTATTGAGTGCGAGCCTCTGCTTTGCCCAGGGCTCGAGTGATTTCAAACCGGCTTCGTCCAACGTCCTCGACGCCCAGTTTCCGCAGGTCGATAGCAACTCTCGTGTGCTGATTCGCTTCAAGGCGCCCGATGCGACGAAGGTGAAGGTCAATTTCTGGAGCGGTGAGAAAGCCGACATGGAGAAGCAACCGGACGGGTTCTGGACGTTCACCAGCAAATCTATGGCGCCTGGTCTCCACTACTACACAATCGTCGTCGATGGCGCCGAGGTCAGCGATCCCGGCAGCACGGCTTACTTCGGCGGCAGCAAATGGGCGAGCGCCGTGGAAGTCCCTGAAGCAGGCGCCGATTACTACCTGCCTGAAGATGTGCCACACGGCCAGGTGCGCCAGATTTGGTACCACTCCGGCGTGACCGGGACATGGCGCGACGCCTTCGTCTACCTGCCGCCCGATTACGACACGTCAAAGGCGCGCTATCCGGTTCTCTACCTCCAGCACGGCGGAGGCGAGGATGAGACTGGCTGGATCCGGCAAGGCAAAGCAAATTTCATCCTCGACAACCTGATTGCCAGCGGTAAGACTAAGTCGATGATCATCGTCATGGCCAATGGGTATGCGACTCGCGCCGGGTATGTCGTTCCCGATCTGACAGGGAAGCCGTTTGGTTCGCCTGAGTTCATGAAAGTGATGCAGGAGCGGATGGGCGCGTTCGAAGACGACATGACCCAGGCGTTGATCCCGTTTGTCGACAAGACATTCCGCACCATACCCGATCGCGATCACCGCGCCATGGCTGGACTCTCCATGGGCGGAATGCAAACGTTTCAGGTGACGTTCGATCATCTCGATCTGTTTTCCTACATCGGTGGGTTCAGCGGCGCGGGCAATCCTTTCCTGACGGGCACCAATTTCGACGTCAAGACCGCATACAACGGAGCTCTGGCCGACCCATCCGCATTCGCAAAGCGCGTGCACCTGCTGTGGATCGGCGTGGGCACAAACGAGCCTGAACGCATGAAGTCTGGATTGGAAAGCCTGCACACTTCGCTGGACGCGGGAGGTGTGAAGCATGTCTTTTACGAATCGCCCGGCACCGATCATGAATGGCAAACCTGGCGGCGCGACCTGAAAGACTTCGCTCCGAGGCTATTTCAGCCCGCGGCCGCGTCCCGATAACGAAATGCCGGGGCCAGCCTCCGAAGAAAGCGGCTCCGCTCAAAAGCCGGCGCATGGCCGCGCTGATCAGGATTGCGAGGAGCGAAACCGGAGCTTATGGAGCGAAGGAGTTTTTGCAAGTTTCTTGCCATGACAGCCGCATCGGCGGGGATTCCGTCGTATGCCCAAAGCTCGTCCAGCGATCACCCCGAATTGCCGGAAGGCTTCAACCGGTACACCCAGGACTACGCCGCGTTCTGCGCTTTGCCTCCGGAAAGGCGAGTTTTCTACAAGGTGAGCGATGGCAAGATCGTCGCGACAAAGCTGGACGAAGCGAACTGGCAGCAGCCGGCCTGGAACTATAGCCCGGCTCCCTCGCGGATCGCTGGGGGTATGTGGGACGACGTGCCGCTGGAATCGCCGATTCCCAATCTTGCCGGAGATGGTCCCTTCAAACCGGTCTGGGATTCGCTGCTCGATTACGAAGCGCCGGAGTGGTACCGCGACGCGAAATTCGGGATTTGGGCTCATTGGAGTCCGCAGTGCGTGGCGGAAGACGGGGACTGGTACGCACGCAATATCTACGTCGAGGGGCAACGGCAGTACAAGTATCACCTCGATCATTACGGACCGGCGTCGCGTTTCGGATACAAGGACCTTTGCGCGCAGTGGACGCTGTTGAATTGGGACCCCGACGAGTTGATCGCACGCTACAAAAAGGCAGGCGCGAGGATCTTCGTGGCGCTCGCCAATCATCATTGCAATTTCGACGCCTGGGACTCGAAGCATCACCCCTGGAATTCCTCAGCCATAGGTCCGCACCGCGATGTGGTCGGCACCTGGGCCACTGCAGCGCGAAAGCAGGGTTTGCGATTCGGCGTAACTGTGCATCAGGCTCGCAATTGGTGGTGGTTTCAGCCCTCGCATGGCGCCGACAAATCAGGACCTCTGGCCGGCGTTCCATACGATGGCGCTCTTACTGAAGCGCAGGGCAAGGGACAGTGGTGGCAGGGGCTCGATCCGCAGCGCCTCTACTGCGTGAAACATCCAGGCGACGCGCTACCGGATGCTTCCTACGTAAAGAACTTCTACGACCGAACGCGCGATCTGATTGACCAGCACAATCCCGACCTTCTCTACTTCGACGACTCGCTTCTTCCGCTTGGCTGGGCCGGCATGAACATCGGCGCGTACTTCTACAACAACAGCATGAAGAGGAACGGCGGCAAGATGGATGCAGTCCTGAATGTCAAGGACGTTCCGGACCGGCTTGTGAAAGCAGTGGTTGCCGACTATGAGCGCGGCTTGACCGCTGACATCATGAAGTATCCCTGGCAATCCGAAACCTGCATCGGCGCGTGGCACTACCTGCGTTTCCTGTATGAGAAGCCGGGCGAGTATGGCGGCTATCAACATCCAAGAGAAGTGATTCATTGGCTCATCGATACCGTGAGCAAGAACGGCACGTTCATCCTCAATGTGCCTGGAAGACCCGACGGAACGATCGACAGCAAAGAGATCGCAGTGCTCGATGGCATAACCTCGTGGATGGAGGTCAACGGCGAAGCCATCTATGAGACGCGGCCGTGGAAGATCTCCGGGGAAGGCCCCAACATGGTCAAGGCCGGTTCGTTTCAGGGCGAGAGCGTCAATAAGCTGGGCGAAAAAGACATTCGTTTTACTCGCAACAAGGCGAACAACGTTGTCTATGCCATTGCGCTTGGTTGGCCCGCGGAGCCCATTCTCATACCTTCGCTGGGATTGTCAGCGGCGACCAGCCCGGGGAAGATCGCCCGCGTTGAGTTGCTGGGAACCAGCGCAAGCGTTGACTGGCAACAGACCCCAGACACTCTTCGCGTGGCACTTCCTAAGAACTATCGCCCGAAGGTGGACTACGCAGCGGCTCTCAAACTAAGTCTGTCGTGAGAGCATACGAATCTTGTTCTTATCTTGCACGCGGATGAACTCATGAATCGTCGTACGTTTCTCATTTCGTCGGGCGCCGCAGGTGTCGGCGCCGTGCTTTCCACCTCCGTATCCGACGCTGCTGCGGGACCGGAATCCGCGGAACGATTGTCATGGAATACCGGTCAACTGCAGTTTGAGTTTTCCGTTGTGGAAGGGCGGCTCAGACAGCATCTATTCCTGCCCGTCGGTGTCGAGCCTCCTAACGAATCCTTAGAGTGGGCGGGCGTAGAGTCAGCGCTTCTATGCAGCGGCGAAGATTCGCCAGATTCCGGAATGAAGCAGTCCGCAGGATCGCCCGGGCAGCGCCTGAAGTTTGTCGCAAAAGACGAACAGCAACGCGATCGAGGGAACACTCTGGTGTTGCGGCAGACGGATTCCGACCTGCATCTGGATCTTGAATCCCACTACCAAGCATTCGAAGGTCTGTCGGTCGTGCGGCGTTATGTTGAGATCAGCAATACAGGCAAAGGGACGGTCGGAATCGAGTACCTCAGTTCGGCCATGCTCCACGCCCTGGCTGATCCAGTCCACTATGATCGCGAACTGAAAGTCTGGCTCGCTTACAACAGTTGGATGGCGGAAGGACAGTGGCATAGTTTCCGGCCATCTGAGCTCGGCTTCGTGGAGAACATGCGCACAAGCTGGTCGCAGGCGTCGGCCACGAGCGTCGGAAGCTGGTCCACGGAAAAGTACCTTCCCATGGCAATCGTCGAAAACACCAGACTCGGCGTGGCGTGGTTTTGGCAGATCGAACACAATGGGTCGTGGTACTGGGAAGTATCGAATTTTGCGGAGAGAGGCATTCGCGCCTCCGACGTTTATGCCTATCTTGGAGGCCCCGATCAACTCCACTCCCAGGCGTGGAAAAATCTGGAACCCGGCAAGACCTACAAGACGGTCCCTGTTGCGATCGGCTGCGTCCGGGGCGGATTCCAGGAGGCCGTGCAGGAGCTGACCAGATACAGAGAGCAGATCTGCGTGCGGAAGCGTCCGGCCCAGCGCCTCACTTGTCCCGTCATCTTCAACGACTACATGAATTGCCTTTGGGGCGATCCAACCGAAGAGAAGGAGCTGCCTCTCATCGATGCTGCCGCTGAAGCTGGTTGCGAGTATTTTGTGATCGACGCCGGATGGTACGCAGAGCGAAACGAGGACTGGTCATCGACAGTCGGGGCCTGGCAGCCATCGAAGACGCGATGGCCGCACGGCATCCGCTCTGTGCTCGATAAGATTCGCGAAAAGGGTATGGTTCCGGGTCTGTGGCTGGAGCCGGAAGTAGCAGGCAAGCACTCCACCCTTGCGGAGAAGCCCGATAGCTGGTTCTTCATGCGGCACGGCAGGCGAGTCATAAAGAACTCCCGTCTTCTTCTCGACTTTCGTAACCCGGAAGTACGCAACTATCTCAATCGTGTCGTCGAAAGGCTGGTGACCGAATATGGCGTCGGCTACATCAAGATGGACTACAACACCGACACGCTGGAAGGCACCAGCCTGAATTCCGACAGTCTGGGCCAGGGTCTGCTCGAACACAACCGCGCTGTTCTCAGCTGGCTCGATGGTCTTCTCGATCGCTATCCGGAACTCGTCATCGAAAACTGCGGAAGCGGGGGCGGTCGGATGGATTACGGCATGCTCTCACACACCCAGCTCCAGTCCTGCACCGATCAGGAGGAATATCTCCGTCTTCCGGCCATCGCGACAGGCGCATCCGCAGGAGTCGTCCCCTCCCAACTTGCCGTCTGGTCCTATCCTCGTCAAGGGGCAGATGCAGATCAGGCGAGCTTCAACATGGTGTCGGCCATGCTTCTGCGCATCCATCAGAGCGGGCATCTGGCACGCCTCGATGCGCCGGCCGCGTCTCAGGTAAAAGAAGGCATCCGCGTCTACAAGGAGATCATCCGCGAACATATTCCGGATGCAGTGCCGTTTTATCCACTCGGCATGCCCGATGTCACAAACGCCACGAAGCCCATCGCTCTCGGCATACGATCGCCGAAACGCTCCTTTCTCGCGGTGTGGCGAATCGACGGGGATACGGAAGTTCGTATCTCTACGGCAACACGCGCCGAGATTCTTTACCCCAAATATCTTGGAATCGCCCTCCAGTCATCTGGAAAGGAGTGCACAGTGGTTTTCCCCAGACCGCGGATGGGATGTGTTCTCTGTTTATAATTCCAAGACACTTCATTTGAGCGTAGCCAAGCAGTATATGGGGATAATGCTGAATCGCTGAGTCAGCCTACCTCTGTGGAAATGTATCGTGAATTCAAACACGGAGAATGAATTCCTCCACGACTTGGCGTGAACTGTTGCCAACAGGGCGATAACCGGCCGATATTTTGAATTGCGCCAGCCTTACCTGGCTGCTCGATGCCGCGTACGACGGTGTCAGTGTGAGCACGTCAGGAGAGGCGGCACTGGCCACAGGGCGTGAGCTTCGACTTGAGTTCGTTTAGCAAAACAGCCGCCTCTCTTTCGGCGCTTGTCCGCCCCCAATTGGTTCGGGCTTGCCGCGCAAGATTTTGCCCCTGAATCGTCGTTTATTGCCATTTTTTCTAGCCACATGCTCAAAATCACCAAAAGATGGGGGTTCAGAAACAACGCTTCACGCGATAGGTGCCGTGCAAAGTCATATATAACTTCCGGCTTAAGTTGGGATTCGTGCTCTGGAAATTGCCGAACCGATTGAGCGAGTTGAATCTGAGCTTGTTGCACAGGGGTTCCTGGCGGAGGAGATTTCCGGTATCGCACCGTACCATTGTGCTGCAGAGATGCTGCGTGCGGCTGATGTGCGGACCGCGCGCGCAGTTCTGACCGAACGAGTACGGAAGGAATTTCTCGAGAATGTCGCAGGCGATCTCGAAGGTATAGAACTCCGCCTAAGGAATTGGATTTCGCGAGCGAGCTTGCCGCCCCGGACCGTGTACTCCGTACATTTGTCCACTGACCGGAACCGCCTCTGGTTACAACTGATTCATACCGGATTTCCCGTGGATCAGCAGCGAGAATGGGATCGAGGACAAGAATGGCCATGCTGGGACGAAGTAATCAAGGAAATCCCAGAGATTGCGACCGCGCGGGCGAGTCCGGATCTGCAAACGGGATTTCCGTTTAAGTACTTGCGCCGCGTTAGCGACTAAATCAGCGTTGTCACAAGAGGACGGCGCTCATTCAACACCACTCGCGGAAGTCGATGTGCCTCGGTCTTCTCCATACCTATGAGACGCTTCACACGAACAAAATGTCTCACTCATTAAGGCTGGATCAGTAGGCAATTTTCGGGGACCTATCCGACCGAAGTTACCGAACCAACGGTCCATCGACGTCAGTTCCCAATCAGGGCGAAGGCGCTATGGGAGGTCGTGGTTGGAAGCCTGCGCCGCGCTCCCGTTGTTCTTTGATCGCTTCGTCGCGTTGCGCTTCAACCAAAGTGCGGGTCAGGTGCGCCTCCTCTTCGGCTTTGGACCGCA
>JAJZGF010000029.1 GCA_021805025.1 Acidobacteriota bacterium
GAGCCGCGGGGGGCGGGGATGCTGGTGCAATCTGGATGAGGGCGGGGGCGGATGGCTCGGCGGGCCCCATCGCGGCCTGATGTTGAAGCCGGGCTGCGGCATCCAGGTCGACGGGGATGCCTCCGGGCACGATGACCGGAGCATTGTGACGGAAGTCAAGTTCCCTTGTGAGCCGGTAGACGACCGGAATCGCCAGAAGCAGGACGACGAAGGTCACCCAGCTACCGTCTAGCCCGAAGCCTCCGCCTGTGAGCCAGAAGGAGCCCATGGGGTCGCCTTCGATGACGGGAGAGTGGCTGTTGACCCCGTTCACTGCGAGGCCGAAGAGGAGCGCACGAGAGGCTTTCCAGGCAAAGTTGAGGCCCCAACTGAGCCACAGCGCGCGGGTACGCAGATAGACCGTGGAGAGCAGCAGACTGAAGGCGACGGAAACCGCCAGGCTGGCGTGATTGGCGCCGGGTTGCACGGCCTGCACGATGGCATAGAAGGCAGCGAATCCGAGGGCGGCGCCAATTCCGCCGACACTCTGGTTGAAACGCTGGAATCCGTAGCCCCGGAAGGCAATCTCCTCTGCCAGTGCGACGAGGGCAAAGAATACTACGTCGGCCAGCAGCCAGCCCCAGGCGGAAAGCTGAAGCGAGAGGACAATGGCGATTCCACCGAAGACTGCAACCGGCAGCACGCAAACAACCGCGATGGCCCAGCCGATGGAGACGCCGAGAGCTACCTCGCGGGTCCAACCCTGGCGAAGCGGAAAGCCCTGCTCGCGCACGGGCTGCTTTTGACGGTCAAACACGTAGCCGAACGAGGAAAAGCCAAAGAGGAGCAGAAAGACAAGTACGGCCTGCTGGACCAGCGGAAACCATGCGTCGCTGGCCAGTCCAATTGCACTGTGGCGGGCAACGGAGCGCGCGACAAAGTAGTAGATGACTGCCGCGACGAACTCAAGGTACGCGCGCAGGCGGCTAGTGGGGATGCCCGGAGCGGTCATCGTGCGCACCTGCAGGCGCGGTTCGGCACAGGGCTGCAAGCGGAGAATCTACGGCCGCAGGAACTTTCGCATTGATGAGGACAATGGACCAACCGCACTAACCTTCCGTGTAGAACTGGGCTATATGGCGGAATTTTTCCTGCCGGGCAGCCACCAGGGCCTCGATGGGCATTGCTTGGAGCAGAGCGAGATGCTTTTTGAGTGCCGTGCCGAGCAGGCCCGCACCGGCTTCCTGGTCAGTATGCGCGCCGCCTTCGGGCTCTGAGATGATCTCATCGACGCAGCCGAGCGCCGCGACTTCCGGAGCCGAGATGCGCATGGCTTCAGCGGCAAGCTGCTTCTGATTGGCATCGCGCCACATGATGGCAGCGCAGGATTCCGGGGTAATAACAAAGTAGAGGGCATTCTCGAGGATGAGCACACGATCACTGACGGCCAGTGCCAGCGCGCCTCCGGAGCCGCCCTCGCCGCTGATGACGGAGATGGTAGGCACGCGCAGACGGGACATCTCGCGGATGTTGCGCGCGATGGCCTCCGCCTGGCCGCGCTCTTCCGCGCCGAGACCGGGATAGGCGCCGGGCAAGTCAATGAGGCTGATGACGGGGCGGCCGAATTTCTCGGCGATCTTCATGCAGCGGAGCGCCTTGCGATAGCCCTCCGGGTTGGGCATGCCAAAATTGCGGCGAACGCGCTCTTTTGTCGTGCCGCCCTTACGGTTGCCTATGACCAGAACCTCTTCGTCCCCGAGGCGCGCCATGCCGCAGGCGATGGCCTCATCGTCGCCAAAAGCGCGATCCCCGTGAATCTCGCTGAAATCCGTAAAGACCCGTTCGATGAAGTCCATAGGATACGGCCGCTGGGGATGGCGGGCTCTCTCAATTCTGCTCCACGCAGGTGAAACCGCCTGCGCCTCCCTGGAACTCGCTGTCGCCTGTTCGCTCATGTGTACCTTGTGTCGCGCGGGCGGGAGACACAAGACCCCGAACCCTGCCGACTGCACAAAGGTGATTCTACGGGTCCGGGCCGGTTGCGACAAATTCTCCGCAGGCCGATGCAGTCAATTCTTGTCCAGTCAAACTAAGAACTGCGTCTGGGCCTGGCAAGTGCAGAGACCGCGAAAGGCGGTGATATAGTTTGCTCACCAGCTTCCGGCAGGAAGGAATTTCGTACTCCGCGAGGAAAGATGACGACGTCGCGCAGAGAGTTTGTCGCACTTGGTTCCATGAGCTTGCTGGGAGGCGCGCTGGTCGCTCAGGCCGCACCGTCGCCCGCTTCACAAGATCAAAATGCAACACCAGGCGCGCCGCCGGCGTTTGGCACTGCCCCGCCGGTCGGGCCCGAGGTCTCTGCGGCAACTTTCAAAGAAGCCGAGAAGCTGGTGCAGGTGACGATGACCGATGCTGATCTGGCTGAGGCGGCCGGCAACTGGCGGATGCAGATGGCGCCGTTCTACGAGCGCCGCACCGGGCCGCGTAAGCTGGCGCTGGAGACGACGCTTGCTCCGGCGACGCAGTGGAATCCATCGCTCCCCGGCATTTCGACGGGAATGCCTGCGGCGGATCGGTTTGTCCGCAGCGCCGATTTGCATCTTCGTTTGCCGGCGAATGAGGACGATGTGGCCTTTGCGCCGGTGGCGCAGCTTTCGCGCTGGATTGCCAGCCGACAGATCACATCAGAAAAGCTGACCGAGATTTATCTGCGGCGTATCGAGCGCTTTGATCCGAAGTTGCGCTGCGTGATTACCGTGACGCGCGAACATGCGCTGGAGCAGGCGCGAAAGGCCGATGCGGAGATTGCCGCCGGGCACTATCGCGGGCCGCTGCATGGGATTCCGTGGGGCGCAAAAGATCTGCTGGACACGGCCGGCATTGCGACGACGTACGGCGCGGAGCCGTTTCGGGACCGCGTGCCTGCGGCGGACAGCGCCGTGGTGGAGCGGCTGAATGCGGCCGGCGCGGTGCTGATTGCCAAGCTGAGCATGGGCGCGCTGGCGTTGAACGACATCTGGTTTGGCGGGCAGACGATGAATCCGTGGCTGCTGGAGGAGGGTTCGTCGGGATCGAGCGCGGGACCAGGCGCGGCGACTGCCGCAGGGCTGGTGGGCTTTGCCGTGGGAAGCGAGACCGGAGGCAGCATTGTGAGCCCGTCGATGCGCTGCGGCGTGACCGGACTGCGCCCCACCTATGGCCGCGTTCCGCGCACCGGCGCGATGACGCTGTGCTGGTCATTGGACAAGCTGGGGCCCATGGCGCGTAGCGTGGAAGACACGATGCTGGTGCTAGAGACGATCTCCGGGCCGGATCGCGGAGATCTGGATTCTGTGCCGAGCAAGCTCGCCTATGACGCCGAGGCAAGCGTGGCGGGGCTTCGTGTCGGGTACTTTCCGGCATGGATGAAGGAGAACCCCGCGACCGATGTGGACCGCGCGGCGCTGGAGACTGTGAAGAGACTGGGGATGACCCCCGTTGAGGTCAGCATTCCCGACTGGCCCTACGACTCACTCAATCTGATTTTGTTTGCCGAGGCGGGAGCGGCGTTCGAGGAACTCACGCTGAGCGGCAAGCTCGATGAGTTGAAGGCGCAAGTGCCCGATGCCTGGCCCAATGCCTTCCGCCAATCGCGGTTCCTGTCTGCAGTGGATTTTGTGCAGACTGACCGTCTGCGGCGCAAGGTGGCGATGGAGATGGCCCGCGTCTTCTCGGGCGTGGATCTGCTGCTCGTCCCTTCGCTGCGGGACGAAATTCTGGTGATTACGAATGCCACGGGGCATCCTTCGCTGACTTTTCGCGCGGGGTTTGTGGAGGTGTCAGAAGCGCGCAGTGACTGGGCGCCTGATCCGCAGCATCCGCTGCCGAAGTTCTCTCCGCCGCGGCGGGTGCCGCACGGGGTGACGCTGATTGGGCGGCTGTTTGACGAGGGCACGATTGCGCAGGTGGGAGTGGCGATGGAAAAGGCGTTTGGCGTGGCCGGCGAACGGCCTCCTAACTTTTAGCGCTGAGAAATGTGCACAAACAGGAAGTGTTGCTACGTGGCAGTGCGGCGGGTTGCACGGATGCAACGCGCCGCACTGCTTTACGGACTGATTGCTCTTCAGACGGTTGGCTGAAGATCAACCTCGCCGACGCGAGAGACGCTCAGACGCTCCTCCTGAATGGCTTTCAGCATGACCTCGTTGTCGGAGAATTTGAAGGAGGGCATGTGGCGCTCCTGCGCTTCGCGCTCCTCAACCTTCCCGAGCAACTGCAGGTCGGCTTTGGTCACAGGGCGCAGATCCATGGTTTCAAACCGGGCCAGAATCTCCGGCTCGGTGAGTGTGTCGCTTTCCGGCACAGTTTTCAGGAATTCCAGCGCTTTGGATGCACCGACCTCGCCATCGTGGCGCGCGATGCCGGCCAGTCCGGTGCTGGCCTTTCGCGCCCAGCCCGCCACATACCAGCCGGGAATGACGGACGACGAAGCCGGCTGCCAGACCTCGTAGCGCGGCTCGGTCGGATGCTCCGGATCCGGCGCGGTGGCATAGCCGCCGGGTCCCATGGGCAAGCCGATCTTTGGATCGTGCTCGTCGCCGATGGCGAAGATGAGAGTATCGACCTCGATTTCGCAATGTTCTCCATTGGCAACCGCAGAGGTGCTGCCATCGGGCTTGAGCACCAGGTCATTCTCAGCGACCTGGATGCGCGCTGTCCGGCCCTGAGCATCGGGAATGACTGCGGTGGGCGAGGAAAGAAAGCGAAACGAGAGATGGGGCGGAATCGATTTGAAGTCCGAGTTTTTCAGCAGGCGGAAGTGCTGCTCGAAGAGCTTCTCCGGGGAGACATCCTGGCCGGCGCGGACGCACCGTGGCTGCACGCGCATCAACTCCGCCGACAGCTCCTCACGTACGACGTGCCGCTCGACGAATTCGATCTCTTTCTCGTCGAATTTGACTTCGAGGGGGCCGCGGCGAGCGATGACGACCACGCTTTCCGTGACCCGATCCGGCGAATCTTCCAGCAGCCAGCGCGCAATATCGATGGCGACGTTGCCGACGCCGACAATGGCGATACGCTTGCCGGTGGAAAAATCCATGCTTGCGTACGGTGGAAGCTGATTGTAGTGATAGACAAAATCTTTGGCTGCGTAAACACCTTTGGAACCGGCGCCGGGCAGACCGAGCTTGCGCGCACCCTGTGCGCCACAGGCAAAGACGATGGCGGCCGGATGCATGGCCTGCAACTGCTCGATGGTCAGATCGTAGCCGTTGCCTATCTGCACATTGCCGAAGTAGTGCACATTGGGCATGGCCAGCACCTGCGCAAACTGCTTACGAAGGCCGGCCTTCATTTTTTCTTTCAGGGGATAAATACCGTATTCAACCAATCCGCCGGGCTTAATATCGCGATTGAATAAGAAGACGTCATAGCCGGCCAGAGCGATCTGCCGGGCCGCGAACATGCCTGCGGGACCGGCACCCACCACGAAAATACCCTTCACTCGTCACCTCCTGTCAGATTTGAGTCCAGGTACACCTGACGCGTTGTATCCTTAAGCGCAAATCGTGTCCGATCGTAATCAGGGAGTCGCGTCAAGTCCTTCAAAGTCTGCGGACCCGGGATGTTCTCCGGCCCTACCCTCCAACGGCCACAACTCGTACTGCGCACGACCATCCCTCCTGGAGGGAATGGAGGCATCCTGGGCTGACCGCAGGACGATGCGATGTGTTCCTAATCACACTACCATGTGACGCAGCGCGCTAAAGGATCAACTGTTGGCCTTTCCCTGCCCTGCTTCGTCGTCCTCTATGGGCCTGAGCTCGTCTTCGGACGGGCCACTCTCCTCGACGGCGATCGAGTCGCCGCTGCCAAGCAGCACATCCATGCGATAGCCGGCTTCTGCCGCGGTGGTCAGCGCCTCTTCCACGGTACGCGTCAGCTGCTCGACCTCCTCCCGTGAGGGCGAAGGTTGGCCGGCGAGGCGCAGCATAGATGGCAACTGAAGCCACCAGAGCAGTTCCTCGTAGGACTCGCGGATGAGGTAATTGTGGCCCTCCGCCTCATGGATTCCGGTAAGCCAGCGGACATCGGTGTCCAGCCAGAGCGCCGGAGCGAGAGCGACGCGTTCTTCTGGCTGCACAGGCTTTTGCACAGGCTCAGGGATGGAGGCAGCGGAAGGGGCAATCGTTGCCTCCGCGACAGCGGTCTGTTTTTGCTTTAATGGCGCATCGGGGCCGGGCTGCCGCGCTGTCTCGGGCTGGGGCGCGCCAGCTCCGGAGAGCAGCATCACTTTGATACGGGCTGCGGCGCGCCAGCCATCCTCGCCCTCAAAGCCAAGGGAGTGGAAGATGTGGGCAAACGGCTCGCGCAGGCGCAGGCGATCGAAGAGATCGAGCGCGATGCGTTCAGGCCTGGCCGCATCGAGCGACTCGGACAGCGACTGCAGCGCGCACCAGGCAAGGACCGGACCCCACATAGTTGTTGCGGTGAACTGCGGGCTCGGGCTGGGCAACATGCGGCGCGCCGCCACGGTCCACGGCGCGGGCGAAAGCGCCTCCACTTTGGGAAGCCGCATCGCTGCCTGCAGGCGAGCTCGGAACGACGCGCTCCGGAGATCCGGCTTTTTGGAAGTGACTGCTGCCGCGTGGGGCGTGGTTGCCTTGAGGCGCGACCTGTAGGCCGTATGCGCTGCATGCAGGAAATGCTCGCAGCGTCTCCATGCCTGGCCAAGAAACTCGCGACGCCCCTGCGTCAGGTCTTTATCGGCTGTTGTGGCATTGCTGCGCGGGTGCTCTGCCAGATCAGCAAGTGTGCGGACCATATCCGGCTCCAGGAGGCTCCTGAGCGCATCGTGCATAGGCTGCAGTTCGAGCTGGACCAGGGCATCGTCGAGATTGGCAACGCCGCGCCCTTTCAGATGATCGCTGAGACGGTCCCATGGCTTGTCTGCGGTGGGATGCAGTTCATGCCAATCCAGGAAGACATAGCACTGATAGGCGTGCAGGTCGAGCGTAAGGCCCTGCTCGGCAAGATCCCTGGTGCGGCGCAGGTACTGTAAGCCGGTGAGTGAGTCACGCCATGCAGCAACGGTCGCGTGACTTCCGCTGAGTCCCAGCCCCTCACAGAGGCGCCGCTGGCGCAGATGTCCTGAGCCCTTGTCTGCATAGGCAGCCGAATGATCGACAGTGCCATGCGCGACGCCATAGCGGTTGTTATAGACCACGAGCGCACGCTCATGCCCGTTGAAGTTGGAGTAGGCGAAGATGTTCTCATCCACCGAGCCCGAAGGCTGGAAGAAGTCATACAGCAGGAAGTTGCTGCTTTCCGCGAAGAGCCAGCGGCGGTGCAGCAGGGGCGCAATCTCGCGCTCGTGGCGCTCGACAAGCCAGTGGTCGGGGCTTTCGTCGTAGCGCGGGCGCTGATACTCCATCCCGTACTTCTCAGTGAATCCCTCAATCTGGCCGTGGCCAAACATGGGGAGGCCGGGCAACGTGGCCATCAGCACGGCGACACCGAAGCACTTGTCGCCCTTGCCGAACTGGTCAATCGCGGTACGCTCGTCGGGGTTGCTCATGAAATTGACGTAGCGCTTCATGATGTCGGGGTCGAACTCGAGCGTGTTCTTGATAACCGAGCGATACTCGGCGTTCTTCTCATCGCGCATCATGTTCATGAAGGCGCTGTTGTAGACGCGGTGCATGCCCAGTGTGCGGACGAAGTAGCCCTCCATGAGCCAGAAGGCTTCGGCCAGCAAAAGGGTGCCTGGAACTTCGGCGGCGACACGATCGACGACCTCGCGCCAGAATTCATGGGGCATGTGCTGGTTGAATTCGGCCTGGCTCATGCTGTACTCAGCGCGCGAGGGGATGGCGCCGCTGCTGCCTGGGCCGGGAAACCAGAGCCGATGGAAGTGGCGCTTGGCAAGGGTCATCGCTGCATCGAAACGGATGATGGGAAAGAGCCGCGCCACGTGGAGGATGGTCTGGATGACCTGCTCGCGCACCGCAGGGTTGAGGTAGTCGAGTTGCGCAGTGTCGTTCCAGGGGAAGCTGGTGCCGTCGTTGCCGTGATAGATATAGCGGGTCTCGCCGGAGGCGCGATCGCGGCGGCGGAAGACTACGGCGGCGTCAGTCTGCTCAAAGTAGTGATCTTCGATCTTGATTTCGACGCGGCCATCATTGGAGAGATCGGGCCCCTCAAAACTGTAGGCGGGATAGGGCGGATACTGACGCGCGACGAACCACTCCGGGTGCTCGACAACCCAGGGCGAATCGATGCCCATGTGGTTGGGCACCATGTCACTGGCCAGGCGCACGCCGTGATGGTAGGCGCGATCACGCAGGTTGATGTAGGCTGCTTCCCCGCCGAGGTCGTCTGCGATTCGGTAATCGTAGAGCGAATAGGCCGAAGCGACTGCATCGTTGTTTCCGCAGAGCAGCTTGATGGTTTTGGAGGCCCGGCTTCTCTCCCACACACCGATCAGCCAGAGTGAGTTGATGCCGCGGCGAGCTAAAGTAGCAAGCTCTTCATTGGGAATCTCGTCGAGTCGGCTGATTCTGCGCCCGTACTCCTTGCTCAACTGCGCAAGCCACACGTAGCTGCTTTTGGCGATGAGCACAGTGTTTGGCATCCATGCCGTGTCCTGGCTGAATTTTTCATATTCATGCGCGGGATCGCCGAAGACCGGCACCTGCGACTCACTGACGACTGAGGGCCACTGCTGCTCGCCGCGCTCGCGACGACGCCTGGCCGCCTCTTCAGCAGCAGTTCTAGCCTGGGCCGCGGACGGATTGAACTGCATCCAGATGGCGAGTTCCTCTTCGCGCAGAATCTCGCCGGCAATCATGAGGAAGCGGTCCATGCTATCGCCGAGCAGCGTCTTCCAAAGATCGCGGATGAGCTTGAGCTGCTCGCTGAGCGACATCGGCGATCCCACGGCGGGCGCGCGTAGTATGTCGAGCAGATTCATCCTGCGCGCATCGGGAAGAGGGATCAGCGGGCGCGTGGCGAAGTAGTTGGGCAGTTCCTGCGTCACCTGGCGATAGACGGTTTTCTCGGCCAGCGTCTTGTCCGCAAAGAGCTCGTCAAAAGGCTTGAACGCCTCATTGCGGTTTGCAGTCCAGAGCAACAGGAGTTCTTCCAGCGCGGCTTCGCGGTGCGGAACTCCGTCGGTTTGTCCGGAGAGCCACTGCCGCGGCGTCTCCAGGCCACGCATCACGCTCTGGCCGGGAAAGTTCTCGACAAATGTGAGCAGCAGGGTATCCAGTTCAGTAGCGCCTACGCGGGATCCAAACCAGTCCAACGCAGCCTTCATCACCTCAGGGTCAAATTGCTCGCGGTAGCGGGCCATGAGCACATGGCTCGCCTCATCGATGAGGCCCATGGCAAAGAGCGCGCCGGCATGAACGGCCCGATCGGGAAACTGGTCCACCTTACGGACCTGGTTCATGCGATACGCAAAAGCCCGGCAGGCGCCCAGATCGGCAAAGACTACGTTGCCGTCAAAGGCGAAAAGCCCCTCTTCAAATTGATAGCGAGCGCGCGCATCCCGCGAAATGTGGAATTCCATCATACGAGACCAGCTCCCAAAAACATGACGCCAGGTGGACAACAAAGTTTCTATCAGGCAAGTCTGCTCATCCGTACTGCCCGAACGCGGCCAACAGGTAAAGTATCACCTGACAGCGGTCAGGCGCAGCTACAGTCCTTCGCCCTTCGGCGCGGAAAGGCCGGGACACGGTAATAAAATCGGTTCGTCGGCGCGGGCCAGCCGCCTGCAGCGCCTTGCGCGCCTAATCCAGCGACTTGTGGAAGCGCAGGATTGCCACCGTCAGGAGGCCCAGGCCAAGGGCTGCCATGGCAGCCATCTGAGGCCAGAGGACCTCCATACCGACGCCTTTGAGATAGCTGCCGCGCAGGACAACCAGGAAGTAGCGCAGCGGGCTGGCGTAGGTCATGAGTTGTAGCCAGTGTGGCATGGTGCTGATGGGGAATCCAAAGCCGGAAAACGTGATGGCCGGCATGATGAAGAAGAAGGAAGTGACCATAGCCTGCTGCTGCGTGGCCGAGACGGTAGAAATAAGCAGACCGACCCCCAACATGCAAAGCAGGAATAAGACCGCACCCAGTACGAGCACGGAGATGTGACCGCGGAAAGGCACCTCGAACCAGAGCGAGCCTACGACCGCGATCAATGAAACATCGAAGAGCCCGATGAGAAAGAAGGGGAGAGTTTTGCTCAGGATGAACTCGGCCGGGCGAATCGGAGTGACCATGATCTGCTCCAGCGTGCCAATTTCGCGCTCCCGCACCACGGCAAAAGCAGTGAGTGTGATAACCAGAACCAGCGTGAGGCTCCCAACGATTCCGGGAACGAAGAACCATCGACTGAGCAGGTCAGGGTTGTACCAGGGTCGCGACGCGAGCTCGACGGAAGGCAGGATTGCCACCCATTGCGGGGCGATGCGCGCCATCGTCTCTCGCTGGTACTGCTGCGCAAAGCCGCTGGCGATTTGCGAGACATATCCCGCGGCGATGAGTGCGCTGTTGGAGTTGGTGGCATCGACAATCACCTGCAACGGGGCAGGCTGGCCTTTGCGGAGCGCCCTCGCAAAACCAGCGTCTATTTCGATGCCCACCGCTGCTCCACCCCGTTCGATTACCGCGTGAAGCTGAGTAGCGTCGGCTGCTGGCGGCTGAACGCTGAAGTAGGAACTGGCGGTGAAGTGCGATAGCAGATCGCGGCTCTCCTGGCTGTGGTCGTAGTCCAGCACCACGGTGGGAACGTGGTGGACTTCAAAGTTGGCGGCGTAACCGAAAACAAGCATCTGCACAATAGGCGGAATGATCAGGATGAAGCGGGTGCGCTTGTCGCGCAGCACCTGAATAAACTCCTTCTTCATCATCTGCTTCATCCGCGCCAGCATGGGTCGTCTCCTTTAAGTAAGCCGCTTGTGGAACGAGCGTGTGGCAAGAATGCCGAGGACCAATGCGAAGATGGCAAGTGGAACCAGGTCTGCGTAGAGCAAGGCTGCCGGAGTGCCCTTGAGAAATATCTTCTTGAGCACTAAGACGTAGTAGCGAGCCGGGATGACGTGTGTGATCCACTGGAGCGGTAAGGGCATCTGCTCGATGGCAAAGAGAAATCCGGACAGCAGAAATGCCGGCAGGAATGTGGTGATGAGTGCAATCTGGCTGGCTGCGAACTGACCTTTGGCAAGTACGGAAATGAAGAATCCCATGGACAAGACAACCACCATGAACATGGCCGAACTGCCCATGAGGGTAAGAAACGATCCACGGAACGGAACGCGGAACCAGTAGATCGCAATCAGCGCGCAAACCACGGTATCCACCATGCCGAGGACAAAGTACGGCAGAAGTTTGCCAAGCATGATTTCTCCGGCGCTGACGGGCGTGGAGATGAGCTGCTCCATGGTGCCGCGCTCCCACTCGCGCGCAATGGTGAGCGACGTAAGGAAGGCGCCAATCACGGACATGACCAGCGCCAGCACGCCGGGAATGATGAAGGCGCTGCTTTCAAGATCTTCGTTGTACCAGGTGCGCGTCTCTACGGCGATGGGTGCGAACTGCAGGGGCGCCCCGTGCGCGCTTAACCACTGGCTCTGCACCTGCGCAGAATAGGCTTGCACCACACCCTGCACGTAGCCGGTAAGGATGTTGGCGGTGTTGTCGTCGGTCGCGTCCACCAGTGCCTGCACCTGCACCGGGCCGCCCGCTCGCAGGCGCTGTGAGAAATTCCACGGGATGACGATGCCCATCTTGGCGCTGCCGTTGTCAAGCCCGCGGGTAAGCGCGTCGTAGTTATCCACCACGCGCTGGACATGAAAGTATTGGCTCGCCTGCAAGTGCTTGAGCAAATCCTGGCTCTGCTGCGTTCCGTCGCGGTCAAAGACGAAGACGGGGAGCCCTTTGAGATCGATATTTACGCCGTAGCCGAAGAGCACAACAAGGATAACCGGCATGAGGATCACGATCATCAGGCTTTGCGGGTCGCGCAGAATCTGCACCAACTCCTTGCGGGCCACCACCATCACGCGCCGGCCACTCATGCTGCACGCTCCGCGTCCTTCATCGTTGTAAGGGCTACGAAGACATCTTCAAGACTGGGACGAATCCTTTCAATGCGCTGGACAGCGACGTTGCGTTCTGCGAGAGAGGTGCTCACCTGTGCCGGGGCAGTCTGTACGTTCTCTACAACCAGATGCAGCGCATTACCAAAGACGGCTGCGTCGATCACCCCAGGGACGGACTGCAGTATTTCCAGGGCCTCGCCGAGCGGGGTGCATTCGACCAGAAGCAGTTCGCCACGGATTGAGTTCTGTTTCAGTTCCGATGGCGAGCCCAGCGCAACAATGGCGCCGCGGAAGATGAGTGCGAGCCGGTTACAGTATTCGGCCTCTTCCATGTAGTGCGTGGTCACGAACACGGTCACGCCTTCATCCGCCATCTGATGGATGAGTTCCCAGAACTGGCGGCGCGCGATGGGATCGACGCCGGACGTGGGTTCGTCGAGAAAGAGAATGGGCGGCTTGTGGAGGACAGCACAGCCCAGGGCCAGGCGCTGCTTCCAGCCTCCGGGCAGTGTCGCTGTGATGAGCCGCTCCTGCCCCTTGAGGTTTGCCATCTCAAGCACCCAATCGATGCGCGATTGAAGTTGGCCGGCGGGGACGCTGTAGAGTCCGGCAAAAAGGCGAATGTTCTCGATCACCCTGAGATCGTTGTAGAGCGAGAATTTCTGCGACATGTAGCCGATATTCTGACGGACCATTTCCGGCTTTTGCGCAACATCAAACCCCGCGACATTTGCACTGCCCTCGGTGGGTCGCAGGAGCCCGCATAACATGCGAATCGTGGTGGATTTGCCTGCTCCATTGGGACCGAGAAACCCAAAGACCTCGCCAGCGCGCACTTCCAGGTTGATATGGTTCACGGCCACAAAGCGGCCGAATCGCTTGGTGAGACCCTGAATGACGACCGAATTGGAGCTTTCAGCCATGCGCCACATCTCTCGCGCCGACGGCATCGACGAACAGATCCTCAATGGTGGGCTCAACCTGCATCATGGAGTCGTAGGAACCGGGAACCGCATCGAGGCGCGCCTTGAGAGGGCCCATGCGCGTGTGTGCATCGTCGACCACAAGGCGCAGGTCATCTCCGTGGATCACCATACTGGAAATGCCCTGCGCACCGATCAGGAGCTTGCGCGCGTTGCGCGTATCACGCGAAGCAATCACAAGAACCGCCTTTGGCATTCCGGCTTTGAGATTTGCAGGAGTATCACAAAATAGCAGATTGCCCTGATGCAGCAAACCCACGCGATGGCACCGCTCCGCTTCGTCAAGATAGGCAGTCGAGAGCAGAATTGCGACGCCTTCCGCAAGCAGTTCATAGAGGATGCGCCAGAAGTCGCGCCGCGAGACAGGATCGACCCCGGTCGTCGGCTCATCGAGCAAGATGACTTTGGGGTGGTGAATCAACGCGCATACCAGGCCCAGCTTCTGCTTCATGCCACCGGAGAGACGGCCTGCGAGCCGCGTTCGGAACTCACTCATACCCGCAGCCTGCAGCAACTGGAGCGAACGAGGCTCGCGATCTGCGCGTCTCACACCGAACAGGTCCGCGTAGAAGCGGATGTTCTCCTCCACGGTGAGATCTTCATAAAGTCCAAATCGTTGCGGCATGTAACTGAGCGCATGTTTGGCGCGCTCTGGATCGCGCACGACATCGACCCCCGCCAGCGTCATGGAACCCGATTCGGGAGGAAGAATGCCCGCAAGCATGCGCAATGTCGTGGTCTTCCCTGCTCCGTCGGGGCCGACAAGGCCGAAAATCTCGCCAGCGTGCACGTCAAAACTGATCGCATCGACGGCAAGAACGCCGGGAAAGCTCCTGGTCAGGCCTTTGACCTCAATCGCGGCTGGAAGAGCGTCCTTCATTGTTTGCCATTGGTAGAAGCGGAAGACGATGAGCTCTGCGGCGCGGCGCTCCACTGGATGTGCGCATCGGCCGGCATTCCCGGTTTGAGCTCATGGTTTGGATTGTCGAGATCAATCTTGATTCGATAGACCAAAGTGACGCGCTCCTTATAGGTCTGAACGCTCTTCGGCGTGAACTCGGCGGACGAAGAGATGAAAGAGATTCGCCCGTGATATTGCTTGCCCGGATAGGCATCCGTCGTAACAGTGGCTGCCTGCCCCCAGCGGATGCGCGTGAGATCGGGCTCCGCAATATAGGCGCGCAGCCAGAGGTGGTCGAGGTCGGCAAGCGTCACGACGGGCGTTCCCGGCGAGACGACTTCTCCCAGCTCCGCCTCCCGCACTGTGACCACGCCTGCGAGAGGCGCACGGAGGACGGTATAACCCAGATTGACGCGTGAGAGACCGAGGCTTTGATTCGCCTCGTTCAGACTGGCCCTGGATATGTCGATATCTTCCTTGCGGCTGCCTTCAACCGCTTCGTTGTAACGCTGCTGGGCGGCAAGATAAACGGCCTGCGCGCGTTTGACGGCCGTCGCTGCCTGATCCCGTTCCTGCGCGGTTGCCTCGTCTTTGGCGAAGAGTCGCTGGGCGCGGCCGCTGTCGAGCTCTTTCTGTTCCATGTCCGCCTGCGCATCGAGCATCGACTGCTGCGCTGCCTTCACTTCCTGGTCTCGCGTGCCGGCCAGGGTTAGTGCGAGGTTCGACTGTTGCACATGAACAGCAGCCTCGTCGATGCGCATTTTTTGGCGGTAATCGGCATCCTCAAGACGTGCGAGCAGCGTGCCGGGCTCAACCTGCTGGCCCTCTTCGATGGGAAGGTCGACGATGCGTCCCTGCACCCGGAAGCTCACCAGGCTTTCGTGCGCTTCAATATTTCCAGATAAGGTCACTTCGTTAGGCGCGGGTGGCTTCCGGTGGGCACGACGATACAGAAATATGCCCGCCGCAGTCGCCACCGCAAGCAGAACTATGACTCTCACGATCCGCTTCATCGCTTTGCACCTCGCCTCTCAGACGCCCGGCTGGGCCAACTCGTTCGCATCCATTACCTCGCTGCCATGAACCTGGCAATATTTCGATCGGTGTTCCCTAGAGCGCGTGCCAGTGCGAACTTGGCATCGACGTGGCTGGAGACGGCAAGGATCAAGTTTTCCTCAGCGCGTGCCAGCTCGTCCTGCGCGGTGACCACTTCAACATTGTTCGCGGTTCCCTGCGCAAAGCGGTCCTGCGCCATGCTCAATTCCCGCTTGGCCAGGTCCTGGCCCTGCTGTGCCACGTCTACCTGCTGCGTGGCGGAATCAAGGTTAAGTAGCGCTTCGCGCACATCTTCTTCGATCCCTCGCCGGAGGTCGGCAATGCGATCATCAACACTCCGTATCTGACTGCTGATTTCCAGCGATTCGCCTTCACGATCCCGGTCATAGAGAGTGAAGTCAATCTGGCCCTGAATCAAACCTGTGGCCTGGATGCCGCCCACGCTGCGGCCGATGCCCCCGAAGTTTCCATTGATGCTGAGCTTGGGCAAGTTACGGGCATGGTTTGCGCGCTGCTGCTCGACCAGACTATCCCGCCGGGTGGCAAGAGACCGATAATCGGCACGCTCCACCAACGCCGCGGGGACGAGTGTTTCAGGTAGATCCTGCGGCAGAGGCTGATAATGCAGCGTGTCGGCCAGCTCGATGGGCAGGCCAGGGCTGATGCCAATGTTGCGCTGGATTGCAAGCAGAGACTGCTTGTACTGGTTTTGAGCCTCAAGAAGCGCCTGCCGGTCATTGGCCAACTGCACCTCCGCGCGCAACACATCCACGCCCGTCGCGGTTCCGGCCTGGTGTTTGTCGTTGGCGAGCTTGAGCAGAGTCGCCCCATCATTGACACGCGACTGCGCAGCATCAACGCGGGCTGCAGCCGATTCGCCGCCGAGGTAAAGCGCAGCTACCGCGCGTACAATCAAGTCCCGCGCATCCTGCTCATCCAGCTTGCCCGCATCGAGCGCGTGTTCGCTGGCCCGCAGCGCATGGAGCCTCTCCAGATCAATCAGATTCTGCTGCGCGTACAGACGAATATCGTAGTTCGAAAATGGCCCAACGACTTCAGGCATCCCCGGCAGCGAGATGCCGAATGCGCGCAGGTCGCGATTCTGGAAATTGGCGTAGGTCTGTGCATTCACACGAGGCAGAAGTGCCGCCGACAATCGGCGCACGCGGGTTCCGGCGGCGTCGTCCACCTGCGCGCCGGCCAGCAGGACGCTCAGGTTGGCCTGCAGTCCCTTCTGGATGGCGTCCTGGAGCGCGAGGCGATAGGGGCTCGTCGTTCTTGCATCCCCGGATTGGGCATTGCCCGCAAGGCCGGCCAGGACGAGCAGCGCGGCGGCAAAGAAAATTGTGCGCTTCATGCTTTCTTCTCCTTGCGAGGAGCGGCGACGGCACGCCAGAAATGACGGAAGCTGTTTTCTATCCAGAGCTTCAGTCCGGGCTCTCCATGCAGTGACCAGAGCAGAATGGTGCCAAGAACAGCTTGCTGCAGTTGAAAGGCGACTTCTTCCGGCTTCAGGCTGGAATCCACTTCTCCTCGCCTTTGCCCCTGCGCGACCAGAGCGGACATCATTGCGCGGCCGTCCAACATCTGGCGCTCCATGAATTCGCGCACAACATCATTGGCGAGAAACGAGCTCACGAGCGCGCGGGCGAGGAATGGACTCCGGCCAGGTTCTTCCGCAAGACGGGAGAAGAGATGATGCACGATCGACTGAATGCTTTGCCTGGCAGTTGATGCAAGCCGGACTGCCTCGCGCACGTGCCCAAGCTGTACCTCCGCCATCACGCCAAGCACATGCTCTTTGCTTTCGAAATAGTTGAAGAAGGTGCCCTTGCCGACATCGGCGGCATCCGTAATCTCTTCCACAGTGACGTTTGAGAAGCCGCGATCAGAGAAGAGTTGCAGGGCGCTGCGGAAGAGACGGAGGCGGGTTTCCGCGGCCTTGCGCTGACGCCGTCCGATCACCGGATGATCGGGCGTCTGGCCTGCGGCCGGAACCACGGGCTGTTCGCCGAGCGAATTGATATGACTTGAACTCATCTTCAACCTTCAGTCATTTCCGACTTACAGTCATATTTATACTCAAGTCCGGATCGCCTGTCAACCGGGAGGCTGACGACATACACCGAATTGAAGCGACCCGCCAGCAAGATTGATCAACCGATTCGTGGCGTTGGTTCATTGAAGCTGGAGTTAGCGGCGGGGATTTCTCGAGTTACGCTCCTCGCTGCCAACGAATTATCTTGACTCAAAGCTTCACATTCTGCTTTACTTAGCTCATCGCGAAGAGCAATTTGGCGGTCAGTCCAATTCGGTTCCTCCTGGCAAGTGTGTCTCCCCGTGCAGTCTGCATGCCCATGGCCAGCCACACCGCGGACGCGGGAAGCAAGACCTGACACAGCCGTTTCGAGCGTAGAAAATCATCACACCACCTTCTGCTCATGCGTAGGTGGTTTTTTAAGTTTCTGTGCAATTCTCTTGTGAGGAGATCCCTTTGGAATCCGTCACGCTCTCGAGCATCCAGGTGGCGCGCGCCCGCATCGGCGAAGCCATTCACACCTCGCCGTGTCATCTGTCCCATCACCTCTCAGAGCTGACAGGACTGCCTTTGCACCTGAAACTCGAGAACCTGCAACGGACCGGGTCATTCAAAGAACGCGGCGCCTTGAACAAGCTGCTCACGCTCTCAGAGACAGAGCGAAAGAGGGGCGTGATTGCGGCCAGTGCAGGAAACCACGCTCAAGGTGTCGCGTACCACGCAGCGGCGCGGGGCATTCGCGCACAGATCGTGATGCCGTTGGCCACTCCACTGGTAAAAGTTGCGGCCACGCGCGCCTTCGGCGCTGAGGTCATCCTCCATGGCGCAAGCTATGACGAAGCGTGCGATGAAGCTCTCCGCAGACGTGTGGAAGAAGGCCGAACATTTATTCATCCTTTCGACGACACTGAAGTGATTGCCGGCCAGGGAACCATCGGTCTCGAGTTGCTGGAGCAGGTTCCGGACATTGAGGCTGTGGTTGTGCCAATCGGGGGCGGAGGGCTGATCAGCGGCGTGGCCTGCGCCCTCAAGGAGACAAATCCGAAGATCCGCGTGGTGGGCGTGGAGTCGGAAAAGCTGCCTTCGATGCTCCGCGCCCGCGAGGCGGGGCATCCGGTCACCATCGGCGCTGAAGCGACGATTGCTGATGGTATCGCGGTCCGACGTGCGGGCGATATAACCCTGCCCCTCGTTTCACGATACGTGGATGAGATTGTCACCGTAGACGATGAGGAGATCGCAAGCGCGATTCTGATGCTGCTGGAGCAGGAAAAGACGCTGGCCGAAGGGGCCGGAGCTGCCGCCCTGGCAGCCGTGGTGCAGGCCAAGACGAACCTTCGCCATCGCCGCACCGTGGTTCTGGTTTGCGGAGGAAACATTGACGTCACACTGCTGGCCAAGATCATCGAGCGCGGCCTTGTGAAGGATGGCCGCCTGCTACGCGTGCGCGTGTATTTGCAGGATCGCCCCGGCGCACTACTGCACCTCACGCAGATCCTTGCAAGAGAGCGGGCCAACATCGTCGAGACGATTCACAATCGCGCTTATTACGGGGTGAGCCTGGGAGAGACGGTCATCGATGTAACGCTGGAGACCCGAGGAGCTACGCACATCACAGCGATCAGTCATGCCTTGCGCGAGACAGGCTTCCGCTTCGAGCGTATCCAATAGGCTCGCCATGTATACGCCACGCTTCAACCAGGTCACCGACCGCAGCCTCTTGATCGAGGCCATGCGCCGCTACTCATTCGCGATTCTCTTTGGCGGAACGGCCGAGGGACCCGCCGGGGAGCCTACCACGGCGACGCATCTGCCGCTGGTGGTGAAGGACGAAGGCGAGCATGGCTTCCTCGAAGGGCACTTTGCACGCGCGAATCCGCACTGGAAGGCTCTCGCCGGACGCGAGGTCCTGGTTGTCTTTTCAGGTCCGCACAGCTATGTCTCACCCGGACTCTACATCGAAGCGCTGTCTGTGCCGACGTGGAACTACATTGCCGTCCACGCGCACGGGATCTTGACCCTTGTAGAGGACGACGCCGGCAAGGAGGCACTGCTGGGCGGGCTGATGGAGGTCCATGAGCCGGACTATGCGCACCGGTGGCTTGACATGCCGGAGGGCTATCGCCGCACCATGCTGGCCGGGATTGTGGGGTTTCGGATTCCCATCACTCGCATCGAAGGCAAATTCAAACTCAGCCAGAACCGGCCTGAGGCGGATCGGCGCAATGTGCGCGCTGCGCACGCAGCCGGAACAGCCGACGAGCAGGAACTTGCGGCATGGATGGAACGGCTCGGCGGATGAGCGCCAACGGCCTCCGCGCGCCGTTCGGCCGCACGGTTGAGATGCTTCAGGGCCCAAAACGGGCGACGTACAATTCAGCGTACTGGTTCGGATTGCTGAAGCCCGGAAACTGCCCGTAGGTCATGCCGCCCAACGCGACGCCTTCGCTGCCTAGGTTGAGATAGATCGGCGTGGAGACTGTAGCGGACATGCGCGGAAGCTCCATCCCGGTGCCAATCTGCTGCGCCCAGATTGCGGTGCCGGTTGAACTGAGCTTGGCAAGGAATACGTCGTCCACGCCGGCCGTAACGCCCGAAACAAGCGCTCCGCCGGAGAGGCCCGCGACGTACAGATTGTCACTGGAATCGGCCACGATGCCCTGACCTGGAACATTGCTGGTCCCGGCACCGAACGGATAGTTCCACGTCACCGTTCCGGATGCGGCGCTCATCTTGACGGCTTCAATTTGCGCATTCATGCCATAGGTTCCGGTCTGACCCTCAAGATAGAGTTGGCCATCGGCGGTAGCCGTGATTGCCGAGGGAGCGAAGCCCGAAAGAGTTGGATTGCTGTTGGATTGCTGAACCCATATATTCGCCCCGTTGGTCCCGTTGAGCTTCAGGACAAAGGGCATGCTCGGAGAGCCGGACTGACTACCGGGGTACGCGCCGCTCGTGAATCCGATGGCGTAGATGTCGCCGTTGGTGTCGGCGGTCACTCCCGACATGACATCCTGCGCAGCGCTGCCGTAGGTCACAGTCCACAGGACATTGCCGTTCGGGTCAAACTTTTCGACATAGAGGTTCTGGCTGCCGCCGCCACCAGCGATTTCGCCTGCGACGATCAGGTTTCCAGTTTTATCACTGGACAACTGAGCGATCGTCATGGCAGCGGACGAAGGGTACTGATGGAGCCAATCGAGATCGCCGGCAGCGTCAAATTGGGCGAGAAAGACCTGCCTGATCCCGCTTGGGTTGGACGCGCCCGGATACGCGCCGAATGTCGTCCCGGCTACGTCCATTTTGCCGCCGATGTTCACCATCCCATCGAGAGTGTCCCCGGCGCCGGTCGTCAATTCCCTGCCCCAGACCGCGTTTCCGGCTGGATCCCGCTCGAAGACCATGCCTTTCAGAATTCCTACCTGACCTGAGTAGCCGGGCAGATTGCCCGCCGTGTACCCGGCAACGTAGATGTTGTCGTTACTGTCCTGCGAGATGGCCGTGATGGTATCGCCCTGATTGGTCGTTGCGTCGTAAGTATTGGTGCCGAACTCCTGCACAAACTCAAAAGTCGCCCCGGCACTGAAGGTCAGCCCGGCAGGTGGCGGGGGCGTGGTTCCACCGCTTGGATGCGAGGAACTGCTGCAGCCCGCGACAAACATCATGGAGACGGAAATCAGGAGCGCGCCGGCAACGCTTTTCATGGCAAAACCCCTCGCAAGGCTCGGATTGGATATTATCCGCTATCTCTATGTGAAGCCCTATACGCGTTTTGGTTGCCCGCAAAGCATCTTCTAGAGGGTTACTTGCGGAAACCGCTCCGCTCGCGACCTGCCGTCCGGCCGTGCTGATCGGGGCTGACTGCGGAGATGGCGCGGCCATCGCTGGCCAAGGAGCTGATGACCCCTTAAAACACTGCAAGCCCCCGCCCTGCGGAGGATTCTGCGCCGACTCGCTTACGATGAGCGGCTTTGTTATACTCAGAGGGTTCACTCAGTGCGGAAGTGGTGAAATTGGCAGACACACCATCTTGAGGGGGTGGCGCCGAGAGGCATGCGGGTTCAAGTCCCGCCTTCCGCACCACTAGATTTCTTCTGCCAAACCCCTCGTGGTGGGAATAGGAAAGCAGCTCGAACAATGCAGATTTTCTTTTACTTTGTCATGGTCTTGCACGTCATCGTCAGCCTGGTTCTGATTGGCGTTGTTCTGGTACAGCAGGGCCGCTCGGCAGATCTGGCCGGAGCCTTTGGCGGTCAGGGATCGCAGACTGCCTTTGGCCCCCGCGCCGCCGCCAACGTGCTGACCCGCGTGACCACCTGGTCAGCCGTGATCTTTATGATCACTTCCCTGAGCTTGACCATCCTGTACATGCGCGGCCAGCACAGCCGCTCGGTCCTGGAGGGGTCGCAGCCGATCTCGGGGCCTGCCAAGTCTGGCAAATAAGGACCAAGGGATGGCCCACCCTTCCACCCATCCCTTTCTTTCCGAACAGGCAGACCGTAACGGGTCTGCCTGCTCTGTTTTAACGCTCACCCCTTCCATTCCTTCAACAATGGCCGGCGCGACAGGCCATAAAATGAAGTCATGATTCTTGAGACTTTTCCCGTGGGTTCGCTGCAATGCAACTGCACCATCCTTGGCGATGAAAGCACAGGTGAGGCCATCGTCATCGACCCCGGCGATGAGATTGCGCGCATTCATCAGCGGCTCATCGAACACGGGCTGAAGCTCAAACAGATCCTGATTACGCACGCACATATTGACCACGTGGGCGGGGCGCTTCGGCTCAAGCGACTGACCGGCGCGCCCATCCTGCTGAATGAAAACGATCTTCCGCTGCTTCAGATGATGGGCACGCAAGCCGCCTGGCTGGGCATCGCACCGCCTGAGACAGCGCCGCCGGACGAGAACCTTACCGACGGCCAGCAGGTTGGCCTGTTTAGTTATCCGGCAAAGGTTCTGCACACACCCGGCCACACCCAGGGATCGGTGAGCCTGCATTTTGCACCGCTGAAGATGGTCATTGCGGGAGACACGCTGTTTGCCGGGAGCATTGGCCGGACTGACCTGCCAGGCGGCAACTTCGACCAGATCATCGAGTCGATTGAGACCCGTCTGCTCGCCCTGCCCGATGAGACTCGAGTGATACCTGGTCACGGGCCCGTGACCAGCATTGGCATGGAGCGCCGGAAGAACCCATTTTTGCGACCGCATTGAACGGCAGTAACGTACAAGAGTATCATATTTGCTATCAATCGCTTATGGCATTTTTCAAATGTATTAGATGAAGTACAATTCAGTTGCCGTTACCACCTTGATGCGTTCCTAAATATGTAATCAGCACGGTTACTCCGGTGCGAAATTCTGCTGGTTGGCCCAGCAGGCTCAGGACCAGCCAGCCAACCTCCTCCATGCCGAAGAAGTAACCTGGATGCACCCAGACACCGCGCTCGAGGAGGTCCAGTACAGTCTGCTCATCGGGCTGGAGAGCGGGAATCCGCAGCACCGCATACCAGCCGCCTTCCAGATCGAGCCGCTGGGTGGCCGGCAGGCGGATAAGCTGCCGGTCCAGCTCCGCCAGGTTCATGCGCACCCTCTCTCGAATCTGCTGTTGGAAGGCTCGCCGGCCTGGAATCCAGCTCTGCATCGCCCACTGCACAGGTGCATTCATGGAGAGGAAGGTGTCGGCGATAACCTCCAACCGTGACAAGGCCTCCTGGCGGCGAGGCCCGGTCGCCACAATCCAGGCCGCTTTCATCTGCGGCAGGCCTGCAATCTTGCTGAGGCCACTCACCACATAAACCGGCACGCCTTCAATCCCCTTTGCAAAGGTGGCCGGAGTTCCGGCAAAACTGTAGTCCAGAAACACCTCGTCGACGATCAGCGAAAGATCGTGCCTCCGGCATTGTTCTGCCAGCGCCTCAATCTCCCAGGGCTTTGTAAAGTGTCCCGTCGGGTTGTTGGGGTGGACCAGCACAATCGCCCGCGTCAGCGGCGTGATAGCACGGCGAAAGCCCTCCGGCTCGATCTGCCATCCGTGGTCGTAGACCAAGGGTGCGGTTCTTATCTGCACATCGTCGAGAGTTGCGAGAAAATCGAAGAGCGGATAGCCGGGTTGAGGAATGAGAATCTCGCTCCCAGGATCGCAGAGAAGCCGAAACAGGAAGCTGTAGGCCTCACTGGTACTGGTTGTCAGTACCACCTGTTCGGCATTGACCGTTGCACCGTGCCCGGCATAGTAGGAGCAGACGGCCTCTCGCGCGGCGAGCAGTCCTTTCGGCTGTGGGTCGTAATCGATCGCCCGGGGGTCGGCAAGCGTATCGGTCAGGCCGGGGCCATAGGCAAAGCCGCATCGGGTGGGATTGGAGGCGGTGAGATCTGCGATCGGCAGCCCGGCTGCGACGCGCGCCCGATGGGCCTGGGCCAGTTTGCTCTCTTCTGTATTCCAGTCCGTTCTGCGCGAAAACCCCATCACGACCCTTTCACAGAGCGCCCGTGCATCGTGTGCTCCTCGGGCCATCATGCACAATAGAATCAGGCGCCCTCTTCAACATACACGGACGCCGCCGGGAGGCATATTGGCACTGCGAGCGGTCGTCTTCGACTATGGCATGGTATTGACAGGACCACCGGATGCAGAGGCGCATGATGCGCTGGTGCGCATCACCGGTCTGGCCACGGATCGATTTGAGGAACTCTACTGGGGCGACCGGCACGCGTACGACGAGGGCAAGCTGACGGGCATCAGCTTCTGGCAAAAATTCATTCGCGATGCTGGACTGAAGCTCAGTCCCGACGCCGTAGCAGAGTTGAATCGCTGGGATGCGCGCATGTGGACGACGCAGAACCCAGTGATGCTGGCGTGGCAGCTTGCGCTCAAGAGAAACGGACTGCGCACCGCGATCCTCTCCAACATGGGCGACTCGGTACTCGAAAACATGCAGCGCGAGTTCGACTGGCTGGGTCGCTTTGATGTGCTTGTTTGGAGCTATCAGCACGGCATCGCCAAGCCCGACCCCGCGATCTATCGGCTCACGCTGGACCAGCTTGGAACGAGCCCGCAAGAGACGCTGTTCCTCGACGACAAGCTGGTCAACATTGAAGCGGCACGCGCGCTCGGGATGATGGGGATAGTCTTCTCTACCGTCGATCAGCTGCGCAACGACTTGAAATCAGCCACGCTCGATGCAGAACTTCCCCTGCCTTGACCAGTTGCCCGCAAGTTGCAGACTCAGTGGACCGCCGGCGGATGGCCAAGGTGGTACGTGACTCCCAGGGTTGCATTCATCACGTCCAGTCCGGGATTCACGGGAACGATAAATGCGTCTGAAAAATGGAAATCACCAAACAGGCCCAGGCGCAGATCCACGCGATGCGTCAATTTGACCTGGAACCCCGTGGACGACTGAAGACTGAAGTTCTCATACGTGGCCTGCTGCGAAAGCTCCTTCTTGCTGAAGATGAGCACGCCGCCTTTCGCCAAGAGATACGGCTTTAACGCTCTGCCGTCGCGCCACAATAAGCGAAATCCGATGGGCGAAAAGCCGATACCCGGCACGATCTGATGGGCCTGCGTCGTGGGCGTTCCCCAAATATCGGAAGTCACCGCGGCATCAAGTAGCACCACCGGCAGGAACTCGGCAACATAGTCAAAACGGGCACCGAGAAACCGCCCCCAGGAGTTCCTGTCATACTCCACGCCGGAGGTGTACAGCTTCGCCCCGGAGCCGCTCGCAAATATCTTGTAGTGTCCGTAGGAGGCGAGGCTTACGGCAGTAATATCGCGGGCAATGAACGCTTTTGCAGCTGTGGTGGGAACCGGCTTCACCAGTGAGTCCGTCCCGAAGGCGCCTTCTGCAGGGCCTGAAGCCTGCTGCGCAAACGCCATCGATCGCAGGACCAAGCAGATCAAAAGCAAATGAAAAAGGGGGCAGCGGCGTTTTCGCTCAGTCAGTGCCCGCTCGCATTGGCTTGACGTCAATGCCGGATTCATTGGGATGACTCTCCTCGTTTGAAAATAATGGGCGATCTCGGGGTTGGCCAGGTCGCACCTGACACGAGCCTGCGTGGCCTTAAAAGTATATCGTCCTTCCACTTCACGGTGCCTGCAATCGTTGCCCCTGTGGGGAAACGGCACCCACCAGAGGCGTCTACCGGAGGCGCACCGCAGTTCTGAATACAAAGATGCCCCCGGTGAATTACACTGGCTTGCCGTTGCTAAACTGCCTAACTCAATCGTTTATCTGGACCCACGACAGAAACCCGGCTTGAAGGTTTTGTGGGTCCAAAACCGCTCGCGAACCGTCCAGAACAAACGTAGGTGACAAACGTGAAATCCAAAGTTTCAGCCTCCCCGAAATACGCAGCCCGCGCGGCTGTGTTTGCGGCAGCCACGTTGCTGCTAGGCGCAACCCTCACCCTGGCGCAAGCAGTTCCCGTTGTCACAGGTGACGCGCGCGTCGACAAAATCCTCAGCCAGATGACGCTACAGGAAAAGCTCACGCTCATCCACGGTACCCAGGAAGACCCTGCGGTGTATCAGGGCCAGGCTGGTTATCTCGCCGGCGTGCCCCGCCTCGGCATTCCGGGGCTGCGTTTTGCCGACGGGCCTCCGGGCGTGCTGACGCGCCATCCTTCGTCTGGCGAAACAGCCACAATGGGCGTTGCGGCAACCTTCAGCCGCAGAGATGCCGAGGCAAATGGCGTCGTGATCGGGCGCGAAGATCGCTCTCTCGGCATCGATGTGTCGCTTCAACCGTTTGTGAATATCGACCGCGATCTCGAGTTCGGCCGCGGATACAACACATTCGGCGAAGATCCATTCCTTACCGGCCAGATGGGCGCTGCAGAGATCCGAGGCATCCAGTCGCAGCACGTGATGGCTCAGGTAAAGCACTTTGTCGCCTACGACTCGAACAGCGGGAACATTTTTGTGGACGACCAGACCCTGCACGAGGTGTACGTGGCGCCGTTTGACGAAGCGGTGAAGGCCGGAGTCTCGTCGATCATGTGCTCGTACAACCGCGTCAATGGCACATTCGCGTGCGGCAATGAGTCCACGCTGACGAAGATTCTGCGCGACCAGATCGGCTTCAAGGGTTTTGTGACTTCCGACTGGGGCGCGGTGCATGCGGTCAACTTCATCAATGCAGGCCTCGATATGGAAATGCCCGGCGAGGCCAAGCCCGGCGCGGTTTTCTCCATTCCTTCCTTCTTTGACTCGAAACCGGCGCCGCCTCCTCCGCCGGCGCGCGCCGCAGGCGACATGATGGCAATGTTTGGCGGACACATCCCCGAGGAGCCGGCGCGCGCGCGCGAGGGCATGGGTGACTTCGGCGTAAAACTAAATCCGGAAAAGATGCCGGATGCACTCAAGGATGGCACCGTCGATGAGGCTGCTATAACGCGTGCTGCGGGACGCGTTCTGTACGAGATAGTCCGCTTTGGCTATATGGACGGCGAGCAGAAGCACGACGTGACCGGGCAAGCCATCGACGCGAACGCCCGGATCATTGAGAAGACAGGCGAAGATGCCGCCGTTCTGCTGAAGAATGAAGACGGCGCGCTGCCGCTGAAGTCTGCCGATCTGGACTCGGTTGTCCTCATCGGACCGACCGCCGGCCAAGTGGATTCGATCGGCATCAACGGCGAACGCTCTGTGGGATTGCCATGGCGCGAGGTTGGGCCGCTTGCCGCGATGAAGCAGATCTCCGGGAATGCCAACATCCGCTTCGCGGTGGACGACGATATGACTGGAGCAACCGTCCCTGCCAGCGCACTGAGCCATGACGGCAAACCCGGCCTCGCGTGTTCCGGCGCGGGCAACGCACAGACAGAGGGCGAGTTTAACTTCACGGTGAAGGGCGGCAACGCACTAGCGCCAAACTCCGTGGCGGACTGCAAGGGCACGCTCACCGTCGGCACTGCAGGCGATTACTGGATCTACCTGCAGGCACTGGGAACAAATGCGAATATCGAGCTCGACGGCAAACCGCTGGCGCGCACCGGAGCATTCCAGGGCGGCGTGCACGGAGACATTCTGCAGGCCAATCAGGACAACGCTGTCCCCACAACCGACGGCTTAGACAACGTGCGCCGCGCCGTAAACCTGACGGCGGGGCCGCATACCATCGAGATCAAGACGAGCCCCGACACTTCAGACGCGCCGGTACAGGTTCGCCTCAACTGGTACACGCCTGAGCAGCGCAAGGCCGATCACGATGCGGCCATCACCGCGGCCAAGAACGCCAAAGTCGCCGTCGTCTTCCTGTGGACGCGCCTTCAGCCGGTCTTCGGCCTGCCCGGCGAGCAGAACCAGCTTGTCGAAGAGGTAGCCGCCGTCAACCCCAACACCATCGTTGTCCTGAACACGAGCCAACCCGTCGCACTGCCCTGGGTGGATAAGGTCAAGGCTGTGCTCGAAATGTGGTGGCCCGGCGATGAAGGCGGTTGGTCCACGGCCAATCTGCTTCTTGGCAAGGTCAGCCCTGCTGGCCGCCTGCCCGTGACCTGGGGGAAAAGCCTGACCGACTACCCCGCAACCGACCCAAAGCATCCTGAGCGCAGCGCCAAGGGGGTAGACGGCAAGACGACCTACTCGGAGGGAGTGAACGTTGGCTACCGCTGGTTCGACAAGGAAAACATCACGCCGCTGTTCCCCTTCGGCCACGGTCTCAGTTACACCACCTTCGACTACTCCAACCTTCTTATTGAACCCGCTTCCGACGGCGGTCTCTACGTGCAGGTCACCATCAAGAACACAGGCAGCGTGGTCTCCGACGAGGTGCCGCAGGTCTATCTTGGCGCGCCGAGCGAGATTCCTGCGGGAGTTCAGTTTCCTGTACGGGCTCTGGTCGCGTTTAACCGTATCCGCCTGAACCCCGGTGAATCGAGAACGGTGACCCTGCACGTGCCCCTCCGTCAACTGCAGTACTGGTCCACGACGAAGACCGCATGGGTGACTGCTACGGGTAAGCGCACCGTCAGCGTGGGCGCATCGTCGCGGGATCTGCGTCTGAACCAGACGATCGAGTAAAGAACACCTGATTGAGCACGATGCCGGGGCCATGGCTCCGGCATCGTCTTTTTTGGAGAGATGCTCTTCCCTGTTCCGTCAAGGGTTGAGGGGAGAAAGGAGCATCATTTCCACAACGCTGTACGACAGGGATGGATGCAGTCACTAGAATCGATTCCAGCCATGTCTGAGTTCACCCATCTGCACCTGCACACCGAATATTCGCTTCTCGATGGCGCCTGCGACGTCAAGAAGCTGGTCGATCACGTCGCAAAGCTTGGTCAGAAGTCCGTTGCCATGACCGACCACGGGAATATTTACGGAGCGGTTCACTTCTTCAATGCAGCCAAGGAAAAAGGCATCAAGCCGATTCTGGGTTGCGAACTCTACGTGTGCAAGGCAGAGGATCATCGCGCTGAGACACCCCATGACACCTATAACCACTTGCTGGTTCTGGCTGAGAACGAAGAGGGCTACCGCAATCTTATTCGCATCACTTCAGAGGCGAGCCTGCATGGGTTCTATCGCAAACCGCGCGTCAGCAAGCGCTACCTGGCGGAGAATTCGAAAGGCCTGATCGGCTTCTCAGGGTGCCTCAGCGGCGAGCTGTGCGAAGAGCTTATGGCTGGCCACTATGACAAGGCCAAAGCCGCGGCGCTGCAATATCAGGACATCTTCGGCCGCGGGAATTTTTATCTTGAGATCCAGGACCAGGGCCTCGAACAGGAGCGCAAGATCCAGAGCAACCTTTTCCAGCTCGAAAAGGAACTGGACATTCCCATGGTTCTTACCAACGACTCGCATTATCTATGCGGCGAGGACAGCCACGCGCATGATGTGATGCTCTGCGTGCAGACCGGCGCCAAGGTCCACGATGCCGACCGGTTCCGTTTCGACAGCGACCAGTTTTTTGTAAAGAGCGCAGACGAGATGGGCCGGCTGTTTCCCGATGCGCCCGGCGTGATGCAGCGGACGATGGAGATCGCCGAGCGCTGCCAGCTGAAGCTCAAGGCGGTTGACAATCCATTTCCTGAATTCGCCGTGCCACCCGGCCATACCATCGACAGCTACTTCGAGCAGGTCTGCCGCGAGGGATTTAAGAAGCGTCTTGACACGGCGATCCGGCATCTCGAGTCGCGCGGAGAACGAAGGACCCCCGTCCATGAGTACGAGGCGCGGCTTGAACGCGAGCTCGGCATCATCAAGCAGATGAAGTACGCGGGCTACTTCCTCATCGTGTGGGACTTCATCAAGTATGCGCGCGACCATGGGATTCCAGTAGGGCCGGGCCGCGGCTCTGCCGCTGGATCACTCGTGGCCTATGTCATGGAAATCACCAACGTTGATCCGTTGCAAAACGTGCTGCTGTTTGAACGCTTCCTGAATCCGGAACGCGTTTCGATGCCTGATATTGACGTGGATTTCTGCATGAATCGCCGCGGCGAAGTGATCGATTATGTTACGCGCAAGTACGGGCGTGAGCAGGTGGCACAGATCATCACGTTCAACACGATGGCAGCCAAGGCGTCCATCAAGGATTGCGGCCGCGCCATGGATATGCCCTACGGCGACGTGGATCGGATCGCCAAACTGGTGCCGGCCACCATCGGGATGACCCTGGAAAAGGCGCTGGAGGATTCACCCGATTTCCGCAAAGCCTATGACAGCGACAAGCAGGTGCGTGAGCTAATCGATACTGCAATGAAGCTCGAGGGGCTCGTCCGCGGGATCGGCATGCACGCAGCCGGCGTGGTGATTGCGCCGCGCCCTCTCACTGAGCTTGTACCTATCGCCAAGACCAAAAACGACGAAATCGTTACCGCCTACGACATGAAGGCGGTGGAGAAGATGGGCCTGCTGAAGATGGACTTCCTCGGGCTCACTACATTAACTGTCATCGACGATTGCCTAAAACTGATCGCGCAAAGTCGCGGCAAGACACTGGACATCGAGACCGTTCCCCTGAACGACGCGGAGACTTACAAACGTGTCTTTCACTCCGCGCTCACCTCCGGTGTCTTCCAGTTTGAGTCCAGTGGAATGCGCGACGTGCTGCGGCGCTACAAGCCGGAGACAGTGGAGGACCTGACAGCGCTGAACGCTCTCTACCGCCCCGGCCCCATTCAGGGCGGCATGATTGACGACTTCATCGAGCGCAAGTGGGGCCGGCGCAAAGTTGAATATATGCTGCCGCAGATTGAAGACATCCTCAAAGAGACCCTCGGCGTCATCGTCTATCAGGAACAGGTGATGCAGATCGCCAACGTGGTTGCCAGCTACTCGCTCGGTGAAGCCGATCTGCTGCGCCGCGCGATGGGCAAGAAGAATGCAGAAGAGATGTCGAGGCAGCGCGAGCGTTTTATGAGCGGGGCCGCCGCCCAAGGCATCAGGAAAGAAACAGCCGGTGAGCTCTTCGATCAGATGGAGAAGTTCGCGGGTTACGGGTTCAACAAGTCGCACTCGGCGGCCTATGCGCTGCTGGCATATCAGACGGCATATCTGAAGACGCACTATCCTGTGGAGTTCATGGCGGCGCTCCTGACGTCCGAAACTTCGAAGCCCGAGAATGTGGTCAAGTACATCCAGGAATGCAAGGAGATGGACATCAGCGTTGAACCGCCAGATGTGCAGGTCTCCGGCGCGCAGTTCACTCCGCATGGCGCGGCGATTCGCTTTGGCCTGGCAGCGGTGAAAAACGTTGGAAGCAACGCAATTGAGTCTGTCAAGAAAGCTCGCGACGAAGTGGGTGGAAGGTTCGCGAGCTTCTGGCAGTTCTGTGAGAAAGTCGATCTGCGCGTGATGAACAAGCGCGTCATCGAGTCGCTGATCAAAGCGGGCGCGCTGGACTCATTGGGCAAACGCGGCCCGCTGATGACCGCAGTGGATAAGGCAATGGAACGCGCGCAGAAAGCGCAGCGCGACGCAGCACAAGGCCAAACGGGACTCTTTGGCCTGTTTGACGAG
>JAJZGF010000167.1 GCA_021805025.1 Acidobacteriota bacterium
ATCGGGATGAATACAATGCGGGTGTTTCTGCACAACCTGGCGTGGGAGCAGGATCCGCAGGGATTCACACAGCGGATGGATACGTTTCTGACGATTGCGGCGCGGCATCGGATCCGGCCGGTGTTTGTGTTGTTCGACTCGTGCTGGGACCCGTATCCGAAGCTGGGGCCGCAACATCCGCCGATTCCGGGGGTGCATAACTCGGGATGGGTGCAGGCGCCGGGCGCGGAGATTCTGGCGGATCCGGCGCAGTATCCACGGCTGGAGAAGTATGTGCAGGGCGTGGTGGGGCACTTTGCCAACGATCCGCGGATTCTGGCGTGGGATGTGTGGAACGAGCCGGACAACACGAATGGCGGGTCGTATGAGAAAGAGGACCCGAAGAACAAGGTTGCGCTGGTGCTGGCTCTGTTGCCGCAGGTGTACGCGTGGGCGCGGGCGGAGCATCCGACGCAGCCCTTGACGAGCGGGGTGTGGCATGGGGACTGGAGTGCGCTGGACAAGATGCCGCCGATGGCGCGGGTGCAGGTGGAGCAGTCGGACATCATCAGCTTCCACAACTACGGGTGGCCGGAGGATTTTGAGGCGCACGTGAAACTGCTGGAGCAGTTTCACCGGCCGCTGATTGCGACGGAGTATATGGCGCGCGGGGCGGGCAGCACGTTTGACACGGTGCTGCCGGTGGCGAAGAAGTATCACGTGGGCGCGATCAACTGGGGACTGGTGGCGGGCAAGAGCCAGACGTATCTGCCGTGGGACTCCTGGCAGCGGCCGTATGTGCTGGAGCAGCCGCCGATCTGGTTTCACGATGTGTTTTACGCGGACGGGCGGCCGTATCGCGAGCGCGAGGCGGAGATCATCCGGGAGCTGACGGGCGGGAACTGAGGCGCTATCCCGGAAGGCAGCGGGTGTGGATGGAAGTGACCCGGTCGAGGCCTGCATCCAATGCTCACTGCCAAACGTCACACATAGGAATGAACGCACCGCAAAGATGTTGGCGGGCGTCGGCTGCCTGTTTCATTCTTGCACTGATGTGGGTTGGAATTTCCGGTTCGTTCTTTGCGAGATTCTTCCTTCAGCGGCAGGTGTTCGGCGAATCAAGGCCAGATCGACCTGACAGCTCCGTGGTCCCGTGCGAGAAGGCGCAGACCGCGGCGGACGGTTATGTGGGTTCGGCGGGGTGTGCCCGCTGCCACGCCGCAATCTACGCGAGTTTCTCGCGGACGCACATGGGCCGTTCTCTGGTCCCGGTGACGCCGGAGATGCTGTCCACGCTGCACCTGCCCGGCAGCGTCTATAACCAGCAGACCGATCGGCATTTTTCGATCTTTGCGCGTGCCGGAAAACTGTATGTGAGCGAGTTCCAGACGGGCGCGCAGGGCGAGGACGTTTTCCGGGATACGCAGCCGATAGGGTGGATCCTGGGCGGCGATGCGAACGGCTTCGGCGGAATTGTCCAGCGCGGTTCGTATCTCTTTGAAGCTCCGGTTTCGTATTACACCGCGCCCGGAGAGTGGGATGTCTCGCCCGGTTACGAGACGAGGACCGGCGGTTTCAACCGGCCGATTCTTGCCGGGTGCATCTCGTGCCACAGCGGTCGCCCGCAACCTGCCGATCAGGACACAGGCAAATTCAAGCCGGTTCCCTTTGAGCAGTTCGCGATCGGATGCGAGAACTGCCATGGTCCCGGCGCGGAGCATGTGCGAGCGATGGAAAAAACCGGCGGGCTGACGACGCAATCCTTCATCGTGAACCCAAACAAGCTGAGTGCGGAGCTGGAAAACAATATCTGCATGTCGTGCCACGAGGGCGGGGACGCGCGGATCGCACGGCCCGGCAAGACGTACCAGGACTTTCGTCCGGGGCAGCCGCTGGACGACACGCTGTCCATTTTCATGGTTCCGCTGAAGCGGGACGATCCGCAGAACGAGGATCATCTGCAGCAGTACTTTGAGATGCGGTTGAGCAAGTGCTACCGGGCAAGCGCCGGGCAGTTGCGCTGCGCGACCTGCCACGATCCGCATGTGGAGCCAACGTCCGCGGCGGCGGCGGCGTACTTTAACACGAAGTGCATGGATTGCCATGTGAACCACATGTGCACGCTGCCCGCTGCGGCACGCGCCCGGACCACGCCGGAGGATAACTGCATCGGATGCCATATGCCGCGGCGCACGACCCCGAAGATAGCGCACTCCAGCCTGACCAATCACCGCATTCCCGCGCGTGCGGCAGAGCCTCTGCCCGACGAGGCGTTTGCGATGACGACCTCGGAACTGCCGGACCTGGTGCATCTGAATCGCGTGCCGGGGCGGAAGGACGCGTTGCCTGCCACGACCCTGCTGCAAGCGTATCGCGAGATTGCGAATCAGCATCCGGAGTATGAAGCGGCGTATCAGCGGACGCTGAGCGAGGCAGAGCGGACGGACCCCAACCACGCGAAGGTGCAGGAGCAACTGGCGCGCCGGGAGCTGAACAACGGGAACGCGCAGCAGGCTGTGCGCGATTTGCAGCGCGCGATCGAGCTTGATCCGCAGCGGGCGCAGACCTATAGCGACCTGGCAGAGGCTTTGGCGAAAGTTGGCAAGCTTGAGGAGGCCATCGCGTCGGGCGAAAAGGCGGTGAGCCTTGACCCCTACGATGTGCTTGCGCGGAAGACGCTCATCGATTGCCTGATCGCCGCGAAGCGGTATGACAAGGCTGTCGCGGCGATGGATCGTTATCTCGAACTGTTTCCCGACGATGGCTTTATGCGGAAGATGCTGGCGATTGCAACGCAGTAGGGGCGGCTCTCAGTCCCGAAAGCGCGGCTGGAAGATTGCGGCGAAGGCTGCGCGGTGGCGGGCGAAGACCACGAACCAGAGCAGGGCGGCAAAGAGGCCCAGGCCGATGGCGGAGCGCGCCATAAGGAGATGGAAGATGAGGATGTTGACCAGCACGGGGCCGAGCAGGACGAGCGCAAGGGGAACGAAGCGGCCGATGAGCAGCAGCGCCCCTGAGGTGACCATGACGGCGCCGACGGCGAGCGTGTAATGGGTGGCGGCGAGCACGCCCAGGAAGCTGCCGGCGGGACCGGTGGGCATGGGGCCCATGGGAATGAAGTTGAAAAACATGTTGAGGCCGAAGACGAAGAAGATGAGCCCGAGCAGGATGCGGGCAACGAGCGCGGCAATTCTCATAGGGATGACCTCCACCTACCGAGATGCCCCGGCGGCCGGCAACGACTCATGGATTCGAGTGTTGCCGGCGCGGTGAGCGGGGCGCGGTGAGCGGGACGGCGACGGGCTACCAGATGCGGACGCGCTGGTCTGGGGCGAGGTAGAGCTTGTCGCCGGGTTGGACGTTGAAGGCCTTGTACCAGGCGTCGGAGTTGCGAACGGTTTCTGCACGGAACTGGCCGGGGGCGTGGGGGTCAAGCATGACCTGATTGCGCAGGCTGGCGTCGCGCGTTTTTGAGCCCCAGTTTTGCGCGAAGGCGATGAAGAACTGCTGGTCGCCGTTGAAGCCGTTCTGGACGGGCGCGTCTGCACCTTTGAGCGCGGCGTGGAAGCCGTCATAAGCCGCGGCGATGCCGCCGAGGTCGGCGATGTTCTCGTCGATAGTCTGCTTGCCGTTGACGTGCAGTCCGGGGAAGACCTCGTAGGTGTCGAACTGCTGCGCGAGGCTGCGGGCTTCGTCGTCGAAGTGGGCGTGGTCAGCGGGGGTCCACCAGTTGCGGACGCGGCCCTTGTCGTCGAAGGCGGAGCCCTCGGCGTCGAAGGTGTGGCTGATCTCGTGTCCGATGATGGAGCCGATGGCGCCGTAGTTGAAGGCGTCGGGGGCGTCGTTGTCAAAGAAGGGCGGCTGCAGGATGGCGGCGGGGAAGTTGAGCGAATTCTGCAGGGGCATGTTGACGGCGTTGACGGTCTGCGGGGTCATGCACCACTCGTGGCGATCGACGGGCGTGCCGAGGCGGGCGATCCAGCGTTGCGTGTCAAAGGTGCTAGCGCGGAAGGCGTTGCCGAAGGCGTCGCCGGAGCGGACATCGTAAGCAGAGTAGTCGATCCACTTCTCGGGGTAACCGATGCCGACGTAGAGGGTGTCGAGCTTGGCGTGGGCCTCGGCGCGGGTGGTTGGCGCGAGCCAGGTGAGGGCGTCGAGGCGCTTGTGGAAGGCGGCGATGAGATTGGCGACCAGGGCCTGGGCGCGGGCTTTGGCCTCGGGCGGGAAGTACTGCTGGACGTAGATCTGGCCGACGGCGTCTCCCAGGTAGGCGTTGACGACGGCGACGCCGCGCTGCCAGCGGGGGCGCTGCTGCTGGACGCCGGAGAGGGTTTTGCCGAAGAAGCTGAACTCCTCTTCGGCAAAGGCGGCAGGCAAAACGCCGGAGTAGCGGTCGATCAGGTGGAAGGCGAGCCAGTCTTTCCAGACGTTGAGCGGGGTGGAGGCAACGAGGGCGGCTTCACCGGAGACGGCGGTGGGGGTCCAAACGATGAACTGCTGCTGGTGGGTGAGGCCGGCGCCCTCGAAGAAGGCATTCCAGTCGAGGCCTGGGGCTTTGCGGGAGAAGTCGGCGCGGGCCCAGGGGTTGTTGGCCTTTGCGATGTCCTCGATCTCCGCGATGCTGAGGTGGGTTTTGGCGATGGAGGTTTCGAGGTTGATGACGGCTGCGGCGCGCTGGTCGGGATGGTCGAAGCTGGCGAGGCGCAGGAGGGTGGTGACGTGTGCGGTATAGCGCGCGCGAATCTGCTTCATGGCGTCGCTGTCGGTGAGGTAGTAGTCGGCGTTGGGCAGAGCGAGTCCGCCCTGGAGCATGTAGGGCACGTAGTGGTCGGAGTCACTGAAGCCGGGGGCGATCCAGAGGCCGAAGAGGTTGGAGGTGGACAGATGAGTGTTGTTGAGCATGTCGACATCGACGCGGAGGGATTTTCCGAGGGCCAGGGCGAGTTCGCGCCGGTCGCGGATGGCGGCGATTTCCTTGAGGTGGGACTGGAGCGGCGCCTGACCGAGGGCTTCGATGCCCTTCTCGTTCATATAGGAGTTGTAAAGGTCAGCGATTTTGCGGGCGTTGGAGCCGACGGGCGAGTTGGACTTGGCGGCTTCTTCGATGATCTGATTGGTGCGCTTGGTGCTGAGGTCGCTGAGAAGAGTGAAGACGCCGTAGGCGGCGCGGTCGGGGGGAATCTGGGTGCGGGCGATCCAGGCGCCGTTGGCGTAGAGGTAGAAGTTGTCGCCGGGTTTGACGGCGGGGTCCATGTTGGCGACGGCGATGCCGTGGGCTGGCGGCGCGGCGGACTGTGCGCGGCCGGCGGCCGGAGCGAAGCACAACAGGCAGGCAAAGAGAGCGGCACGCGAGACGGGGAACGCAGAGCGGGACGCAGCGACAGGGAGAGCGAAGGTGTGCGGCATGAAGAGCTTGTCTCCTTAGTGAAACAGCTTCGGGGTATTGTACTGCGGGGACGCCATGGTATGCAGTGGGCGTGACGCGGCCGGGAGGGCGGCGTGCGGGGAGCGGTGTGCGCTATGCTGGACGCGGATTTCCGGAAGGAAGCATGAAATGCCAATCGAGAGCCATGAAGTTCGTTTAGCCAGCCGCCCGCAGGGAGCGCCGACGGCGGAGAATTTTTCCTTTGCGACGGTGGAGGTGGCCGAGCCGGGACCGGGCGAGGTGATGGTGCGCAATGTGTGCATGTCAGTGGACCCGTACATGCGGGGGCGAATGAATGAAGGCCGGTCGTACGTGCCTGCGTTTGAGATTGGCAAGCCGCTGGAGGGCAGCGCGGTAGGGCGGGTGATTGCGTCAAGGGACGCGGCGCTGCCGGTGGGGACGCATGTGCTGAGCTTTCTGGGATGGCGCGAAGTGTATGTGGCCGCGGCGGCCCGGCTGCAGGTGGTGGATGTGAGCCGCGCGGCGGCGTCGGCGTATCTGGGGGTGCTGGGGATTACGGGGCTGACGGCGTGGGTGGGGCTGTTTCGCGTGGCGGGGCTGAAGGCGGGCGAGACGGTGTTTGTGTCAGCGGGCGCGGGCGCGGTGGGCGGCGCGGTATGCCAACTGGCGCGGCTGCACGGGTGCCGTGTGGTGGCAAGCGCGAGCTCGGCGGCGAAGGTCGAGTACCTGCGCGAGGAACTGAAGGTGGATTACGCGTTCAGCTATCTGGACGGCGCGCCGCTGGACCACCTGCGGCGGGGTGCGCCGGAGGGGATTCATGTCTACTTTGACAACACGGGCGGGCCGCAACTGGAGGCCGCGCTGTATGCGCTGCGCGACTTTGGGCGGGTGGCGCTGTGCGGGGGCATTGCAAACTACAACACGCCGGCGCCGGGGCCGCGAAACCTGACGGTGGCGATTGGCAAGCGGCTGCGGCTGGAAGGCTTTATTGTGTCGGACCACATGAAGGAGATGCCGGCGTTTCTGGCCGAGGCGCTGCCGGCGCTGGAGTCGGGCAGGCTGGCGAGCAGGGAGACGGTGGTGGAGGGCCTTGAGGCGGCTCCGGGGGCGCTGATGGATCTGCTGCACCCCGGCGCGGGGAATGTGGGGAAGATGGTGGTGAAGCTGGCGGAGTAAGGGCGGGGATTCGCGGTAGACTGGAGATGGCAGGAGGACCGGGCGGTCGCTGCCGGACATCGCTTACGCGAGGTCCGGGGGAGGAAAGTCCGAACTCCGCAGGGCAGTGTGCCGGATAACGTCCGGGACGCGGGCTTGAAGGCCCGTGGACGGCCAGTGCCACAGAAAGGATACCGCCTCGACTACCCCTCGTTACGAGGGCGATCCCGGGCCGGTCCGCCTAAGTTTGTTTGGCGGCCGTGCGCGGTGCCGGGGTAAGGGTGAAAAGGTGCGGTAAGAGCGCACCGCTCCGGCGGTAACGCCGGGGGCAGGGTAAACCCCACACGGAGCAAGACCAAATAGGGAGGGAAGCTTTCGCCAAGAGCCAGGCGGGGCACCGTATCGGCCCGATGCGGCAAGGCGGCTCGAGCAATTGCCGAAACCTCCGGGTAGGTCGCTGATGAGCGCAAGCGGTAACGCTTGGCCTAGAGGAATGACCGCACACGACAGAATTCGGCTTACAGGTCCAACTGCCGAATTTTGCAGTAGACAGCCCCGGCGGGCGATGCTCGCCGGGGCTGACCATTTTTGGGGGACGAGACGGCGAGCGGGCGGGCTAGAGTGGGATGAGCGGGTGTGGACCACTGAGGCGGGAGGTGGGTCAGCGGAGATGCGGGCCTGCTGCGATGGCTTGCGCCGCTGCTACCATCGACACATGTTACGAGTGAAGTTGCTGGAAGACGGGGCCCGGCTGCCGGAGGTGGCGCATGCGGGCGAGGATCTGGGCTATGACGTGTTTGCCCTGGACGGCGTGGTGCTGCGGCCCCGGGCCACAGTGCGGGTGCGGACGGGGATTGCGGTGGAGGCGCGCGATCCGCAAACGGGCGAAGCGCTCGGACTGCTGGTGCGGGACCGGTCGTCGATGGCGGCGCGGGGAGTGGCGACGACAGGCGGGGTAATTGACGCGGGGTATCGCGGCGAGATTCTGGTGCTGATGACGAACCTGGGCGATGGGGCCGTGGTGCTGCAGGCGGGCGAGAAGATTGCGCAGATGATTCCGGTGCCGGTGCGGACGGGGCTTGTGCAGGAAGTGGAAAGCCTGGAGGAGTCGGCGCGGGCGGCGAAGGGGTTTGGCAGCTCCGGGCGGTGAGGACGTGAACGGCGCGGAGGGTTGGCGTGCGCCGGGCTTGCACATGCTTGTGGAATCTGCTGAACTGGTCGAGTCTCGGGTGCGGGAGGTTTGGATGCGATCCACTCACCTTGTCCTGGTTGTGCTGTGCGGAGC
>JAJZGF010000168.1 GCA_021805025.1 Acidobacteriota bacterium
TCCCGTATCCTGCATCTGGCGAAAGGCGAGCGAGTTGGTCAATGCCAGCGTAGGCATGTAGAGGCAGGCATAGGCCAGCACCAGCCAGTAGATCGGCGTAAACGAACTGCGCCCCGCGGCAAGATAGAGCAGCGCCGCGCCGGCCGCGTGCAGCAGGGCCAGCAGATGCTGCGTCGCGAAGAAGCGGTCCGCAAGCCACCCGGCGAGGAAGGGCGAGACGATGGCTCCCACCGCGGTGGTGCCTGCGACGAGGCCGATCTGTGTGCCGGTGAAATGCTGTGTGCGCCCCAGCCAGGTGCCGACCGTGACGTACCATGCGCCCCAGATGAAGTACTCGAGAAACATCATTGCGGCCAGCCGCACCTTGACCCCATTCATGCTGTCCGCATCCTCCTGTGTACTCGGTTGAATCCTACAGTGTGGCGTGAGCCCGATGCTGCAGACGAGGGCTTTCCACGTCGTAGGCAAGGATACGGCATCGCTCCGGCGGCGGGCCGCACTTCTCCAGTAGACTGGGAGGGCAATGGGTGCGATGCGACGATGGATGAGTGGCGCTGTGGCGGCCGCGCTGCCTGCGCTGCTGACCGGCTTGTCCGGCTGCGGAACGCCCGCCGCCCCGCAGCCGCCCTCGCTCAATCTGCCAGATCGCGTCGCAGACCTGAGCGCAGTGCGCACCGGCAACAATGTACTGTTGACCTGGACCATGCCCAAACGCAACACCGACAAGCTGGCGCTGACCGGCGACGTGGCTGTGCATGTGTGCCGTGAAGAGGCGGCAGGCCCATGCGAAGCGGCCGGGCCAGATCAGATGCTGGCGCCCGGCGCAACGCATACGTTCAGCGACACGCTGCCGCCCAGGCTGGCCGCAGGTTCGCCGCGGGTGCTGCGCTACTTTGTGGAACTGAAGAATCAAAAGGGCCGCTCGGCGGGATTGTCGAATGCCGCAACGGTGCTTGCGGGTCAGGCGCCCGCGCCCGTAGCTGGACTGACCGCGGAGGTGCGCAAGGACGGCGTGGTGCTGCGCTGGACGCCGGACGGCGAGACCGTGCCGGTGCGGCTTCAACGCACGCTGCTGACTCCGCCCCCGGCGACAGCGAAGCAGGGCCCGCTGGCTGCGCCGCCGGAGCCGCTGGAGCAGAATCTGCTGGTCGATACCGAGACGCAGACTGGCCGCGCGATCGACAAGAGCATTCTCTTCGGCGAGACCTACTCCTATCGCGCCCAGCGGGTGGCGCGCGTAGAGCAGAACGGGCAAACGGTGGAGTTGGCCGGCGATTTCTCCCCACCGGTGCGCGTGGAGGCGCTGGATGTCTTTCCGCCCGCCGTGCCCACCGGACTGGCCGCAGTTGCGACCTTAGGCGAGGCAGGCGCACCGCCCGCGATTGACCTGAGCTGGCAGCCTGATAGCGATGCCGATCTGGCCGGCTACATCGTCTATCGTCGAGAGGGCGATGCCGCGTGGCTGCGCCTCTCATCCGCGCAGCCGGTGGTGGGTCCGGCCTTCCATGACGCACAGGTCCAGGCTGGCCATACATATCATTACGCGGTCAGCGCCATCGACCGGGGCGGGCATGAGAGCACGCGCTCCGCTGAAGCAGAGGAGACCGTGCCGAGCCAATGACGATCTTGCAGCAAGGGAGCGATTGAGATGAAGTATTGCCGCTTTTTGTCAGAAGGGCAGATCTGCTATGGAAGCGTAGAAGACCGCGACGGCGCGTTATGGATTGCCGGTCTGGCACCCGCGCCGGAAGAGGATTTGGGCTTTCACCTGGCGCAACTGCGAGGCGATGCGCGCAGCGTTTATTTCAAGTCCAGGCCGATGAGCGAGGTGGACCTGCTGCCGCCCGTGACGCCGTCAAAGATCATCTGCGTGGGGCGCAACTATCGCGACCATGCCAAGGAGTTGGGCAACGAGGTTCCCGCCGAGCCGCTGCTCTTCTTTAAGCCGATTTCGGCGTTGCTTGCGCCGGGCAGCCTGGTGCGCATGCCTCGTGTCTCCGCGCGTGTGGACTTTGAGGGCGAGCTGGCGCTGGTGATGGGCCGCAGCGCCAGCAAAGTGCAGCCCGATGAAGACTGGCGCAGCTATGTGCGCGGCTACACGATTGCCAACGATGTGACCGCGCGCGACCTGCAGAAGAAGGACGGCCAGTGGACGCGCGCCAAGGGCTTTGACACCTTTTGCCCGGCGGGGCCGTTTGTGAGCGACGAGGTGGACCCCGAGGCGGGACTGACGGTCGAGACCCGCGTCAATGGCGAGTTGCGCCAGCATGGGTCCACCGCTGACTTCATTTTTTCCATTCCGCAACTGCTCTGCTATATCACGGCAGCCATTACGCTTGAACCCGGCGACCTGCTGCTGACCGGCACCCCCGCGGGCGTTGGACCGCTGGCCGCGGGCGACACCGTGGAGGTGGCAATCTCCGGCCTCGGCACGCTGACAAACAGCGTTGCACCTGAGGCAGACTGACGCGCTTGGGGCGCGCCTGCAACCTGCGCAGCGCCGCAGGAATCTAAAACGGCAGTACACTAGAGCCGAATGCGCTCTACGGAAAACAGCGCCCTTCCCAGGAGGAATCATGCCCCAGAATCTACTCGAACAGTTGCGCAAGTTCACCGTGGTCGTGGCCGATACCGGCGACATCGAGGCGATGGAGAAGTTTCGCCCGCAGGATGCCACCACCAACCCGTCGCTGATTACAGCTGCCGCGCAGATGCCGCAGTATCAGCCCATTGTGGACGGCGTGCTGAAGGATGCGCGCAACGAACTGGGTGAGGGCGCCACGGACCAGGCCGTCGCGAATCTCGCGTTCCAGAGGCTGGCCATCGCCTTCGGCAAAAAGATTCTGGCCATCGTGCCGGGCCGTGTCTCCACGGAAGTGGACGCGCGCCTCAGCTACGACACTGAAGCCACCATCAAGCAGGCCCGCGCTATCATTGCGCAGTATGACGCTGCGGGCATTGGCCGCGATCACGTGCTCATCAAGATCGCTTCCACGTGGGAAGGCATTCGCGCCGCCGAGGTACTTGAAAAGGACGGCATCCACTGCAACCTGACGCTGCTCTTCGGGATGCATCAGGCCATTGCCGCGGCCGAGGCCGGCGCTACGCTGATCTCGCCATTCGTGGGCCGCATTCTCGACTGGTACAAGAAGGACACGGGCAAGGATTTCCATGGCGCGGATGATCCGGGCGTGCAGTCGGTGACGAAGATTTACAACTACTTCAAAAAGTTTGGCTACAAGACGGTGGTTATGGGCGCGAGCTTCCGCAACATCGGAGAGATTACGGAGCTGGCCGGATGCGATCTGCTTACCATCTCTCCGCAACTGCTGGCCGAACTGGAAGCGACACAAGCCGACCTGCCTCGCAAGCTGGACCCCAAGACCGCGGCCTCGAAGGCGATCGAGAAGATCACCATTGACAAAGCGACCTTTGAACGCATGCACGCCGAGGATCGCATGGCCACCGACAAGCTGAAAGAAGGCATCGAGGGCTTCTCCGCGGCGCTGGTCAAACTGGAGACTCTGCTGGCCAAGCGGCTTGCGGAGCTGGAGTCACGCACGCCGGCTACGGTGTGAGCGAGCAGCACACACTGACACAAAAGGGGCAGCCCATTGCGGCTGTCCCTTTGTTTGCAGTGCATTGCCTTTGCACTCGGCGCCTCACTCTGCTAACAAACTCGTTGATTCCTCTTGGCAGACGCAACATTTCAGATAAGCTGAGTGTCAACACTTTGTAAATCGGGCAGTGGCTGGTGCCCCCGGCTGCACTTGAACGCAACACCGGCCAATGCCTCATGGCAGACCGGTTGCGCGCGGTCACGGGAGGTTTGTATGCAGACACAGGCTCATCCGTTGGAACCCTTCTTTCATCAGGCCGTGCGCAACAGCTACGAGGGAAAGCTCGGGCTGCACGATCCTGACGTGACCGGCTACGTGGCGCGTCTGTTGTGCGAGTTCTCCGAGGCCGATAAGCTCTACAAGATTCATGACGCGATGGGCCGGCCCGTGGAAGATCTGGGTGCGTTGATCGAGGCCGCCAATCCGGTCAACGGAACGGCTCCGTCGTTCGACGCCGAGCGCGCCGTGCGCAAGTACATCGGCGACTACGCCTTGTTTGTGGGCGGCATGTATCCCGAGGCGATGACGCCGGGCAAGCGGCGTCGCGCGCCGCATCCCAGCCTTGGCGAGTTGATCCAGGCGGGCAAGGAGAGCTATTACATCGTCAGCCAGTTCAATCTCTTCGAGTATGAGCAGGAGGCGCCCTTGTTTGCGCGCCTCTCAGACAGCTTCGAGCGGTGCTTGCTGGGCCTTGCGCTGGTGCGCGACGAGCTCACCAAACGCAATGCGCTGCCCCTACCGCCTACCGTGCAGTAGGGACTCATTCTGACCAGACTGCAAGTACGTTGCCTGCGCCATCGCTGAAGTGAAAACGGCGTCCGCCGGGAAACTCGAAGGTGGGAACGACGACGCTGCCGCCCGCTGCGATAATCGCCGCTTCGGCGGTCTTCAGCTCCGACGCATAGATCACGATGAGCGGGGAGGTCTTCGCCGGCTCCGGCATGGATTCGGCCCTGTAGAATCCGCCGTCGATGCCGGCTTTGCCTGCGCTGAAGGCAATGTAGTCCGGGCCGTACTCCTGAAAGCTCCAGCCAAAGACGGTTGAGTAGAACGTCTTCGTTGCCGCAATGTTGGTCGACGCGAACTCGATGTAGTTGATGGCGTGGTTGCGTGCGGGATTGCTCATGGCTCTTCTCCTCAGCGTTGAACTGCGTGGAGTCAAGGGAAAGGCGATGCGAACTGGAGGCGCAGGCACACCCTTCCCGGTGTGCTTCTGAACACCTCCATCCGCAATCCCTCAGAAGCCGGAGAATGCAGGTAGAGTCCGCTGGTTAAAGCGCGGCGCGGACTGCCGAGGTACCAGACGAAGGTAGCAAAGGCCCGCCGCATGTGCAATGGGAAAGAGTTGACCTTACAAAATGTAGCGGCTCAGATCCTGATCCTTCACGATGGTCGCCACCATCTGCGTCACATACTCCGGCGTGATGCTGAAGGTCTTCTCCGGCCCTGAGGCGGTCATGCGCTCGCTATAGGGCAAAGGAGTGGATGCCTCGCTGCGGATGGCCGCGGAAAGTTCTTGGGCCTGCTTCTCGTCGGCCGCATGACGAACCACATCCGGCGCCAGGAAGCTGACGTCTTCAAGCACGCGCTCCATGATGGTGTGCAACCGGCGCGCGCCGATGTTTTCCGTCGTCTCGTTCACCTTGAAGGCGAACTCGGCAATCTCGAGAAGCGCCTCAGGCTGAAACTCCAGCCGCACGCCTTCCGTCTCAAGCAGAGCAGAGTACTGCTTGGTGAGCGAGGACTTGGGCTCAGTCAGAATGCGCAGAAAATCCTCGACCGTAAGCGACTTGAGTTCAACGCGAATAGGGAAGCGGCCCTGCAGCTCCGGAATCAGATCGCTGGGCTTGGACACGTGGAACGCGCCCGCAGCGATGAAGAGAATATGATCCGTACGCACCATGCCGTAGCGCGTGTTCACGGTCGTGCCTTCCACGATCGGCAGAATGTCGCGCTGCACGCCCTCGCGCGAGACATCGGGTCCGTGGCCACCCTCGCGCCCCGCAATCTTGTCGATTTCGTCGAGGAAGATGATGCCGCTGGACTCCACGCGCTCTGTAGCCGTGCGATTCACTGAGTCCATGTCGATCAGGCGCCCTTCTTCTTCCTGCACCAGGTAGTCGAAGGCATCGGCCACCTTCAACTTGCGCTTCTTGGTGCTGCCCCCAAAAATGTTGGGCAGCATATCCTTGAGGCTCATCTCCATATCCTCAAGGTTCTGGTTGCTGATGATGCCGAACTGCGGAGTGCCGCGGTCGCGCACGTCGAGCTCGACCATGCGGTCGTCCAGCTTGCCCTCGCGGAACTGCTGACGCAGCTTCTCGCGGGAGCGCTGGTGGCTCTCAGTGCCGGGCAACGAAAGCTGGCTCTCCTGGCCCTGCGGCGCGGGTGGCGGCGGAGGCAGCAGCACGTCCAGCAGGCGCTCCTCGGCGTTCATCTCCGCACGGTCTTCCACCTCTTCCAGCCGCTCCTCGCGCACCATGTCGATCGCGATCTCTACCAGGTCGCGGATCATCGACTCGACATCGCGCCCCACGTAGCCCACCTCGGTAAACTTCGAGGCTTCTACCTTGAGGAACGGCGAGTTGGTCAGCTTGGCCAGGCGGCGCGCAATCTCCGTCTTGCCCACGCCCGTGGGCCCGATCATGATGATGTTCTTGGGCATGATGTCGTCGGCCAGGTCCGGCGGCAGCTTCTGGCGGCGCTGGCGATTCCTGAGCGCAATGGCCACGGCGCGCTTGGCGGCGCGCTGGCCCACCACATGCTTGTCCAGCTCGGCGACAATCTCGCGCGGCGTCATCTCGTCTAGCGAGATATCCTGTTCTTCGGCAGATGCGGGAAGGTAGATGGCCATTTTTCTCTTGGTTTGATCCTTGCAAAAAACTTTGATTTGAAAGGGCACGACTTCGGTCGTGCCGAAATGCCCTTTAATAACCGTGGGCTTTAGCCCCTGAGGGAATGTTCTTGCGCGTATTTGCATTGTGACTGCAAATAGCAACCAACACATTTTGGAGATTCAGAATTACATCTTGTCTGCCCTAATTCCCAGAGTGGTGAGTCCAGATACCAAGGATCGGCAGGATACATTTTGCGGGCCATGCTAACGGCAGCCGCGGGACTGATTTCCTTTCCATCAAATACTCGGCTCAAAACCCTACAAACATGGACATCTGCCTTAACATCACTTCTGCCTGAAGAAATCTGACCACAATCTTTCAATGCGCCTACAATCATCCTCGAAATCTGATCTCCCGCTCCGATGTAATAAAGCCGGCAAAGAACGTCGAACAGAGAGCCATCTTGCCAGATTTTTCTGGCGTCGCCTTCAAAGAACGCGCAGATATTGATAGCGATCTGCCATAGACGATTATGTGCTGGTCGCATCCAATGCAATTTACATCTGTCGAAGTTCTCCTTCGAGGTCCAATCTTCCCTTGAAGTATCGGCAATTTTCTTCCAGAGCTCGCTCTTGTGTTCAGCATCCAGCCGCTCAAAATAATGACGCCCCCGGTTCCAGGCATCTTTTGCTTTACTCCGATAGTCAATCAGGCAGCAAAGCAGAAACTCGTTCGCAATTTCCCTTGGACATTCAGCGCCACGATAATTTGCGATCTCGCCCCAGTCTTCGTTGCTACGATTTTCAACTAGCAATTTAGCAACTTGATGCATCTTATCGTCATGGCAAACAATAGAATCCATCTGCCGTCTCCCTCAGGGGCTAAAGCCCATGCATTGTTTCGCGACCCAGGCGGCACGACTGAACTCGTGCCCTTTCAAAACGCATTCAAGGCCCGCCGAGAGCTTCCTAGCCCTTCAACTCCTCAATCGTGACGCGGTCATTGGTATAGATGCAGATTTCGCCGGCAATCTTCATTGATTTCTCGGCGATCTCGCGCGCGC
>JAJZGF010000030.1 GCA_021805025.1 Acidobacteriota bacterium
GACGCCAAATTGGCCGCTATCCACCTAGAGCGCCATAACTTCCACGGCGACTGGAACTATACTATATCGCCAAAATGAAGCATTTATTTATGTACAGCGCCTAAGCATTGCCGCGGCTACTGCTGCCTGGCCATAGCTGAGGCCACCGTCGCCTGGGCTCACCTGCCGGTGCAGAAAAACCTCGAACCCTACATTTGCAAGCCCCGCGCGCAGCAGTCGAGCCAACCGGCGATTGTGCATGCATCCGCCGCTCAGCGCCACTCGCCTCACCCCAGTGGCGACTCGTGCCTCGATGGCCGCGTTCACAAATGCGGCGGCAATGCCTGCATGGAAGCGCGCACTCATTCGCGCCGCGCGTTCCCCGTGGCGTGCATCTTCCACGACTGCTCGCCAGAGCGGAATCGCCGAGATCCTCATCGATTTTCGGCGAGGCCAGTCTCCGTGCAACAAATCCATTGGATACCCGACTTCATCGGCTTCATCCACCGCGCATCCTTCCAGTTCGATCGCAGCCTGCGCCTCATACGCCACATGGTGGCGTCCCAACGCAACTGCAGCCACCGCATCAAATAGCCTTCCGAGGCTTGATGTGTGCGGCGTATTTACTCCGCGCTCTATCATTGTCGCCAGCAACTTCACCTGCTGCGCTGTTGCTCCAAGCAACTTCATCCCATCGCAGTCATCGAGCGCCATTCCGGCGGCATGGAGATAGCCTGCAGCCATCCTCCAGGGCTCTTTCACCGCAGCATCGCCGCCGGGCATCGGCACATACGCCAGATGCGCAAATCGCTCAAACTGATCGAGTGTACATATCAGGATTTCCCCGCCCCAAATGCGGCCGTCCGTACCATAGCCCGTTCCGTCCAGCGCCAAGCCAATTACAGGCTCATCGAGGCCATTCTCTGCCATGCAGGCTGCGATGTGCGCGTGATGGTGTTGCACGCCAAACAGCGGAAGATTGTGCTCTGCGGCCCACTCTCGTGCGAACGAAGTGGAAAGATACGCTGGGTGAAGATCATGCGCCACATATTTTGGATTCACTTCAAATGTGCGTGCGAGGTGATCCAGTGATTCCTTGAAGAAGTTCAGCGCGAGCGGGTCCTCAAGATCGCCGAGGTGCTGGCTCTGGTACACGCTCTGTCCTCGCGCAAGAGCAAACACATTCTTCATGTGTCCCCCCACTGCCAACAGCGGCTCCGTAGCGAGGGGCAACATGACGCCCAGCGGAACATAGCCACGGGCGCGGCGAATCACCTGTGGAGCATCCTCAACAATGGCCATCACGGAGTCGTCGCAGCGCTGCAGAATCGCACGATCATGCATCATAAACAGGTCGGCAATGCCGCCGAGCCGCGCACGCGCTTCTTCGTTGTCAATCGCAATCGGCTCATCGCTCAAATTCGCCGATGTCATCACAAGTGCGCGCATCCTGCTGTCGGCAAAGAGAAGATGCTGCAGCGGAGTGTAGGGCAGAAAGATGCCCAACCATGGAATCTCCGGCGCCACTGAGGCAGCGATGTGGTTTTCCCGGCGCGCACGCGCAAGCACGATGGGCCGAGCCGGCGTTTGCAGTAGCACCTCCTCGGCGGTAGGCAATGCGCAAAGCTCGCGCGCGTGCGCCACGTCCCGCACCATGACGGCCAGCGGCTTTCCAAAGCGGCGCTTGCCTGCGCGCAGCTTCTGCACGGCTGCGTCGCTCGTCGCATCCACGCTCAGATGAAATCCGCCCAGGCCTTTGATCGCCAACACGTCCCCAACTGCCAGCCGCTCAATTGCGAATGCGATCGGGTCCTCCGCTTTCACAACACTGCCTTCGGCAGTCTCAAGCCAGACCGTTGGCCCGCAATCGTTGCAGGCGTTCGGTTGGGCATGAAAACGGCGGCTCAGAGGATCGTCATACTCCGCTTGGCACGCGGCGCACATCGCAAACTGTGCCATCGAGGTTTGCGCGCGGTCGTACGGAATGCGGCGCGTTATCGTGAAGCGGGGACCGCAGTTTGTGCAGTTGAGGAAGGGATAGCGATAACGACGGTCCAGCGGATCAAACAGTTCGCGCAGACAATCGTCGCAGGTCGCCGCATCTGCCGGAATCCCGGTGCTGACCCTGCCCTTCACCTGGCTTGCGACAATCTGAAATCCGCGTTCGCCCGTCGCAGCGAGTTCACTTACTGCGATGTGATCAATCCTCGCCATGGGAGGCATATTCATCTGCAGGCGCGCAAGAAAGCTCGCGATCCGCGCAGGATCTCCTTCAACCTCAATCGTCACGCCATCTGTATCATTGCCGATCAAACCAGCGAGCGATTCGTCGGTTGCAAGACGATAGACAAAGGGCCGGAAGCCGACGCCCTGCACTACGCCGCGCACCCTAACCCGGCTTCGCCGCACCGTCCCGCGCAAGCCTTGCTCCGGTCTGATCTCTTCTGCCACGCAGACTCGCCTCGCACCGCCAACAAGCATAGCGTATGAGGTGCGCGCGCCCCTACACTACGAGCGCATCAACTCTTCGATCCGTTCTTTTGATAACGCAACGCACATGCCACAGTCGAACAGCAGAGCAGATCACATTCCGGCGCGTCATCACGGGCCGAGCTTGAAGAGAGTTTGCATGATACGGCATTTAGGAACCCTCATCACCCTTATCATGGCTGGAATTGTTTGTCTTGCCGCGCAAGAGCCAGACGCCGCACAAGTCGTTCGCGGAATCGATCAAGCCGTACAGGCAAGGGTGGAGAATGTCGCCGGATTCACGGACGTGGAGCACTACGCCGTCTACCGTGGCACCAAGGAGATTCATCCCGCTGCAGAAATGACGGTCAGGACGACCTATCACAAAGGCGTCGGCAAAAGTTATGAAGTACTCTCACAGAGTGGATCTGTTCTGATACGCAGATTCGGTCTGCTTCCCCTGCTCGACAACGAAAAAACGATCAACCTGCCCGGCAACGTGGAGCGTTCCTGGTTTACATCAACAAACTACGAGATGAGCCTCGATCCGGGAGGCATCCAGTTCATCAATGGCCGCAACTGCCTCGCACTCAAGATTACGCCCAAGCGGAAGGCTCCGAATGCCATCGCAGGAACTCTCTGGGTGGATGTAAAGGACTACTCCATTGTGCAAATCGACGGCGTCGCGTCGCAAAATCCCTCCCTTTTGGCCGGAACTACACATATGATGCGTCAATACGCCAACGTCAAGGGTTACCCCATGTCGACCCACGCGCGTGCCGAGTCCAACAGCGCATTTTTCGGGAAAACAGTCGTCACCATCGAATATGGAGACTACGAACTCCAGCTTCTGCCGGCGCACTAGCGTCAGCGACGCCAAGCCCGAAATCGCGCATCCGTAGGTCCCCCAAAGGCCGTCTTCCTGCTCTATACTGTGCCCGTGACCCCTTTGCTCGGCGACTGGAAACTCGATGCTGCTCTCGGCTCCTGCCTGGTGCTCGGCCTGCGTCATGGTTTTGACTATGACCACCTCGCCGCTATCTCAGACATCACCGCAGTGCAGCGGAACTGGTGGAGCGGCCTGCGGCTAGGCATGACTTATGCTGTTGGGCACGCCTGTACCGTGGCCGCACTGGGTATCGCTGTCCTTCAGTTGCATATGGGGCTCCCGGAAGACCTCGACCACTGGACGGAGCGGCTCATTGGTCTCACGCTCATTGTTCTGGGCATCGGCGTTGTGGCCGGCATTCTGCGCAAGGATGCGCATGGACACAGCCACGGCCGCATCGAAAGCCGGCTTGCCATCGCGATCAACAGCGTCCTGTGGCTGGGATGGTGGATCCGTCGCATCTGGAACCCCGCGGCCTCCAGGCCGGATCGCTTTCGGTGGATGTACACCGGCAAGTCTGTGTTTCTGATTGGGGTGCTTCACGGTGTTGGGGCAGAGACGCCGAGCCAGCTTGCGCTCTTCTTTCTGACGGCCAATCTCGGCGGCACCTCGCGCGGCATGTTGGGCCTGGCTGCATTCTCCGTAGGCCTGGTCGCGATGAACGCGCTCATGACCGCCTCGCTCGGCGGAGCCTTCAGCAAGGGAGGGCAACACCCGCGCCTTTACAACGCCATCGCCTGGACCGGCGCCATTTACAGCTGCGGCATTGGACTCATTTTTCTCTTCGGCATCTCCGGCCGGCTTCCCGCGCTGGGATAGGTTGCAGCCTCCCCGCTTCCACAGCGTCCATCCAAATCCTCGACGAGTGCGACAGGTCGGGGGCTTGTTTCTCCTGTCAACCCCCTCTCGCGCGTGCAAAGCACTTCACGTCTTTTACACAAAACACAGCTCGGACAGAACAGACATTGTGCCGGCGCATACTACGCGTCGTGACTGCGGTCACTGTACATACATTCGTTTGCACGTAGAAAATAGCTAGACATAGGATCGAATGCAGAAGCACAATCGCTCTGGAGACTATGTCTTTACCGGGAGGAATCGTGCCAGCCTACGCGCCCCCACCACTGCCTAGTGACGATAAGCGATGGAAGATTGTGAACGGGACCATGCGCAAGAATGGTTTCGCCCGCTACGCGCTGATCGAGACACTCCATACGGTGCAGTCCTCTTTTGGATATCTCGACGACGATGCGATTCGTTTTGTCGCCCGCTCTCTGCGAGTACCGCTCAGCCAGGCTTACGGAGTGGTCACGTTCTACCACTACTTCAGCCTGAAGCCGCCCGGCAAACATACCTTGACCATTTGCGCGGGCACAGCCTGCTACATCAAAGGCGCCAGCAGGCTGATCGCTGCCGCTGAACAGCATCTGGGCATAGCCCAGGGAGAGACCACCAGGGACGGGCAGATCAGCCTGATGACAGCCCGTTGTGTAGGGGCCTGCAGTCGCGCGCCGGTCATGCTGTCTGACGGCGAAGTATCCGGCGAAGTAACCCGCGAGCAGATGGCCGCGCAACTGGAAAGGTGGGCGGTGGAATGACGATTGAAGAGCTCGAACAAATCGCCAAGAGCGTCCTCCAGGAGAACGCGAAATGCGATTATGAAGTCAATGTCTGCATGGACCTGGCCTGTGCGAGCCAGGGCGCGGACCTGTTGCGCGAAGCACTGGTTAAGGCAACCGAGGCATCGGGCAAGAAAGTGCTGGTACGCCGCACAGGATGCATGGGCCCCTGCTCATCCGGGCCGCTGGTTCGAGTTGACCCCGAGGAAATACTGTATCGCCGCGTGAACGCGGGTCACGCGGATGCGATTGTGAACAGCCTTGGCAAGGAACCCGTCGCAGGGTTGCAGTGCGATCTCAGCGAGCACTTTGACAAGCAGGTTCGGGTTGTTCTTGAAAATGCCGGCCACATCGATCCGGAGAAGATCGATGACTACATCTCTCGCGATGGCTACAAAGCGCTGCTGACTGCGCTGACTGAGATGACGCCTAACGGCGTGATCCATCGCATTACGGAAAGCGGCCTGAGGGGACGCGGAGGCGGCGGTTATCCCACCGGCTTGAAGTGGGGCACTGTGGCCAAGGCCGGAGGCGACGTGAAGTATGTCGTCTGCAATGGCGACGAGGGCGACCCCGGCGCATTCATGGATCGCAGCGTGATGGAAGGCGACCCGCACCGCATCATCGAGGGCATGACCATCGCGGCCTATGCCGTGGGTGCCAGCAAGGGCTTTATCTACGTTCGTGCCGAGTACCCGGTCGCAGTCTCCCGCTTGACGACAGCGTTGCGTGAGGCGCGACGCCGCGGCCTGCTGGGCAATAATCTCTGTGGAACCACCTTCAGCTTTGACGTGGAAATCCGCCTGGGCGCCGGAGCCTTTGTCTGCGGCGAAGAGACTGCCCTAATTGCTTCCATTGAGGGCCGTCGCGGCACGCCGAAGCCGCGTCCGCCGTATCCCGCCGTAAGCGGCCTGTGGGGCAAGCCAACGTTGATTAACAATGTGGAGACCTACGCCAACATTGCGCCGATTGTGCGCAACGGCGGCAAGTGGTTCTTCAACATGGGTTCGGAGCGAAGCAAGGGCACGAAGGTCTTTGCGCTCACAGGCAAGATCACCAACACGGGGCTGGTAGAGGTGCCCATGGGCATCAAGCTTTGGGAGATCATCGATGTCATTGGTGGCGGCGTACCCGGCGGGCACAAGCTGAAGGCAATTCAGACAGGTGGTCCATCGGGCGGATGTATTCCTGCCGATATGATGGGCCTTGGGGTCAGCTACGATGCGCTGATGGCCGCTGGCTCGATCATGGGCTCCGGCGGAATGATCGTAATGGATGACACTTCCTGCATGGTTAACGTAGCTCGCTTCTTCATCGAGTTCTGCATGACCGAATCCTGCGGTAAGTGCATCCCGTGCCGTGCGGGAACGGCGCAGATGTATACGCTGCTGACGCGCATCTGCGAGGGCACTGCCACCATGGATGACCTTAGCCTGCTGGAAGACCTGTGCAGCACAGTCAAAGAAGCAAGCCTCTGCGGACTCGGCCAGACCGCGCCGAATCCCGTGTTGAGCACGCTCAAGTACTTTCGGAATGAATACATGGAACACATCGAGCACAAGCGCTGCCCGGCGGGCGTTTGCAACATGAAGGCTCACGTGGAGGCTCTGGCATGAGCGAAGCAGTAGAGGTCAAAACTCTGATCATTGACGATCGCGAAGTGAGCGGTCGCAGAGGCCAGACCATTCTGGAAGTGGCGCGGGAGAACGACATTCACATCCCTACGCTCTGCCATCTGGATGGATTGAGCGAAGTGGGGGCCTGCCGGTTGTGCCTGGTAGAGATCAAGGGAAACAGCAAGCTGCTTCCCGCCTGCATCGCCACGATCTCAGAAGGTATGGAGGTGAGCACGCACACGGAGCGGCTGCAGAAGCACCGTCGCACCATCCTTGAACTTCTCTTTGCAGAGCGCAACCACATCTGTTCGGTCTGCGTCGCCAATGGGAATTGCGAGTTGCAGGCGCTGGGCCAGTCGCAGGGCCTTACACATGTGCGGCTTCCTTACCGCAATCCGGATTTGCACGTAGACGCCTCGCACGAGCGCTTCACTGTCGATCACAACCGCTGCATTCTGTGCACTCGCTGCGTGCGGGTTTGCGCGGAGATAGAAGGCGCGCACGTATGGGACGTGATGGGCCGAGGCATCAACTCCCTGGTGATTACCGACCTCAATGATCCATGGGGCGACTCCAGTTGCACCCGGTGCGGCAAGTGTGTGCAGGTGTGTCCCACCGGCGCGCTTTTCGATAAGAGCAAAGTCGGCGCCGAACACCCCAAGCACCCTGACTTCTTGCCCTACCTCAACATGATGCGGGAGGCACAATGAGCAAACTCAAACTGGCAACGGTCTGGCTGGACGGATGCTCGGGCTGCCACATGTCTTTCCTCGATATGGACGAACGCCTGCTTACGCTGGCCGAACTGGTCGATGTCGTCTACAGTCCCATCGTGGATACCAAAGAGTTTCCCCACGAGGTGGACATCGCGCTGGTCGAGGGAGCAGTCGCCTCTATCGATGACGAGAAGAAGATCCGCAAGATCCGCGCGCACACCAAGACTCTCGTCGCCATGGGCGATTGCGCAGTTGCGGGCAATGTGCCCTCTATGCGCAATCCGATTGGGCCCCAGGCGATTCTTGACCGCGCATACATTGAGAACGCCAGTGCCCAGCCGCAGATTCCTTGCCTGGTTGTTCCTCGACTGCTGCCGATCGTGCGTCCCATCCATGAGTTCGTGAAGGTGGATGTCTTTCTTCCCGGCTGCCCACCTTCGGCGGATACCTTTTACGCCGCGCTTACCGCCCTTGTCACGGGCGCGCCGCTGGACATTCCAGCCCTCACACGCTTTGGAGCCTGAGCCATGAGCCAGACCATTACCATCGATCCCGTTACTCGCCTGGAAGGCCACGGCAAGATCACCATCCAGCTCGACGCGCAGGGCAACGTCGCCGACGCCCACTTTCACGTCACCCAGGTGCGCGGATTCGAGAAGTTCTCCGAGGGCCGGCCATTTTACGAAATGCCCAGCCTGATGGCGCGCATCTGCGGCATCTGCCCGGTCTCTCACCTTGTCGCCTCCGCTAAAGCCTGCGAGGCCATCATGTCCGTGAGGATTCCGCACACCGCCGCGCAACTGCGCCGGATGTTGAACCTTGCCCAAATGGTCCAATCCCACGCCCTCAGCTTCTTCCATCTCTCCTCGCCGGATCTGCTTCTCGGTCTGGACTCCGACCCTGCCAATCGACACATCTTTGGCGTCGTCGCCGCCAGGCCCGAACTGGGCCGCGCCGGGATTGCGCTGCGCCGCTTCGGACAGCACATCATTGAGTTGCTGGGCAACAAACGCATCCATCCCGGCTGGGTTGTCCCCGGTGGCGTCACCGAGCCGCTCTCGCCTGCCAATCGCGATGAGATCCTCGCCATGATTCCCGAGGCCTACACCAACATCAAGCTCGCAATCGAGTGGTACCGCAAGGTCGCGGATTCTTTCAAGCCGGAGATTGAAGTCTTCGCCAACTTCCCGTCGCTCTTCATGGGTCTTATCAACGAGGACGAATCCATCGAATTCACAGACGGCGCCCTCCGCCTGATCGACGCGCAGGGCAACATCCTGGAAGATGGCATCACAGCCAACCGATTCACTGAGGCCATCGGCGAAGCCGTAGAGCCCTACAGCTACACAAAATTCGCATACTACAAGCCTCTCGGATACCCTGCGGGCAGCTACCGCGTAGGCCCGCTGGCACGGCTGAACATTGCCAGGTCTATGGGTACGCCTTTGGCGGATGTGGAACTGGCTGCATTCAAACAGTTGGCCCCAGGCCCAGTGCAGGGCTCGTTTCACTATCACCACGCACGACTGGTTGACATGCTTTATGGCATCGAAAAGATCGAACAGATCCTCACGGATCCTCTGATCCTCGACAAGCACGTGCGCGCAACCGCCGGCGTAAACCGGCTGGAAGGTGCAGGCCAGGCCGAGGCGCCGCGCGGCACGCTCATGCACAACTACAAGGTGGACGAGAACGGTCTTATCACATGGGCGAACCTTGTCATCGCCACCGGCCAGAACAACAATGCCATGAATCGCGGCGTGCTGCAGGCCGCACAGCACTACATTAAGGATGGAAAATTTACTGAGGGAATTCTGAATCGGGTTGAGGCCGTTGTACGCACCTTCGATCCATGCCTCAGCTGCTCTACCCATGCTTTCGGGCAGATGCCGCTCGCTCTTTCGCTTCTCTCGGCGGAGGGCCAACTGCTGGACCACGTCACACGCTGACGGAACTGTGCCAGCTATGAAGCCAACCCCCACCCAGTGCCTCATTCTCGCCTGCGGCAACACGCTGCGCGAGGATGATGGTGTAGGGCCTTGGCTTGCCGGTTGGGCTCAAGACCGCTTTCACGCCGATCCCCGCTTCCGCGTCCTTGCCGCTCAGCAGTGGACCCCCGAGCTTGCCCTGGACATTGCCGCGGCGGCCGCAGTTCTCTTCGTCGATTGTTCGAGCATTACTGCGCCAGGCGCAGTAATGCTCAGCGACGTTTCGCCGCGTGGCACGCCCCAGGGACTTGCCACCCACCATCTGGGCGCATCTGAGCTGCTCGCGCTGGCGCTGGAACTCTTTGGACATGCGCCGCAGAAGGCACTGCTTTTAACTGTCGGTGCAGCCTCCCTCGATCTTCGCGAGGGCTTGAGCGCCGAGGTAGAGGGGGCCCTGCCCCGCACCTGCCGACTGTTGGAAGAGACCGTTCTGAGCCTTGTGGCCGAGCCAAAATCGACGCAACGCTAGAGATACGGGTAGACGATGTGCGGCGACCAACTTTGAAGCCTGGTTGCCAGATTTGTGGGAGCGCCCGCTCTCTATCGGCTGGCGGCAATCATCTGGGCGGCGTGCTGCAGGCTGGTTTCAGTGACTTTGGCGCCGGAGACCATGCGCGCAACCTCGTAGGTACGTGCGCGGTCGTCGAGGACGCGGATTTGCGTCTTGGTGCGACCATGATCTTCCCGCTTGTCGATGAGGATATGCTGGTCAGCGAAGGCGGCAATCTGGGGCAGGTGCGTGACGCAGAGAACCTGCTGGCCGCGGCTGAGGGCCTTGAGCTTTTGCCCGACAGCCTCTGCCGCCCGGCCGCCGATGCCAATGTCGATTTCGTCGAAAACCAGAGTACGGGGCGTAGGATTCTTCTTTGCCTTCGACGAACTTTCTTCGACCGCAACCTTGAGAGCCAGCATGACGCGGGACATTTCTCCGCCGGATGCAATTTCATGGAGGGGCTTGAGAGGCTCGCCTGCGTTGGTGGCGATGCGGCATTCGACCTGGTCCCCGCCGTGAGCGGTCCAGTGGGAGTCCGACTCGTTTGCGGAGACCGCAACTTCAAAGCGTACCTTCATGGCGAGGGAGTTGATCTGGGCCTCAGCCATTTTGGCAAGCCTGACGGCAGCGGCTTTTCGCTCGGCGGTAAGGGCAGCGGCGGCTTTGCGATAAGCGGCCGCGGACTCGCCGAGTATCGCGCGCAACGCCTTGAGGATCTCGTCGCGGTCTTCGACTTCGGCAAGTTTGCGCGTAACTTCTTCGCCGAAGGCAAGGACCTCGGCAACGGTGTGGCCGTACTTCCGCTTGAGGCGATCAATGGCGGCGAGGCGGTCTTCGATTTCAGCCAGGCGCTCCGGACTGGCGTTGATGCCTTCGGCGTAGTCGCGGAGCGTGGAGCCGATGTCGGATATCGTTGCGCGGGCAGAGGCGAGTTGCTGGGCGGACTCGGTAAAGCGCGCATCGTAACGCGCGAGTTCCTCAACGTTCCGCAATGCGGCACGGAGGGCGACCTCTGCAGAAGCGCCACCTTCGTAAAGCTGATCGAATGCGCCCATGGCGGCAGCGTATAGCTTTTCCGCGTTGGCCAGGACGCGCTTTTCGGTTTCGAGGGCCCCGTCTTCACCGGGCTCAAGATGGGCGGCTTCAATCTCCTTGCACTGATAGCTCCAGAGATCGACCATGCGCAGGCGGTCCTGCTCGCCTTGCAGGAGATCGTTGAGCTTGGTCTGGGCATCGCGCCAGTGCGCATAGGCCTGAGCCACCGCGTCCGTGGAGATGCCGCCGAAGCGGTCGAGCAGGATGCGCTGCTGGGTCTGGTCGAAGCTGGAAAGCGTCTCAGTCTGGGCGTGGACAAGCGCAAGCTCGGGCGCAAGCTGCCGTAGGACGGCGACTGTGGCGGGCTGGTTGTTGACGAAGACGCGGCCTTTACCGCTGGAGAGAATTTCGCGACGGAGGATGACGTCGGAGCCGTCGGAGTCGAGGCCGTTTTCCTCGAGGATAGATTCTGCGCCGGGGGTGGATTCGAACACGCAGGCGACTACGGCCTTGTCGGCTCCATGACGGACGACTTCGGTCGAGGCTTTGCCACCCATGAGCAGTGCAAGTGCATCCACCAGAATGGATTTGCCCGCGCCGGTTTCGCCCGTCAGCAGGTTGAGGCCCGGGCCGAAGGTGGCGATGGCGTGATCGATGACAGCATAATTTTCTGCGCGCAGTTCAACGAGCATCCTGGTTTCCATTTTCCCGCCTGTATGTGGCTGATGCCAAACGAAAAAGAAAAAGCGGGAATCCGAGCGCAGCATAACATGAACGGGTCAGGCCGCGGCACCGCAAGGGACCAGAACGATTACTTGGAAGCCAGGACGGCGTCTGATACGGTGAATACTGAGGTGAATTCTGATTTTTACCGCTGCCTTTGTTTTGGCAATGCAGGCTGACAGTGGTGCTGCGCCCGTGAGCGCGACGCTGGCGCAGGGACCGGGTGCGCTGATGGACATGATGAATAACATCGGTTCCATCGCGCTGTTTGTGCTTGCTGTGCTGCTCCTTGCGAGCCTTTACTCCTGGACCGTAATTCTGGGCAAGATCTCCACATTTGGCAAGGCGACGAAGGAGAGCCGTAACTTTATTCGCGCGTTCCGCAAGGCCACGCGGCTGCAGGAGGTTGCAACTGTTGCAGATAACTTCAAGCGGAGCCCTCTGGCGCAGGTGTTTATGGAGGTCTACGAAACCTACAAGCGGCAGACAGGCGGGTCGGGACCACCGCGGAACCTGACGCCGCTGGAGCGCTCGGCGCAGACCGCCGCGAGCGAGTCTATCACGAGCCTGGAGCGGCGAATGACGTGGCTGGCGACAATTGCCGCGACGAGCCCGTTTGTGGGCCTGTTCGGCACGGTGATGGGCGTGGTGGATGCTTTCCACGGGCTCGGCACGGCGGGTGCGGCGACATTGCGTGCCGTAGCGCCGGGCATCAGTGAGGCGCTGATTACCACGGCTGCCGGCCTGTTTGTGGCCGTACCCGCGGTTGTGGCTTACAACCAGTTCACGGCGCGTATCCGTGTGCTGGCCTCGGCCACGGACGACTTTTGCCGTGAGCTGCTGAATGCCCTGGAAGAGATTCCCGTACGCGTACCCGGCGCAGCGCGGGTCTCTGGGCCTGAAGCACCGCAGGAGAGAGGTTGACAGTGGCCTTTACGACAAATAACGGCCAAACGCGCACGTCTCTGGCGGAGATCAACATTACGCCGCTGGTGGACGTTGTGCTGGTGTTGCTGGTGATCTTCATGATTACGGCTCCGGTGTTGCAGTCGGGGATTGATGTGAGTGTGCCGAAGACGCGCACGGTAAAGGAGATTACCGAGCAGCGGCTCGTGGTGACGATTGATCGCGATCAACAGGTTTTCCTGGGCGACAAGCCGGTGAACATTCACGACCTGGCGGCGAAGCTGAACATGCCGGGCGCCGATCCGTCGAAGAAGGTGATTTATCTGCGCGCAGATGAGCGCGTGCCGTTTGGCGCATTTGCCAGTGTGATGGACGCGGTGAAGCAGGCCGGCATTACCAACATTTCGATTGTGACCCAGCCCCTGGACACCAAAGGACGCGCGGGAAGTGGAAGTTAAGGACTGGCTCTCGACCGAGAGAACTCAGGCAAAGCGATGAGCGGAGTGCTGGAAGGCAGCGAACGGCTGGAACAGGAACTGACGCCGGAGCCGGTGATGGCGCCCGCCGCCGGGGCAGTAGCGCTGCATCTGGGGCTTGTGGCTGGCATTGTGTTGTACGGCATCCTGGGCGGCTTTTTCCGGCATAATTTCTGGGGCGGCTCGTCGATGGGAGGAGCGATTCAGGTAAACCTGGTCAGCAATGCCCTGCCCTTGCCGTCCACGCAACCGGTCAATCAGAACGTGCTTGCCACCGAGACCCCGAGCCAGGCCCCCGCGCCACCGCAGCCTAAGGCAAAGCAGGCTGTAGACGAGACGGCCATTCCAATTCCGGGCAAGCAGAAGAAGCCGCAGCACGAAACCGCGCCGCGCACCCCTCCGCGGCAGCAGCAGCCCCTCCAGAACAACCGCGCTGCGTATGGCGAACAGGCGGGATCGTCGATGCCGCACGCTACCCAGCAGCAGGGTTTTACGAGTGGGCAGACGGCGGTCAACACCGATTTTGGCAGCCAGTTTGGCTGGTATGTGGATCAGCTCAACCGCACAATGGCCGGCAACTGGTATAAGCCGGAGGTGGATCCGCACACGCCGCACGGCGCACAGGCCTACATCTTCTTCAAGATTTACCGGGATGGTTCCGTGGCCGATGTACAGCTCGCACGCACCAGCGGCAGCCCGACGCTGGACAACTCCTGTGTCCGCGCCGCGCAGCGCGTGAGCAATTTTCAATCACTCCCAGGGCAATATCGCGGGAGTTACCTGCAAGTTTCGTACTACTGTGAATACTAGGCGCTGTTAACACCAATGGGACCACCGCGAGTTGCACAATCCAAGGGGCTCCTAAGAGGAAGGAAGATGCACGGCATGAGGCTTGGCTACCGTTTTACCGTACCTGCACTGGCACTGTTGACGATTCTGGCCGCGCTTCCACTGCGGGCGCAGGACTGGGTCCGCACCGGCACAAATCTCGGCAATGAAAAGATTCGCCTGGCAGCAGCGGACTTCAAGCCCGTCAGTGCCGATCCGCAGACGCCCACACTGAAAGCTGCATTTGATGCGACGCTTTACAGCGATCTGGGCAATGCGGGCATATTCGATCTGGTTTCAAAGAGCTTTGCTCCGCAGGCAGCGCCCGGCACGCCGCAGGAAGTGAGCCTGGCGCAGTGGGCGGCCGCGCCGGCCAATGCGGCGATGCTCGCCTTCGGGTCGCTCTCCGTGGCCAACGGAAGGGTGGTGGTGAACGGATGGCTGTTCGACACGCGCAACACGGCCAATCCGCAGGTGCTGGGAAAACAGTACAACGAAAACGCCACCGAAGACATGGCCCGCACAATTGCACACCGCTTTGCGGATGAGATTATCTATCGGCTGGGCGGGGGCATCAACGGAATTGCTGAAACAAAGATCTACTTCATCAGCTCGCGCAGCGGATCGAAGGAGGTCTGGGTGATGGACTACGACGGACAGAACCAGCACCAGGTCACGCATCTGGGCAGCATTTCCATCTCGCCGCGCGTCTCGCCGGACAACTCTCGAATCGCCTTTGCGTCCCTGGGGTCTGAAGGTTGGGCGATCCGAATGTATTCACTGGAGCTGGGGCGGATGGTGAGGTTTCCCGGTGGCGCAGCGGGAGGTTCCAACCAGTCTCCTGCCTGGACGCCGGACGGTAACCGCGTCGCGTTTTCCTCTTCGCGTTCGGGCGACCCGGAGATTTGGATTGCAGATCTGAATGGCGGAAATCTGCGCCGGGTTACGTACTTCGCCGGACCAGATGTATCGCCGACATGGAATCCCAAGACAGGTACACAGCTTGCATGGGTGAGCGGGCGAACGGGACTGCCGCAGATTTACATCATGGATCAGGAAGGCGCCAACATTCAGCGCATGACGGACGGCGGCTATGCGGTCTCGCCTTCATGGTCGCCGAGTGGGCAGTTCCTCACCTTCAGTTGGAATCGCAAGTACGGGCCGGGCGCGCCGGGCGGGCAGGACATCTACGTGATGGACATTGCCAGCAAGCGCTGGCTGCAACTGACGCATGATGCGGGCAGCAACGACTTCCCTTCCTGGTCGCCGGATGGGCGGCATATTGTCTTCCAGCGCCAGGTGGGAGGACAGACTGAGATCTGGTCAATGCTGGCCGATGGCACGGAACAGCACCCGCTCACGCAGGCTGGCACCAACATGATGCCCAACTGGAGCTGGAAGTGAGGTGGTTGCAGAAAATGGCACCCATCGGGACGCACACCGGCCAAGCTAGCGCTCTCGGGGATAAAATGGAGATGTCTTCAGAATTTTGCACCTCAACCGCGGAAGGAGTCACACCTTGAATCGACGCACTCGCATTATGGTGCCCGCAGTCTTGCTGGTCGCACTGATTTCCCTGGCAGGCTGCAAGAAGAAATCTGAACCAAACCTGACCCCAGCTGAAACTGCACCGGCAACTGCCGCGCCGGAACCAACAGCGCAGATTACGGCCAAGCCGGGTTCGATTTCAGCGGGAGACCAGGTTGTGCTGAGTTGGAAAACCGTGGACGCGACCGACGTCTCGATTGACGGAATCGGTAAGGTGCCCACAACGGGCGTTCAGACGGTCACGCCCTCGGAATCGACGACCTATCACCTTGTTGCACATGGTGATGGAGGGACTGCGGAAGCCTCGGCGCGCGTGGTTGTAAGCACGCCACCTGCAGTGGCAGTGCCTACCAACACGATGACGGCAGAAGAAGAGTTCAAGGCCAACGTGCAGGACATCTTCTACGACTACGACACGTACGACATCCGAAGCGATGCACAGAGCACGCTTTCGCACGATGCGTCATATCTGGACAGCCATCCGAGTATCAAGGTCGTGATTGGGGGCTACTGCGACGAACGAGGATCGGACGAGTACAACCTTGCATTGGGCCAGAACCGCGCCGATGCAGCCAAGAATGCGCTGGTAACGGCGGGCATCGCGGCCGATCGCATCCGCGTGATCAGCTACGGCAAAGAAAAGCCGTTCTGCTCGGAGTCTACCGAGGAGTGCTGGCAACAGAATCGCCGTGCGGGCTTTTCAATGGACCAAAAGTAGAAATCTCGGCGGCAACGCCTGCGGTTGTTGCCGCTGGATACAAGGGACATGAGGCTGACCACAGCGGCACGCAGGAGTCCCGGACAGTCGAACTTCCAGCCAAACGGGTGAGAGATGCAAAAAGTGCTAAGTCATCGTAAGAGCCTTGCAGCAGCGGCGACCCTCGCTTTAGTGATGGGCTTGACGCCTGTTCGCGCCCACGCAGCGTCGAAAGAGATCATTCAGTTGCAGACCCAGGTGCAGCAACTGCTCGACATGGTACAGCGCATTCAGTCCACTTTGGACACACGATTCGGCGTGCTGCAGAACCTGGCGCAACAGACCGCGGATCAGGCCACGCAGATGAGTGCAACGGTCAACACGCTGCAGCAAAAGATCAACGCGCAGAACGACGCACTGGGCGGAAAACTGGACACCAGCTCCGGCCAGATTCAGTCGCTAAACGATTCCGTCGACGAGTTGAAGACGCGCATAGCCAAACTGGACAAGGCGATCCAGGATATGCAGGGCCAGCTCCAAAACATCCAGAATCCGCCGCCGGGCAGCACAGGAGCTCCCGCCGCGAGCGGGGCGCCGGGCGTGCCCGATGCGGGACAAGCCGGATCAGCAGGTCCTGGGGCGCCGGGAGCCATGACGTCTGCTCCGCCGGCGAGCCAGGCTCCGCCGCTGGAGCAGACGTTTCAGGCCGGCGTACGGGACTTCAATGCCGCAAAGTATACCGTGGCTTCGGGAGAGTTCCAGGACGTGATTCACTACTACCCCCTGGACAACATGGCAGGCACATCGCAGTTCTACCTGGGCGAAATTGCCTTCCGGCAGAAGAAGTACGAAGATGCCGTGAAGGCCTACAACGCGGTGCTGGAGGGTTTCAGCGGCAACTCCAAGGCCGCCCCAGCGCAATTGCACAAGGGATTGGCGTTGATGGATTTGGGGCGGCGCGACGCAGGGATTCACGAACTCCGGGCTCTGATTCAACGACACCCGCAAACGCCGGAGGCGGCGCAGGCACGAGCCAAGCTGAATGGCATGGGAGTCCGCATCAACCCTGCAAAATAACGCGGCGCAGATCAAGAAAAAGCCCCGCATCGCGCGGGGCATTTTCTTTGGTGCGGATACTTGCGAGTCACTCTACTGAAGGTTATGCATCAGGGCATCAAGAGCTGACTTCGGAGGCCGCGTAATCGACTCCGGCAGCGTCGCCAGAGGCTCGTCCACAATGTTCAACAGGTCAGTGAACGTGGGCTTCTGCGTGTCGATGTAAAAGACACCGGTGAGGACTTCGTTGCTCTCGTGTGCCTCCATGAGCGTGCGCACGGCATCTGCCTTGTTGGTTGGGTCGTAGTCCTCGTGCAGCTTCCGTAGGCGCAGATTTGAGCCGTCGTGCATCTGAACGTCAAAAATCTGGCCGGAGTCGTAGTCCACGTCGATTTCATCAAAGCTGGCCACGAAGCCGATTTCATTGATGGGCTCGTCGTTCTCCTGCATGAACTTGTAACTCTTGGTGGAGCCTTCATGATCGTTGAAGGTGACGCACGGACTGATGACGTCAAGCATCACAGTTCCCTGGTGGGCGATTGCGGCCTTGAGCATGGCAAGCAGTTGCTTTTTGTCGCCGGAGAATGAGCGGCCGACAAATGTTGCGCCAAGCTGGATAGCCATGGCACAGGTGTCGATGGCGGGAAGATCGTTGATGACGCCAGTCTTTAGCTTGGAGCCAATGTCGGCGGTGGCGGAGAACTGCCCCTTGGTGAGTCCGTAGACGCCGTTGTCTTCAATGATGTAAATCATCGGAAGGTTGCGGCGCATTAGGTGCACGAACTGGCCCATGCCGATAGAGGCCGTGTCGCCGTCGCCGGAGACACCAATCATGGTCATCTGATGGTTGGCAAGGATGGCGCCGGTGGAGACCGACGGCATGCGGCCATGCACGCTGTTGAAGCTGTGTGAGCGGCTCATGAAATAAGCCGGACTCTTGGACGAGCAGCCTATGCCGCTCATCTTCATCACGCGCTCAGGTTGGACGCCCATCTCATACATGGCGTCGATGATGCGCTCGGAGATCGCGTTGTGGCCACAGCCGGCGCAAAGCGTAGACTTGCCGCCGCGATATTCGAGTATGGGAAGGCCGATGCGATTGACTTTAGGGGTGGGTGTTGCGGTTGCCATTACAGGCCCTCCTTGGCGACAAACTCTTCGGTAACGGTGCGCGCGTCCAGCGGCAGCCCGTTGTAGTGCAGGATGCTGCGCAGTTTGGTCACCTGCTCGGCGGGCAGGTCAAGCTTGAGCAGGCTGGCCAGTTGCGCATCGCGATCCTGCTCCACAACGTAGACACGCTCGTGCGAGGCAACGAAGTCGTGAATCTCATGCGCAAAGGGATAGGCGCGGATACGGAGATAATCCACGCTGACGTCGTGCTCTCTCTTGATCTGGTCGAGGCTTTCGGCGAGGGCAAAATCGGTCGTTCCGTAGGCGATGAAGCCCACCTTCGATGTGCCGTTCTTTACCACAACCGGAGCGGGAACCGCCTTGCGCGCATTCTCGAACTTGCGCGAGAGACGATCCATGATGGCCTGATACTCTTCCGGCTTCTCAGTGTAGCCTGCGGCATCGTTATGCCCTGAGCCGCGGGTGAAGTAAGCCGCCTTGGGATGGAGGGTACCGGGCAGCGTGCGCCAGCCGATTGCATCTCCGTCCACATCACGGTAGCGTGCGAAGCCCCCGAGCCGCTCTAGGTCCGCAGCGGTGAGCACCTTGCCGCGATCGAGTGGCTTCTCAGGATACGCAAAGGGGTCGGACATCCAGTTGTTCATGCCCAGGTCAAGATCGGTAAGCACGAAGACCGGAGTCTGGAAACGCTCGGCGAGGTCGAATGCCGCGCAGCCCAGTTCGTAGCACTCCTTCACGGAGCCGGGCAGCAGCACGATGTGCTTGGTATCGCCATGCGAAAGGAATGCTGTGGAAAGCAGGTCGGCCTGCGAGGTGCGCGTGGGCATGCCGGTCGAGGGACCGGAGCGCTGCACATCAAAGATGACACCGGGCAGTTCAGCAAAATATCCGAGGCCGGAGAACTCCGCCATAAGCGAAATCCCGGGTCCGGAGGTGGCTGTCATAGAGCGCGCGCCTGCCCATCCAGCGCCGAGCACCATGCCGATGGCCGCCAATTCGTCCTCTGCCTGCACAACGGCGAAGGTTGCTTTGCCTTCCGCGGTTACGCGGAACTTCTTGAGCAGGTCAGTAGTGGCCTCGACAACGGATGTGGAGGGCGTAATGGGATACCAGGCAACAACCGTGACTCCGGCAAACACTGCGCCCATGGCGCAGGCCGCGTTACCGTCAATGATGATTTTGCCGGTAGTCTTGTTCATGCGCTCAATCACATAGGGGTCGTGCTTGACGAGCTTCTCCTGGGCGTAATCAAAGCCCGCTTTGACAGCGCCGAAGTTGAGGTCGAAGACTTTCTGCTTCTTCGCGAACTGCTTTTTAAGTCCAGCCTCAACTACTCCAAGGTCAAGAGACAGCAACTGGGCGACAACGCCGACATAAACCATGTTCCTGACCAGCTTGCGGAGCTTGGCCTCGGGGCAGACGGCTGCTGTGATCTTGTCGAAGGGCACCGGGTAGCAGGCTACGTCATCGCGATACTGCTTGAGATTGAAGCTCTCTTCGTAGATCGCCGCGCCGCCAGCAGGAAGCGTCAACATGTCCTGCTTTGCGGTTTCCGGGTTCAGCGCCACCAGGATCTCCGCGTCCCGCGTGCGGGCCACGTAACCGTCCTTGCTTGCGCGGATGGTGTACCAGGTGGGAAGTCCGGCGATGTTCGAGGGAAAGAGGTTTTTCCCGCTGACGGGAACTCCCATTCCAAAGATGCTCTTCAGCAGTACGCTATTGGCGGATTGCGAGCCGGACCCGTTCACCGTTGCTACGTTGATGCTGAAATCGTTAGTTACGCGCTTTTGCGCACTTAAAACGCCCCGTTCATGACCCAGGGCAAGGTCTCCAGTCGCCATTTGGCGGGATTCCCTTCAGGTAAATTCTGGAAAGAGTCAATCTTTCGCTCAGTTGTGATTATAGTCACCGGGACGAGAATGCGTCCCGGCCTGCAAACTTTGGTTTACCTCTTTGAGTCCCTAGCAGTTGCAAGATCGGTTCATTTTTCTAAAAAGTTCTGTATTGAAATCCAGCATAAAGGAAGAAGAGCGAAGAAACGCAGGCTGCTGAATAGACTTGTACTACGGCGTCAGGAGGAGCTTGACTGAGTCGCGACGCCAGCGACGGAGCAGCGCCAGGGAGATAAAGACCAAGGCCAGGGTGAGCCCGATCCACAGGCCGTAAATACCCCAATGAAGCACAAAACAAAGAGCGAGGCCAAGCGGCAGGCCGAGAACCCAATAGCCGATAAGATTGGCGAACATAGGCATGCGGGTCTCTCCCAGACCGCGCAAGGCTCCGGTGCATACGGTTTGAATTCCGTCGAAGATCTGAAATGCCGCGGCGATCCACAACAGGCTTGGGCCCACGGCAAGCACGCGGGGATCGCGGGTGTAGAGGGCAATCAGCGGGCGAGGCGCAACAAGAAAGACGACCGCGGCCAGAATCATGAAGGACGTGCCGAGCCCCAGCGCGAGCCACCCAGCACGGCGAGCGCGGTGGCGGTCGCCAGCTCCGACAGCGTGGCCCACACTGACGGCTGCGGCAGCGGAGACGCCGAGCGGGACCATATAAGTGAGGCTGGCATAGTTGAGCGCAATGGAGTGCGTTGCCAGCGCAACCGGCGTGAGATAGCCCGCAGAGAAGGTGGCGAGATTCCAGGCGCCGACCTCGAGAAGGATCTGGCCAGCTGCAGGTGCACCCAGCTGGACCAACTGGCGCAGCCGCTGCAGGCTTGGTCCGGCCCAATGCCGGAAGAGCGGGTGGCCGCGTTGGCGCTCATAACGCCACGCAAAGCCCAGCAGCGCAGCGGCCATAGCAATACGTGCGATGCACGTGGAGATGGCAGAACCGTTGACGCCCAGCGCGGGAAACCCCAGCTTGCCGTAGATGAGAATCCAGTTCCCTGCCCAGTTGAGCAGGTTGGCCAGCACATAGGTGACGGTAATGACGCGGACCTGGCCGACGCCTTGCAGATAACGCCGCGTGCCGCCATAGAGCAATAGCGGAAGCGTGCCCCAGTTGAGCAGTCGCAGATAGGTGCTGGCGGGCGCAGCCACCGCCGGTGTGATGCCGAAACGCGCGAAGCCAAAGCTGGCCGCTGCCAGCAGCAGCATGATCGGCGGGGTGACGATGCAGGCGAGATAGACTCCCTGGGCCAGCCAGCGATGACATTCGTCGTGATCCCGGCGACCGTAGGCCTGCGCCACCAGCGTATCCAGGCCGAGCAACAGGCCGATGCCGAAGAGCGATGGAGTGTAGTAGACGGCGTTGCCGAGAGACACCGCACCGATGGCCGCCGGACCCAGCTTGCCCACCATGATCGTGTCCACAATGCCCTGCGCCATCCAGCCCAGTTCACTCAGCACGACCGGAACTGCCAGCACGATCATAGCGCGCAGTTCCTCTCTCCACCTGGCCCGGCTTTGACCCATTTTCCTACTGTACATGGCGGATGGATGCGCTCGGCAGAGAGTGTACGGGGGCGGTCACTTCCAAAGGACAAGCAGGCTGGAAAGCAATGCCAGCGGCATGGCAACGAGGCCCAACCTGAAGAACTCCCATGCAGTGATGTGCACGTTCTCGCGGCGCAACGCAATCAGCCAGAGGATGGTGGCGAGCGAACCGGTGACGGAAAGATTGGGACCGAGATCCACGCCGATCAGCACGGCGTGGGCGATGATGCTTGCCTCATGCGCATGTCGAAGGGTTGCTCCGCTCATCAAGCCAGCAGGAAGGTTGTTCATGCTGTTGGAGGCGGCGGCCACAGCAAAAGCCGCAGTGAGCTTGGCGGCGAAGACAGGCATCCGAGCCATCCACCGGAGCCCCGCAAGACCCGCACGCAGCAGGCCTGCATTCTGCATCGCTTCCACAATGATGAAAAGCCCAGCGACCAGCGGCAACACCGCCCAGGAGACGCCGGCGACGACGCGACGCGGAATCGTGCGATCTGTCCAGGCAACCACCGCCAGGGCAATCACCGCTGCGCCGCAAGTGGGTGCTCCCAGGGGCAATCCAACGGCGGACGAAATGATCAATGCCACAGCGGCAAAGAGCAGGCCAGCAAGGGCAAGCTTGCCGCCTTTCGTCAGACTGACCGCACCTTGCCGATAATGAATCCGTACCCGCAAAACTGTTCGAGCCATCCACCGCAGGCACAGATAGGTAACAAGCACAGAGGCGATAGACGGCAGGATAAAGATGGAGAACCAATTGCCCAGCGGCGGCACATGACGATCAAAGACAACGAGATTGGCGGGATTGGAGATGGGAAAGATAAAACTGGCTGCATTGGCGATGAGTGCGCAGGCCAGCAGATAAGGCTTTGGATCGACGCGGGCGCGGCGCACCACGGCCAGCACCGCCGGCGTGAGCACGACCGCAGTGGCATCGTTCGAGAGTAGAGCGGTAACGGCAACGCCGACACAATAGACCAGCACGAAGAGCCTTGCGGACGAGCCTTTTGCATGTTGCGCTGCCAGATCGGCGACCCAGTCAAAGACATGCTGCTCCCGCGCCAACTCGGCCAGGATCATCATGCCGGCGAGAAAGAGATAGACATCCCAGCCTTCATACGCGGCCATAGCTGCCTGGCGCAGCGGAATCAGGCCGGTCACGATGAGCAGCACGGCGCCGCCGCAGGCCCAGTACGCCTCCGCAATGCCGCGGGGTCGCAGCAGCATGCAGAGGATGCTGGTCAACGAGATCGTCCAGATGAGGACCTGAGGAAGACTTCCGATGTGCATGCCGCGTCAGCGAGTCCTGCGAGTAGAGTAAACGGCAGGCCGCGACTGGGCGCACAGGAAAAAGAAAGATGGCGGCCGGTGGGCCGCCATCCTATTGGCACTCGACGCGAGCTGGTCCGCAATCATCCACGGATCAGCGGCACAGCCGGGCGCGGCTCTGCGGGTTTGGTCGTGATGGATACCTTAGCCGAAGTGAGCTCGGGGCCGTCCCAACCTTCCTTGATTGCTTCAATGTGAATCTCGCCGGGGCGCTTTGTTGACTGCACTATCACTTGCGCGAGCCCGCTGAAGAGCGAGCGCGTTGGCCCCTTGTCGCTCTCCTGGCAGTTGGGATCGCCATTGCCTACGCCAATCAGCGCGCCCTCGCCGGAGACCTTGAAGCGAATGAGATTTCCGGCTGTGGGCACCGGTCGACCCTGGCTGTCGAGCGCCTCCACCTTGAGGATGGCTATGTCTTCGCCATCGGCGTTGATCTCCGTGCGGTCGGCGGTGAGGCGAATCGCAACGGTGGGTCCGGTGGTCTCGCGCTTCTCAGCCAGCACCACCTTGCCGCCCTTACTGCCGCGCGCTTCAATTACGCCCGGCTCATACTTCACCTTCCACTCGACGTGGCCCAGATGCGGCACCTTCTGGCTACCCACGCTCGTGCCATTCACGAAAAGCTCTACTTCGTCCAGGTTCGAGTACACCCAGACAGGAATTTCATCGCCTTCCCTGCCCTCGAAATTCCAGTGCGGGAAGAGATGCAGCGACGGTTCCTTGCCCCACCATGCCTTGTAGTAGAAAAAGTAGTCCTTCGGGAATCCGCACATATCCACAATGCCGAACTGTGAATTGATCGACGGCCAGCCATAGGGCGTTGGCTCGCCCCGATAGTCAAAACCGGTCCATGCAAAACCGCCCGCTTCCCACTCTCGTGAGCCGTAGAATGTCCACCAATCTTCGGGTGTTTCTCCCCAGCGCACTACGCCGTTGTACGAATTCACCGTATTACGGAGAGGATCGCTGGAGTACACCCCGCGCGTAGAGATGGCGCTGGAAGTCTCCGAGCCAAAAAGCGCGCGGTCAGGATGCAGCTTGTGAAACTCCTCGGGCCGCTTGAGATCGTAGTTGAACCCGATGATGTCGAGGGCGTTCGACACACCTTGCTTGTTGTCGCCGTTTACTGCAGCAGAGACCACGCGCGTCGGATCGAGCTCATGGCACATCCGCACCATTGTCGTGCCAATCCTTTCCCCTTCCTCTGCCATGTCTTCCTGCAGGTGCCATTCTTCGTTACCAATGGACCAGATAATGATGGACGGCGAGTTGCGGTAGCGCTTGATCATGGCCGCCAGTTGCTCCAATCCGCTGGGATTGGAGCTCATCTGACGGGTCTCACACATCATCATGACACCCAGTCGATCACAGGCTTCCACCCACTCCGGCGTGGGCATGTTGTGCGAGGTACGCACTGCATTGCAGCCCATCTCGCGCAGTACGCCGAGACGGAACCATTGCATGCGATCCGGTAAGGCCGCACCGACTCCCGCGTGGTCCTGGTGATTGCATGTCCCTTGAATCTTGATGGATTGGCCGTTGAGAAAGAAGCCCTTAGCCGCGTCGAAGACCGCTGTGCGCACACCAAAGCTTACGCGCTCGGCGTCGCGCGCCGTGCCATCCGATTCAACGGTCACGATGGCCGAATAGAGATTGGGCTCATCGACCGACCAGAGCCTTGGGTTCGCGACGGTTGCCGTCGCCGCAAACTCAACGGGTTCATCTGCCGCGACAGACTTCGCTGGCGACTCTGCCGTCGCTACCGTCTTGCCATCAGCATCAAGAATCTTCCAGGTAACTCTGGCATTCTCAGCTTGCTTTCCTTCGTTTTGCACCACGGTCGCCAGACTCAGCGTGGCCGCGTTGCCATTGACCTTGCAGCGTACCGTGCTTTCCCACTTGCCCAGATGCAACGCGTCTGTCTTGGTGAGCCACACGTGGCGATAGATGCCGGCCCCCTCGTAGAACCATCCATCGCCGAAGCTTGCGTCGACGCGCGCAACGATATAGTTCTTCGCGCCGTACTCGAGGAAGTCCGTCAGATCGAAGCGGAACGGCGCGTAGCCGTTGTCATTTCGTCCGATGAAGCAGCCATTGACGAAAATCAGCACATCGCGGAAGGCGCCGTCGAACTCGGCCCAGATGCGGCGGCCCTTGTCACTGGCCGGGATATCGAAGGTCCGCCGATACCAGCCCACGCTCGTGTCGGGATAGCGGCGGCCCAACGGCTTGTAGCCGTGCGACATCTGCACATCGTCATGCACAAAGGGCAGTTCGACGGCCCAGTCGTGGGGCAAGTTGAGCGAGCGCCACTTCGAATCGTCGAAACCTGCCTTGGCAAATTTGAAGTCGCCCGTCTTGGCAAAGTCGCTCTGACTGAAGCCGAAATCGAGATCTTTTGCCGGGTCAGTCCCGTTGCCAAAGGTAAACTTCCAGCCAAAGTCGAAGAGCAATTGCTCGCGCGGAGCAACGGCGGCAAGCGCTTCGGCAGAGGCAACACCTGGATACTCTCCGAGCAAGGTAGCGGTGCGCCCCCAGGATGACCGGGAGATCAGAGAGGATGCGGAAAGCGCCAAACCGGAAGACAGCAGATGGCGGCGAGTGATGCCAGACATGAAAATCCTCCTTCTAGGTAAGAAGTCTTAAAGCTCGGTGATGGACATCCACTGCGAGCAAATGGGAACTATATACGAGGGAACGCCAGGAAGTAAACGATTTCAGAGGAGCCTGTAGGCTTTCCTTCCAGTTCGGCACAGTGAACTGCAAACCCTGCAGCCACCGAGCTGAGCTATGGTAAAGTCAGAGAGATAGCCAGTCGCGGGAGAGATGGCCGAGTGGCTGAAGGCGCACGCTTGGAAAGCGTGTTTAGGGGTAACTCTAACGTGGGTTCGAATCCCACTCTCTCCGCCATATTCTATTTCCGACAGAATTTGAATTCTCCACCGCCTAACGGGCGGTGGATTCGGTTACCGCCAGACGCCGGATTGATCGGCTCTGCGGCAGATCGGCTGTCCGTACGTTCCTCCGCGTACCGCAGCCGCGTTGGCATTCCGCCTCTGCACACTGACACTTGCCGAACGCTTACCGAGGGCGACAGATACCGACAATAACGCAAGATGGGTATCTGCTTGACTAACCCTACCGCAAGATATAGTATCTTACGATGGAAGAAGAATATCCGCGCAGTTTGATGGAATTTGAAAAGAAATTTGCCACGGAGGAGTCTTGCCGGGAATATCTCTTCCGGATGCGTTGGCCAGAGGGGTTTTGTTGCCCTCGTTGCGGCAACCCCGTGTTCTGGACTATTGGAAAAGTCCTTATCCGCTGTGCAGCGTGCAGGCACCTGACGTCAGTAACGGCTGGCACGATCTTTCAGGATACCCATACCCCATTGACGGTCTGGTTTCGCGCGATTTGGTGGGTCACGACTCAAAAGAACGGAGCCAGCGCCTTGGGCCTGCAACGAATTCTCGGACTGAAGAGCTACGAAACCGCATGGACTTGGCTTCATAAGTTTCGTCGGGCAATGGTACGGCCAGGCCGGGAACTGCTGAGCGGGAGGGTAGAAGTAGATGAGTGCTATATCGGCGCCCCAGAAGAGGAGATGCGTGGCCGAGGATCTGCCGACAAAGCACTCGTGGTTGTCGCCGTCGAAGAAAACGGCTCAGCTATAGGGCGAATTCGGTTTCGTCTGATTCCGAACGCATCAGCGGCAACTCTTAACAAATTTCTTTTGGAGTCAATCGCGCCGGGCAGTGTGGTACATACGGACGGCTGGCGAGGCTATAGGAGGGTGACTTCTTGCGGGTTTGTCCATGAGGTGACCGTCTTGAAGAGCAAGGGGGAGAAGGCATCGGAACTTTTGCCGCGCGTACATCTGGTGATCTCATTGTTGAAACGCTGGCTGATGGGGACCCACCAGGGCGCGGTGAGTCACAAGCATCTGGACTACTACCTGGACGAGTTCACCTTTCGGTTCAACCGCCGCAAGTCGATGAACCGCGGCAAGCTGTTCTATCGCCTCGTTCAGCAGGCCGTGGCAATCGAGCCGGTCCCATTAGACAAGATACTGCATCCTGAAAAGAAGCAGGCCCGGAAGTTGCACGGGCGTAAGGCACTGACGAAGGTAGCAGGAATCACACTGGTGTCAAAGCCAGCTAATGCTGCCTGAGTCAACGACCGCCACGGGGGTCTGTGGCGATCGCTGCGTTAAACGAGTTCCAGGCGAATTTCCCTGCCAACAACGCTCGCGGCCTTTTGCAGAGTGCTAAGGGTAATAGAACCGTTTTCGGGGTCGAGGAGCCGATCCAGGGAGGCACGGCTGGTGCTCATCCGCCTCGCCATCTCGGCCTTTGTGAGACCTTTTTGAGACATCGCGGATGCGATCTGGCGGGTGATCACTCGCTTTATGGCATTCGCCGTCACTTCTTCGTAGATGCCCTCTTCGCGGAGCCAACTATCGAACGAAGATCCAATGTGTTTATTTTTCTTCATGCGCGACTCGCTTTCATGCGTTTGATCGCCAAATCGATTTCTTGTTGAGGGGTTTTCTGAGTCTTCTTCATGAAACCGTGCAGCAGCACCATGTAATCCGACTCGACGTAAAATAACACGCGAGCAATTCTGCCACTCGACAGGCTGCTCCGAACCTCCCAAATGCCCTGGCCTAATGACCGCACCAGCGGCATACCGATCGGCCACGAAAACTCAACATCGCTGATGTCCCCGCCGATAATCTTGCGGTCGGCGGCATTGAGCCCTTGCAGCCATTCACGAACTGGTTCTCGCCCGCCTTCTGTGCGATAAAACTGCGCGGGCAATCGTTTCAACATGCTCGTCATATAGACTGTACCAAAATAGATACCGCCCGTCAAGATGAATGAACGCTCTTGACGGGCGGTGTGTGGAAGTGTGGTCAGGAAGTTTGCGAACTACAGCTGCATCATGTGCAGGTTGTAATCATTGGAGAAGATTTGGTTTGTGGTACGGTGGGGGCCATCATGCGGAAAAAGAAATTGTTGATGCTCGGCTTGTCTGCCTTGCTTATTAATGATTGCATGGTCCCAAATCCCAAGGAATGGGAGCGAGCAGAAACAAAAAGCCCAAGAAGAACAGAACCTCCCCAAGATAGTTCAACCATCTCTGCCGGCAGTCCAGGAAGAGAAACATCCCTCCGAAGAGAAACACGACTCCAGACCCCAGTCGCGCAACTATCCATGGCGTGAATCGCTGGCCCCGGCAAGCATTCCAGATTGGTGCCTTGTGATCGTTGGGGCTCTGGCTGGCCTGATAGCTCTGAGAAGTCTCAAGGTTATTAGTCGACAGGCCGACGAGATGGAAGATCAAGCCATCTTGATGAAAGATCAGCTTGCGGAAATGAGGCGGCAAACGAATTGGCTGATCGAAAAAGAGCGCCCCAGGTTGGATATTGAACTGGACCTTTTTGAACCGCGACAACAGACCGGCGCCGAATACTGCATTACCGGCTATGTGTCTTTTTACGGCCTCACTATTGCCAGAGACGGCAAAGTTGAAATCCTTGTCGGCACGGAAAGCCATGTGGTTGAGGACGCGTTTGAATACTACCGTGAGGGAGTGGCTATCGCCGACTTTGATAAATCTCCTCAGGGAATAGAGACTCCACGCATCATTCGCCCCAATAGTCACGACATTCGGTTCAGCGCTACGGTTTACAGCGCCTTGGGAAAAGCGGCCTCCTTTGAGGAAATCAGCACGGCACTCAATCGCTATAGACCGAGGAAGCGTATGGAAGGAAGCACTATTCCCCTCGCCACAGGTCTTTGCGCCTCCCCCGTCCCCAAATCCATAAATAGCTTTGCCCTCTTCTGCCGGATCAGAATTGAGTATTCCGCCTCGCAAAAGACCTGGATCAAGGAAGTACGAGGAAAATTGTGGGTCTTTGCTGACCACGACACGACACCCGAGTATGGCCGGTGGGAATATTACGCAGAAAAAGAACAGTGCGACGAAGACTGTTCTCGATAACGCATTGAAAGAAAGCCACTTCCTGCAAAAATTGGACAGCGGGATGTGTGAAAAAAGCGCAAACCACCATCTATTGCGGCAGGGTTCGTCAAGCAGATACCCATCTAACGCAAATCTGCCGACCCCAAAAACTATCCTTCGCCTAAAGGCGAGGGGGCTTCCGATCCCGTATCTGGGACTCTAAAGTCCTCACCGGGGACGAATTTTTCCGCACTCACATTTTTTTAAGTAGGATACCCGCAATTGCACCCCCAGGAAAGTCTCACTAGGAATGGACGCGACGTACGTCTGCGCAAGACAGGTCAGTTGTAAGTACATAAAGGATAATATATTTATATCGATTCTTGCAAATCGGGAGAGGTCGGGAGAGGTCGGGAGAGGTCGGGAGAGGTCGGGAGAGGTCGGGAGAGGTCGGGAGAGGTCGGGAAAGTTCGCGGAAGTTCGGATACTGGCTGCCCCCCAGGGATTCGAACCCCG
>JAJZGF010000031.1 GCA_021805025.1 Acidobacteriota bacterium
TTCTTTGTTTGGAAGTTACGCTGGTGCAGTTGTATTACCCACGTTGGGTACTACCGAGCTGATCGAGGCTCAGCACCTGGGCCAGTCTCTGCTGCGTCAGGGATTGTTTAGAAAGAACGGTGGCAAGACGATTTGGCCCCTTCTCTCCCTGAGGCGGATAGAGCAGGGTGTATTTCTGAATCTGTCGCAGCTGTTCCAGTAGTTCTTCGGTAGAGAGCCCTGGCCATGCTTCCACTGCCTGGCGGCGGACATACTGCAACAGCGAGATTCCCAACATGCAGTAGAAGGCATGGACGCGGATCTTCTGGTCGGTCCAGTGATACATCGGTCCCCATCCCAGCCAGTCTCCATCCTTGAGTCCGCGAAAAACCTGCTCGATGTGTTGTTGACCGGAAAAGGCAGTAACTACCTGCTCGGCAGTCCAATCGAAGCGGTTGGTGACCAGTACGGTTCGCCCCAGTCTTTGCGCCATCAATCGTTCCAGGGCCTGGTGATCGAAGTCGAATTGCAACTGCCAGCGGCCGTCGCGTTGCTCCAGCGTGTAGCTGATCAGTTCATCGACGAACTGCGGTGACAGCCATCGTGCGATCTTGTTGCGCAGCCCGCGCTCGGTGAAGGATGCCGCCGAGGTGGCCAGCTCCCGCGCCAGCCTGCGCATGGACTGCATAGCCTTGCTCAGACTGGTAGTCAGACTGTGCAGTTGTTCGCCGGCAAAGGGGGCCGAGTATTTGACCACGCAGCGGTACTGTTTGCCGTGAACTACCATGGTTTCCGCGGCTGCCGACACACCCGGTTGCTGGCTGCTCAGTGGAGTCAGTTGCTGCGACGAGCGGAACTCGGCCGGTGCCTGACTCCAGGGAAGCGCCGAGATCCATCCCACCCCGGCCTGTTCCAACTCCAGGGTGTTGGCCAAAGCAGCCGAACCTTTATCCAGCACCAGTGTGACGGTGTCCGGTGCAATCTGGTTGCGCTCCAGCAGAGTCACGATGCGATGCAATGCCTGGGGGAATTCCTCCGCGTCTGCCACGTTGCCGCGATACAGGTGATGACAAAGACTGAGTCCGCTGTCACCATCCAGAACATAACTCAGTCCCACTTGGCGCAGGTTATGACGTCCCTGCTTGTTGTGTCCTCGCTGCGCCAGACTGTTGCGTTCGTTGTTACTGGCAATGTAGGTGTAGAAGTTGGTGGTGTCATAGGCCAGCAGTCGGCGGATCACCAGCTGTTTTTCCTTCCACAGACCGAGCAGTAGCAGTTGGGCCTCTTCCAGTTCATCGCGCTTACCCGCAGGCAGCGACTCGCCAGTATCAATGCGATCAAAACAATCCCAGAAAGCCTGGGAGCTGAATCGTTCCGGAGCCAATCCCCACAGCGACGACAGAATGCTGTCCCGATACCAGTCGGCCACTTCGGTCTTCGGCCCTGGCTGGCAGATACGGTGGATGGCGGCCAGGAGCAGATAATGCGCCGGAGAAGGGCCGGAGCGGGGCTTAGGCCAGAGCGACTGGAGTAGAGAAAAGACGCCCGATTTCTCCGCCGCCAGCCACAGAGCGCCGGGCAGACCAAAGTCGACCGTAGTGGCCGACAGCGGTACCGGCGCGGTTCGATCCTGAACCAGCCGAGCGACGCTTTCGGCGGTGCCCAGGTAAGTCTGATGGACGATGCGGGGCTTGCCGTCGACTCGTGCGCTGTCGACGACGTAGTAGTAGATGGTGTTGGCTTTTTTCTTCTTGATGAGGGACGCCATACAGGGTAATACAATACATCACAATGTCCCACGCAGTCAAGCAAAAAGCGCGCTATCTTTGGTTATTGTCAATCTCAGAAGGGTAATACACAAGATGGATCGACGCTATGATCGCAAGTACCATAAATGCAGAATCTTAGCTTCCATATCTAAAGCCAGACCTCACAGCCCACAGTAAACTCCCGCTAGATTACCCCAGGGCACCCAAGGAGTTCATCGATTCCCGAGGCCCGGCAGAGATCCAGGCCAGCGGTGACTCTGCAGCACCCCTCGATCAAGTTGACGGTCGAGAGCCACAGCGGTGCTAGACTGCTGTTGCTGATGCGAAGCATGGGACAACCGAACAAGAGATCGCCCCTGGTGCTACCCAGGGGCGATTGCTTTGGGGGCGAAGTCAGTGTGTTTTCTGGTGGCTGTTTTGGTGGCTGTTGTGTTCGGAATTGCGTGCATCTCCGTGCAACACTGCGCAACCGGACATAGTGGTTGAGACCAGCATGAATACTAGCGATTTGCGACTTTGTGCAACGAAATGCATTTCCGTGCAAAACCCCTTTGCACGGACTACGAATCAGTAGGCCGGAGGTTCGAATCCTTCCGGGCGCACCATTCAATCCCCGCCAGTTCCGCTCATGTATTCCGCAACTACGGGATAATCTCCCGGTCGCAGGATCCCATATTTTACAGAGAGGAAACCCCGGAGATCCTCCGGAAGAACCGCGGCAAGCTCCTGCCATGTCAACACCTTGAGCCGTACCCGCAATGCGGCGCACCTTACCGCGGCCATCACCGAAAACCAGGCCTCGCGCAAATCCGGGCGCCGTTCGTCATGCAACACACAGAAGCTTGCGCCCTGCGCGTGAGCCGCAAGCACATTGCGGATGAGCTGGTATCCCGCATACCCACGTTCTGCCGGCTGACGCTGCATCGAACGCTCCACCAGATCCGCCTGAAAGGCCCGCGCTACTTCCTCATCGCCGCCAGCCTCCCACTCCTGCGTGAACTCCTCGGCAAGCTCGACTGCCTGCCTGCGTCGCGCGGTGCGGAGTTCTACCTGCGGCAACGCCTCTCGCTCAAAAACCGCGTCAAAGTCCTGATAGGCTTCCACAACATCCGCACTTTGCGTCTGGAAGTCGGCCTCCGACAGTTTGGCTTCCACCAGCAGTCCGTCCCAGCGCATATCGACCTCTGTGCGGTCGAGACGTCCATTTTGTAAAGGTACGCGTGCCCTCCACCCGAACTCGGGCAACCCGACATCTTCCACGCCCAGTAAATTCCTGACATCTGCCGACTCTGCTACACCCGGCGTGCAAAAAACGTTCATCAGCAGGGCGTCGGAGCTGATCGAGGAATCCAGCTCGCGCCATTGCCGGCCCGGCTCAAGGACCGGCCGCGGCAGCGACCGCCCCGCTCCTGTATGCACCTTGCCAAGGCGCCTGGACCACTCCGGCCGCGCCATGATTGCCGCGTACGCCACATCAAAAAAGTTTCCATGGCGTCCCTGCTCCGGCTCATACACAATCACCGGCGGGTTCCCATAGCTCTCGACATGGGCTCTACCGCGCGCCCAGGCCCGACTTCGCAGACCGAGCTCGGCGCGCAACTGGCTCACGTGATTGCTGACTTCGCTGGCCATATGCAGCCAGCTTACTCTTTCGCGCCTCCACCTTTGGTTGGAGCCAAATGCAGCCGCCGGATGCGAAAATAGCATCTGTGACGTTTCCCCGCCGATCCATTTTTGCTTATTTGGTGACCATCTCCATCATGTACCTTGCGGCCCCACCCGCGCACGCATGGTGGGGCTCGAAAAGAAAGGCCGAGCAGAAGGCCGGCGCCATTCTTTTCCGCGACAAAGGCTGTGCACATTGTCACGGAGCCGGCGCAGTGGGCGGTAAGAAGGCGCCGGCGCTCACCACTCTACCCAAAGATAAGAAGTGGACTCCAGCCAAGATTTCAGATCAGATTCTTAACGGTGGCCAGAAAATGCCGCCCTTCGCCGACTCGCTCACTGACCAGCAGGTGGCACAAATCGTGGCCTACCTTCGCGCCCGGCGCAAACCTGTTGTACCGCCCTCTGGGGGACCTGCGACCGTGCCGGCCGCAGAATTGAGCCTTCCTTGAGCGGAACCCTGGAAGCCATGTGACCAGCTCCAGAATCCTGGCTGGCGCTCACACCGTAACCGGCGCATCGGAAACTCCGGCAATGCCGAAAATGCGCCGGTAGCGCTCGATTTCTGCCATCGGCCCCATCGCCTTCGAGTAGTTGTCAGAGAGCTTGACTGCCGGCCGTCCATCCACCTCGGCCAGCTTGCACACAAGGCTTACGGGATCAAAGCTCTCATCTCCCCGCGGATTGCAATTGCGAAAATCATTCGTGAGATAGGTTCCCCACCCCGCGCTGAAACGAATGCGCGGGCCTGGAGTCCACTTGGCCGAATCGGCAAAGTCCTCCGCCCTCCGGAAATCCGCAGGCGAAACTCCCTTGCGCATCGTGCCCCCAAAGTAGGCCTGCAGGCCAAGAATCGTGTCCACATCCATCCCATCGGATGAGATGATTCTCTTCTGGCCGGGATCGCAACCCCTCTGGACTAGCCATTCGATGTATTCGTCGCCCGCAATGTACGGGTCCTTGCTGTCAATGCGCTGTCCTGTCCACCCGGCAACCCAGTCCGGCGCATCACGCAGAAACTGTGTAGTGCCGAACGTGTCAGGCAGCATGATCAAAAGCTCTCCCTGATAGGTCTTCTGCCAAAGTTCGAGCATGCGGTATTGCGCCTGCTTCAACTCTTCGTCAGTATCCGCCAGCGCCGCCATTGCCATCGGTAACTCATGCGCGTTCGTGCCGATCGCTTCCAGGTCGTGCTTGTAGGCAAGATAAGTGTTCGAGCTGCCGGCAAAAATGTCTCCCAGCACATCGCTCATTGCCTTCACCACGTATTCATGCCATAGAAAGCTGTGCCGCCTGCGTGTGCCAAAATCGCTCACGTTCAATCCGGGTACGCCTCGCAAGCGCTCCATCTTTTCCCACAGGCGCGTCTTGGCTCGCGCGTAGAGAATGTCGATCTCGAATTCGCTCAGAAGCTTTAAACTTGCACGGCTCTTTAACTCGTCAATTGCCGACAGAGCATAGATCTCCCACAGGGTGCTCTCTGTCCACAGGCCTTCAAATCGCAGCGCAATCTGACCGTCTTCAACCGACAGTTCGAAATCCGAAAGACGAAAGTCGCACTCCAGCCACTCCAGAAACGCCGGCTCGAACATACCTCTGCGCCCATAGAACGTGTTGCCTGCCAGCCAGATAAGCTCAGACTTATGAAAACGCACCTTCCGCGTCGCTTCCAGTTGTTCCCGCAGCTCTTCCACGCGTATCACTTTGCCCAGCGGCACAGAGTTCGTCCGGTTCAACAGGGTGAAGGTCGCACGCGTTGCCCTAAAGTGCTTCCAGATGAACTGGAGCATCAGTAGTTTGTAAAAATCTGTGTCGAGCAGCGAGCGCGTAATCGGGTCGAGTTCCCAGTTGTGGTCATGGGCGCGCCTGGCGAGATTCACAATCACAACTTCACCGCTTTCCTGCTCTGGCGTTCCATCATGCGACTCCAGAAGCCTCCGCAAGATGTGCCCCACAGCTGCGCCGTACAACAAGCCGCGTAGGAACCAATACGTCGCGGACGGGCAGCTCAGGGTGCTCCAGACGCTCCAGCATCGTGGCCATGGCCACCGCGCCGATACCCGCGCAATCCTGGTGAATCGTTGTCAGCGGCACAGGCAACAAGCTCGCGTATTTCACATCGTCCATACCTACAATGCGCACCTCTTCGGGAATTCGCGTGCCCTGGCCAAGCAACACCTGCATGAGCCGCGCCGCCGTCAGATCGTTGGCACACACAATGCCTTCGGGGCGCGCCTCCTGCATCATCCTGCCCACAAAAGACTCATCCTGCGGACTCCCGCGCCAAACCGGGTCCGTCTCCGGACTCACGCCAAACGCGCGAAGCGCTTCATAAAATCCTGTGATGCGCGCGTCCACGGTGTTCGCAGCGTTCTGCTCGCCAAGAAAAACAAGCCTTCGCACGCCGAGCGAGAGCAGGTGTGCTGCCGCCACATAGCCTGCACGGCGATTGTCCACACCCACCAGGTCATGCGCTGATCGCTCAGGATAAGGCATATAGCAGCGGTCCAGAAGCACGACGGGGATCTGTGCCCGCTCCAGCGCGCGTGTGATGCGCCGGTTGACTGTCTCCTTTTCACCCGTAAGTTCCAGCGGCGCAAAAAACACCCCGGCGACCTTTTGCACAATGAACGACTGCACCATCTGCTCGGCCTCCCTGGCGGTCTCTCGAACAGAGGTCGAAGCATTGCCCCACAGCAGCGCATCGGGCCGCGCAAAGGGTGATCGCATCATCCCATGGCAGATTGGCTCAAAGATCTCAGTCAGACCCAGTTCCGGAATGAGAAGCCCAAAAGTGCCCCCCGTCGCCTGCTGCGGCCGTTGCACATGTGTTCCGGCGCCGGGCCGCCGCGTCACCAGTCCCATGCGCTGCAGGTCAAGCACGGCCTTGGCGATGGTGATGCGAGATGACTCAAAAATGCGGCCCAGTTCCGCCTCGCTCGGCAGACGGTCTCCCGGCTTCAACTGGCCGGATTGAATGCTCGACAAAAGATGCTCAAAGACGCGGCGATGCTTCGCCACACGGCGCTCGGGGTCAGCCTCCGGAGGAGGCGTCAGTTTATCTGCGGTGCTGCGCGGTCGTGCCATTCACTTCCCTTGGCGCCGTCTCCCGGCGGAGTCTTCAAAACACTAAAAGATGGTACTGGCCCTTGTCGACGGCGTCGGAGCAAGCCCTGGCCGGCTGCATCGTCCCTTCAATGCAAGACTACTCGTGATGGTCATGAAGAGGGGCCGCAATCTTCGTCTTTCCTATCTCAAAGGTCCGCACCGGCACGACATCCAGCTTGTTAGCGTCCTCCAGAACGTGATAAGTCCGATCGACCAGGACGTTGCCGAATCGCTGCCGCACACCCGATACCGGCCACCAGATTTCGAGTTCACGGATCGATGCGGCCTTGCCCACGCCGATGTGCTGCCGCATGGGATTGCCGCCAAAGCTTGAAACCGAACCCACTGCGCGATAGATCGAGCGCTCTGTTCCCTGCTCGTCAATCGTCACTCGAATGCGTGCCCCATACGCCGCGCGATTTGTCTTCACGCCTTCCAGCATCAGGGTTACCCAGTGATTACCGTGGCCTGGATTGCGATACAGCGCCGCATGAAACCCATCTCCAGGGTAGGCGCCGCCCAGTTCCTCCATTACATCTTCATTGCCGCTGTTTTCAATGTCTCCAAATGCAACCGCGTGCCCTTTCTGCAGCTTGCCAAAGCCGCCGGAGGTCGTCACATCCTGGAAGACCTTGCCTTCTTCATTCCGAAACATGCGCTTCGGCAAAAGTGCTTCATAGGAGGGATCGCCAAGGCCAAGATAAACATCGAGCCAGCCGTCATCGTCCAGGTCGCCAAAGTTCGCACCCATCACTGTGATCGCCCGGTTCAACCCACCGGCTGGCGGCACATCTGTAAACGTTCCGTCATGGTTGTTCCGATAGAGATGGGACACGGAGACGCGATGCGGCCTGCCAAGCTCAAAAGCGCCGACATCCTCCATTGAGGCGGTCGAGTAACCGCCCGCAAAAATGTCCAGCCCGCCATCGTCGTCATACTCTGCCCAGGCCGCAGCCTGGCCCGGCCCGTTCACCAGCGGTCCAGGCTCCTCTCCAGATGCCGCGTCAGGATCAGCTCAAAATACGCAATCCGCTGGAACGGCTTGTTGGGGTCTGACCTCCAGTCATAGCCGGCAAAGATCGCCCGTATGCGCGCATCCATCCGTCGCGCACCTTCGCCGTGCGGCAAAGGCGCCACCTTGCCCGCCGCAGGCACGCCTGCAGACCCGCGCGCAGAGCCTTTCAGGGCCTTGCGCTCGGCCCCTGACACAATCTCCGGCGAAGCAATCAGCGCAGGCGTCTCCGCAGGGGCCGGGGCCTGCGGAGACGCCTGGCCCTGCGTCCACCCGGCGGGATCCTCTATGAACACCGGACTAAGCGGAAGACCCACCCTCCGGCGGTGACCGCTACTGCCCATACACATCACCCCTCAATCGCAGCTGTCAGGGCCGTACGCACCTCATCCGGCAGTGCCGGCATTGCGCCCGACTGAGAGGCAACCCAGCTACCCCATCGATTACCCGCCTCATTGAGCGTCTCCAGATCAGCACTGCGCAGCAGATAATGCGTCATCGCCGCGGTAAAGGCGTCTCCTGCGCCAATCGTATCCGCTACGCGCACCGGAAGCCCCGCATGCTCGTGCCAGCCCTCGCGCGTCACCAGCAGGCTGCCATGGCCACCGCGAGTGATCGCCACCATCCGCAGTGAGGGAAACTCCTCGATCAGGCGGTCAGCCCCTGCACGCAGTGCGCCGGTTCCCAATCCCTCGTCTGCAGCCATACCCAGCAGGGCCAGCACCTGCGGCACTTCGCCATCGTTCATCTTGACGACGGTCGCTAGTTCCAGCGACTCCTGGATCACTTCGCCCGAATAAAAGGGCGTCCGCAGATTCACATCAAACACGCGCACACACTCCGACGAGGTCTGCGCAGCCAGTGTCTGGATGGTCTGCCGCGACTCATGGCTCCGCTGTGCCAGCGACCCGAAACAAATCGCATCGGCACGCGCCGCCAACTGCACCCACTCATCGGATAGCTCCATGGAATCCCACGCGGCAGGCTGATGTATCACGTATTCCGGCTGCCCATCCTTGAGCACCACCGTCACGCGCCCCGTCTCATGCATAGGGTCCACTTGCAGAAATCCGGTATCGGCAGGCAAAGGGTCCAGCAGGTCGACCGCACGACGGCCAAGATCATCCCGCCCAATGCGGCTCAAAACCGCTGCATGATTGCCCAGGCGGCCCGCCATCACCGCAAAATTTGCCGGCGCACCGCCCAGGCGTGGGCCCTCCGGCAACATGTCCCATAACAACTCACCAATTCCAAGAATCAAATGCGGCTCGTGCAAAGTCCTACTCCAACAGATCAGAGATCAATGCCTGCCCTTGTCGGACAGTTTGTCATAACAAACGAAAGCGATGGTCAATACTGACCCAGCTTTTCCCTTCACCCGGCATCTCGTCAACCCTTTTTCCATCAGAGTGGTTATGAAATTCCTCATCCCACCCAGCGCCAGATCGAACAATCCTCGGAATTGGAGGAGGCATATTCGCCGTCCGGCTGGTTGGCCAGAATCCGATAATCGGCAATCGCGTCAGCCGCGGAGCGGCGGACGGGCCCCAAAAACAGCCGCGACCAGCCTCGCTGCAACTCCACCACGCGTTCCTGCTCATTGTTCACGTACAGGAGGTCAACTTGTCCTGGGCGACCCCCGAACTGGGATTTCAGTCCAGCCATAAATCTTCGCATGACCGTTTCACTGAAAGGATTAAACAGAAACGCCACACATGGGCCTGTCGGAAATCGAAATTCTGTCGCTTCTGATTCGACTACGCGCATCGGGGCAAGGGCCCGGCCTGCTTTGCGCCACAAAGCCGCGTTGCGACGGGCAATTCCCGCCAAAGCAGGATGCAGTTCCACGCCAATCACCGCCCGGAACGGCATCTCGGCCGCCAGCAGCATGGCCCGTCCCATCCCGGCGCCCAGGTCAACAAACGCCGTCTCCTCCAGCGGCGCGCATCCCTTCGTGCGCATCCAGCGCCGAACCAGTCCCCGCAGCACCGACGGCGCAACACCGTAGTACGCCGTCGCGTGGCGATCGTGCCGGTGCCCTGTCTTCAGGTGGCGCCCAGCCACCAACCCGCTCGTCCGCACGCCGTTCGTCACATCAAAGGGATGCTGTGTCAGGCCGTCGGCCAGAGTCAGGCCCGGAAGCCTCTTTCGTGTCTGTCTTCGCTCCACGGCGTTCCCCATACCAAGAGCTGTCGATCGAATGACAATCTTACCTGCCGCTCATGCTCTGCGTCCCGGCACTTCATGCCGTGAGTCAGAAGCCTGATTTGCCGGATCGAGCCGCATCGAAGCCCCCAATCCCGTGACACGCAGACGCCAACCCCCAGAGGCGGAGATCTTTTTCCCCTCACTTTTCAAAGGAGGCACCGCGGGGTCAACACGATTTCAAGGCGCCAAATCGCGCCTAACGCCCCGGACATAACTCAGGCCGACGTCGTTCGGGCGTATCCAAACGAGCAGATCCGCCGATCGGCCTTCCCAAAAGGGTGAGCCAATCAAGCGGACTTGATGAGAAACGCATAGGCCCGCGGTCTGCGGGCCCATGCGTTGAAGGTGAAAGGCTGTGGAGGATCCGGGAAGATCCCTGCGTCATGGTTTAGTGACCGCGGGAAACCCCACCACTGAACAGGCGAGAATACTCACGCCCATCGCCAGATCCAAAACCCTGCCGAAGTGCATTGTTAATCCGGCGTTGAAACGGATCACTGGCCGTTTCCGCGTACTGGGGAATAGAGGCCGCAGCGGGCTCGGATGCTTCCTGAAGGGGGGCCGGAGCTGGCTCCGCTGCCTGCTGTTGGGCGTCCTGGGCGGTCTCTATGACCTGCGGTTCAGAGAGCGTATTGGGACCATCAAGCCCGGCAAGAGGCCGCAACACCTCTGCCACGCGCTCAAGCCGGCTCTTGCGCTGCTGCAACTGCTCAAACTGATTGAGAATCTCGCTCAGTTCAGCCGTCGCTTCGTCAAACGCTATGCGATATGCATCTTGTCTCATGTTTGCTCCAGGTACAAAAACTACTATGCACGGAGAGTATCGTAGCGAAAGATTACTTTCAATCACCCAAAAGCACTATCGGTAATCAATTTTGAGGTCACTCCGACATCTTTTCGCTGTATATTCGCCGTTAAAAGCTGTGTCCGGCTGGCTTAAGCTCCATAATTCAAAAAGGTAACCATTACCGAGGCCGCCATGTCGCAGAAGAGGACACCGGCCCAAAGTTGACCACGGCCCTGGGGGTCACTGCGGGCAATCCTTTTCATTTTAACCCATCCACCAATCTCCCTACTGTGCGTCTTCAGGCTCCACGCGGATCTTGCCCACGCGCAATCCGTCCATTTCCATCACGGTCAATCGTCTTCCTTCAAACCGCACTATCTCACCGACCTTCGGGATGTGGCCGAGCCTCATGAGCACAAATCCCGCCAGTGTTTCCACTCCCCCGTCGCGCGGCAGGCTCCACTGCATCTGGGTCTCAAGGTCCCGCAGGTTCACGGCCCCATCCAGGATCAGCGCACCTGTCGCCGTCGTGAGCGGAGGCCGGGCCGGATCATCAAACTCATCTTCAATCTCGCCTGTAAGTTGCTCCAGCGCGTCTTCCGCCGTGACCAATCCCACCGTCGATCCGTATTCATCCACGACGATCGCCATTTGCCGCCTTCGGAGCTGAAACTCCCGGATAAGGTCCAGGACCGTCTTCGTCTCCGGAACCACAAGCACATCCCGCATCACCTGCCCTACGCGCAGTTCCACAACAGCGGAGGCCATCTTCTCCGGCGCCTGTCGACTCCGCTGCGTCGCCGGCCTGAAGAACATCAACCGCGCAAGATCCTTGGCATACACCACGCCCACAAGATGCTCCGGTCCCCGGCTCTCGTCGTAGACCGGTACACGGGAGAGCTGATGCTCAATCACGCGGGCGCTCGCTTCCTCGATCAACAGATTCGAGGGCAGTGAAAAGATCCTTTGTCGCGGCGTCATGATTTCGCGAATTGGCACGTCATCCAGTTCCAGAGCACGGTGAATCAACATCTCCTGAAACTGCGGCAACATGCCCATCCGTCGCGCAGCCGTGGCAATCAGCTTCAGTTCTTCGGGCGAGTGCACGGCGGCTCGGTCGCTCATGGGAATGTCAAAGCCGCGCAGCACCACGGCGGCTGAGTTGCGCAGCAGCCGCACAGCAGGCCGAGCCACCGTCATGAACACCAGCATGGGAGGCGCAACAGCCACCGCCAACGCCTCCGCTCTGCGCAGCGCCAGCGACTTGGGCACCAGCTCGCCAACCACCACATGCAGATAGGTAATGAGCGCAAAGCCAAGAGCCACAGCAGCAAGGTTTGCGTAAAGCCGAGCGTGCGGCACTGAGCCGATCCAGCCTAGGAAGACTCCGGCCGCAAGCGGTTCACCGATCCAGCCCAACGCCAGAGAGCACAGCGTAACCCCCAATTGGACAGCGGGCAGAAAATTGTCGAGTTCCTGCTGCAGCCGGCGCACTGCGCGCGCCCCAGGAACTGCAGCGGCCATCATTTGCTCGATTCGGGTTTCGCGGACGCTCACCAGCGCGAACTCCGCGGCCACAAAAAAAGCGTTCGCCATGATTAGCAACGCAACCGAGACAAATTGCAGCAGGAGCAAACCGTGCATCTCGCCTGTGAGCATAGCACTCCCTGCGGCTCCTGCCGACGGGAAGCTGGAAATGGAACTATCACCCCCCTCAGTCCGTATGTGAAATCAGCGGAGGATTCCCGTGGCTGCATCGCGCAAAAATAAACGTTTCTGGATCTGGTTAAGCATTGCCGCTTTCATCGTACTTGTTGCTGCCGGGGTCGGCCTGGCGCATCTCGCGCACGGCTCGCAGATTGATCCCAACCGCATCGCAAAGGTGCAGCATGGTGACGTGGCTCGGTCGGTCATCGCCACCGGAACTATCGAACCGATCACCAAGGTCGAGGTCAAGTCCAAGGCCTCCGGTATTGTAGAGAAGCTCCTCGTCGACATTAATTCACGCGTCCACAAGGGTCAGGAACTGGCACAGCTTGACCAGGAAGAGATCCAGGCTGAAGTCGAAGCGCAGCGCGCCCAACTTGCCGCCGCAGAGGCCAACGTCGCCACCTTTCAGGCCAACATCGTGCAGGACAAGGTCAACGCGGCGGCGCCTGATCTGCCCATGTACAAGACAACCCTGGACCGCACCCTGCAGATGCAGAAAGAAGGTGTGGTCAGCCAGCAGGCTCTCGACAACGCAAATCGCGATTATCTTGCCGCCCTCAACAAGCGGGACGGGGCCACAGCCCAGATTCAAGTGGACACGGCCCGGCTGAAGCAGGCCCGCGCACAGGTGCTGCAAAATCAAGCCAGCCTGAAGCAGCTCGAAGAGCAGCTCAGTTACACGACGATCCTTGCTCCAATGGACGGCATCATCCTATCGCGGGACGTTGAGATCGGCGACGCGGTCAGTTCCATTCTCGTGCTCGGCTCCACCGCAACGCTCATCATGACGGAGGGCGATACGACTCAGGTCTACGTGAAAGGCAAAGTAGACGAAGCCGATATCGCGCACGTGTACCTGGGTCAGCCGGCCCGCATCAAGGTCGAGAGCTTCCGCGATCGCGTCTTTCAGGGCAAGGTTACTAAAATCGCACCGCTCGGCGTTGAAAAAGACAACGTGACCACGTTTGAAGTTCGCGTCTCTATAGATAATCCCAATGGCGAGCTCAAAGCCAATATGACCGCCAACGCAGAGATTCTGCTTGACGAGCATAAGGGCGTGCTGACTGTGCCGGAAAATGCCGTGACGTATGACAACCAGAAGAACGCCTTCGTCAATGTGCCCGATCACGGTCAAAAAGACGGCACGCGCAAAGTGCCGGTCAAAGTCGGTCTATCCAACGGTTCCGTGACTGAGATTGTCAGTGGACTCAAGGAAGGCGATCAGGTCGTACTGCAACAGTAGCCGCAGTGCTGCGACTCCCCAACCCCATGAATCGAGGAATTACATGAAATACCTGTGGATGCCGGGCTTCACCATGCTTCTTATCGCGCTTCCCGCCCTGGCCTCCGAAGCCACTTTCGACCGCACGCTGTCCATCACCGGTCCGGTCGATCTCACAGTCTCCAACGGTACGGGCAATATCCACCTCACGCGTGGACCGGATAACCAGGTGCATATCTTCGGTCGAATCCGGTCGGAATGGGGAGCAAGGGAGGAGCGCGTCCGTGAGATCGCCGCAAATCCACCCATCGAGCAAACAGGAAATATCATCCGCGTCGGCACTCAGCATATGGACCTGCACAACATCAACATCGACCTTGAGATTCAGGCGCCTGCCGGTACCCATCTGGATGCCGGTACCGGTTCCGGCAATATAAGCGATGACGGTGTCGGCAAAAATGCCAAACTCTCGACGGGGTCAGGCGACATTCACGCAGAGGGCCTGCAAGGCGGCTTTACCGTTGAAACAGGTTCAGGCAGCCTGGTAGCGGAGCAAACCGGCGAGGGCGACGTCAAGGCCGAGACCGGCTCGGGAAACATTCAACTGCGCGGGCTACACGGCGGCCTGAGGGCGGGAACCGGATCCGGTGACATCCGCGTCAGCGGCTCACCCACGACCGCGTGGCGTCTTCAGACCGGCTCCGGGAGTATCGACTTCACGCCCGGTAATACAGGCTGGATCCTCGATGCGTCGACCGGCTCCGGCTCCGTTCATAGCGAACGCGAAATGGTCACGCAGGGCGCTGTGAATCGCCATCATGTGACTGGGAAGTTCAATGGCGGCGGACCGATAGTCCGCATGGAAACAGGATCAGGTAACATCCGCATCCATTAGAAGCGCATTTCGGTTCCGCGCGCGATCCTTAGCTATCGGATGAAGTAATACGGATCGGGGTACTTGACCGAGTAGTCCGCCTCTGCCGTGCCGCGAAGGTCGCTCCACTGGTCGCCTACGTTCAGTACAATGCGGTACCCCTTTGACTGAATGGCCGCCCGCTCCGCTGATTTGTAAGCCTGCGCCGTCAGCGAGGCCTCAGCAGGAGATCGCAGTATCAATCCTTGCCACCCCTCGAAGCCCTGGCCTTTCAGGTTCTGCTCTGTGGCTGCTCGCTGGGTTTCTGGCCGGCCCGTCAAGAAGAACACACTCACCTTGAGCCGTTCTGCCTCCTTGTAAAGCCTCAACGTCCCCGGAATCGCCGGCGCCGCCGCTGAATCAATCCAGGCGTCGAAGGCCTTCTTGTCGTACGCAAACCCGACCCGTTGCATCTGCTGGTAGTTGGACAAGGCGGTTTCGTCAATATCCAGCACAATCGCCATTTTCTCCCGCGGTGCGCGATGCGATACCCGCTGGCGGAGATATGCGATGGCCCGATCAGCCTGCCCGTCCAGATCCTTGGCGTAGCATCCGCATGTGCAGGTGCAGGCATGGTACTGACTCACTTCGTGCTTCAGCACATCGAGGTTTTCGATCCGTTCTCCTTGAGCCACGGGAGCAAAGTCGTGCCCATGAGAAGCCGGCGCGGAGGTATTCTGCCCCGCTCCAGCCACGGGCACGGCAAACACCATCGCCCATAACAATCCACCTGTGATGATTTGCTTCATCAGTCTTCGCTCCATTCAATGCCCACATCGAAAGTGATCGAAAAATCCAGTTCCATCATCGCATCAAAATGGGCAGCCAGGCTCGCCGCCAGAGGCAGCTTTTACACTATGCGTATGGTCCATGTTTTGCGCCCGCTACCCATCGAGTCGATCCAGCTGCTTGTCTTTGACCTGGACGGCACCCTCATCGACTCGGCCCAGGATCTCTGTAATAGCGTCAATGCCACGCTCACCCACTTCGGCCAGGACGCTTTGCCCGATGAAACGATCGCCGGCTTCATCGGCAATGGAGCTTTGATGCTGGTGCGGCGTGCCCTCACTGGCGAGGGCAAGATTCCCATAAGCGAAGCATCGCTCGCCGCGGCGTACAACTATTTCCTCGATTACTACCGCGAGCACAAACTGGACTACACATACGCCTACGAAGGTGTGCTGGAGGCGCTCGCTGCATTGCGAACCGTCCACGAATCGCCATCCGCGCCACCGCGCGCCATGGCCATTTTGACCAACAAGCCCGTGCGGCCCGCCCGCGCCATCTGTGAGGCATTGGGCCTCGCGCCCTACTTCCTGAATATCTACGGAGGCAACAGCTTTGCCACGAAGAAGCCTGATCCGGAAGGCCTCTTTGCGCTGATGCAGGAGGCGGGTGCGCGTCCCGAGGAAACGGTGATGATCGGCGACAGCCAGGTCGATGTAGAAACAGCGCGCAATGCGGGCGCCTGGTCCATTGGCTGCACCTTCGGGCTGTCCCCCGACAGCCTCAACAGCGTTCCCCCTGATGTCCTCGTCGATTCTCCAGCCGACTGGACCGAGGTCCTCAGCCCGGCAAAGCCTGCCAGCAATCCGTCCGCCTGAGGCGTACCATCTTCATGGAACCACCTCAGACGTCTTTGCGTAGACACTCCCGGAGGTACGATGAATTACTCCCGACCGTCCGCATTCCTCTTGCTGGCCGCAGTAGCTCTCTTCTCCGCCGCGCCTGCTCATGCCAGTCGTGACGCTGTCCAGTTCGCAAGCGACATCCTTGTCCCGCATGGGCAATCCGTGCATGATGCCGTCTGCTTTCTCTGCTCCGTGAAAGTGGATGGCACGGCCGAGCACGACATCGTCGTCTTCTTCGGCAGCGTGCAAATTGCAGGACAGGCAAACCACGACATCGTCGACTTCTTCGGCGACGTCCACGTGGGACCCAGCGCAAGTGTTGGCCACGATCTCGTCAATTTTTTGGGCACTACCCGGCTTGCGGAAAATGCCTCCGTCGGCAACGACGTTGTCTCCATGTTCGGCTCCATGCGAGTCGCCGATACCGCGGCCATCGCAGGTAATCGCATCATAGAGCCCTTCTTTCTGCTCTTGATCCCTCTTGGCATCCTTGCTGCCTTTGTCTTCGGGATCGTTGCTCTGGTGCGCCACGTTCGCCAGCCGCGCTTCCCAGGCTACCCGTTTCCGCCGCCACGCTGATGCACGCTCGCCGGCACCGGACCTCGCATCACTCTTCATGCGGCAAGGGCCGCATCATGGCTTTGCGGGTGTGATATCCGTCACCGGCAAGTCCCAGTGCGCCAACAGTATCTCGAAACGCCTTTGCTCTTCTCTCTTGTAAGTCGCCTGATCCGGCCAAAGTTCTTTGATCATCCGTTCTTCATCCGGATTCTCAGCAGTCGCCACCGTTGAATTCCTGAAGCGAATTGTCACCCGATAGTCCCATCTGCCATCTTCCGTGGTGTGATATGCCGGCGCTTCGATCTTCACTGATAGCATCCGGCCCGTCGCCACCACCCGCTGCAAGAGCGGATAGTGATTCTTCAGAAACAGGTCCAGAAACTCCTGCTGGTGTCCCCACTGCACCTTGTAGTAGTACTCCACCGTGTACGGTTGGTCGGCCTTCCCTTGCGGTGGCGCGCCCTGTGCAGCAAGCGGCATCGCCAGTCCCAGACCTACAGCCAAGCCCAAAAGACTCATCCATATCCTTCGCATGATTCCTCCCTGCTTCGTCCAGCGCCATTCTAACCCGCATGTGTCTCGGCCCTGCCGTTCTATTTCATTGCACCCTCGCTAACCGCGGATGAATCGAATCCAGCACAGGAGAATTCGTCCCCATGACAAACAGAATTGCATTTATCACCGGCGGAAACCGCGGCCTGGGTTTCCAAACTGCTCTCGACCTTCACGCTGCCGGGGTAGCCGTGGTGATTGGCTCACGCGATTTGAAGCAAGGCGAACAGGCTGTCAGCAAGCTAAGGAAAGCCGGTGCAGACGCCGATGTGCTTCAGTTTGATGTCACCCAGCCGGCAGACCATCGTGCCGCATTCGACTACTTCCACACCAAACACGGCCGACTCGACATTCTTGTCAACAATGCCGGTATTGCCGCCGGAGGCTTTCCCGCCACAGGCCCTGAGCACTCCGTCGCTGAGGTGCCGTCTGAGCTGCTAAAGCGGGTCTTTGAAACCAACTTCTTCGCCCAGGTCGCTTTGACCCAGGCGCTGCTTCCGCTCCTGAAGAAGAGTCCCGCGGCCCGCATCGTCAATCTGTCCAGCATCCTTGCCTCGCTCGAACTCCATGCCAAACCCGGTTCGCCTATCTATGACGCGAAGTCGTTTGCCTATGACGCGTCCAAAACCGCACTCAATGCCTTCACCATTCATCTGGCTTATGAACTGCGGAATACCAACATCAAAGTCAACTCCGCGCACCCGGGCTGGGTCAAAACGGACATGGGAGGAGACCACGCTCCCATGGAACTGCGCGAGGGAGGCAAGACCAGCGCGGCCCTCGCCACATTGGCCGACGATGGCCCAACCGGCGGATTCTTCCATCAAGGCCAGCCTCTGCCCTGGTAAATGATGCTTTCGCATCAAGGCGAAACATGGTCCTGATCCAGGTCAACCGCTGCGCCTTGACCCGACGCGGCATGAGCAGGCTTCACGCACCTCCAGTCGACCCCCTACAATGATGAGAGACATTCAACTCTTTGAGGGAACCCTGCCATGCCGCTGTCCGGAGAAGCTATTCGCCTGATGAACTACATTGATGACGTCGCCGTGACACTGCGTCGTGTACTCGCTGCCGCCCCCGGCCTTTCCGCTGAGGAGCGCGCTCGTGTCGCAAAGCACCTTGAACAGGCAAGCCCCAGCGCAAGCGACGTGCTTCAGGCATTGTCGGTGCGGTAAATCCATTGCCCCCAACTATCGCAATTATCGGTGCCGGTCCGCTGGGCCGCTGGCTGGCCATGGCCGCGGCGCGAGCCGGTTGTCGAGTGCTGCTGGAAGACGTGATGCCGATCAACCTGCGCCACGCGCGCGAGGCGCTGCGCCAGCAACTCGGCCCAAAGTCCCTCCCCGCTGTCACCTTCGTCGATACCATCGAGGACGCCGTGCGAGACGCAGACCTGGTGATCGACTGCGTTCCGGATGAACTGGAATCAAAGCTCGAAATCTTCTGTCTGCTGGACCGTATGGCACCCCCACGCACCGTGCTGGCCACACCCACCACTCGGCTTTCGATCGCCGATCTTGCTTCATGCACCTATCGCGCAGACAAGTGCGTCGCCATCGTCTCGGAAGCCAGCGAACTTACCGCGCAGCCGACTGAAGACCTTGCAGCCCCTCCGCTGCGCATCCAGACAACCAGGCACACCACGGCGGAAACAGTCCGCATCGTCGAAGAATTCTGGCAGAGTCTCGGCTTTCAGACGATCTTTGAAGCGGATCCGGCCTAAACTGCCTTCGCCAGCACCGACTCATAGTACTTCACATAATGCGGCACGATCATCGTGGAACAGAAGCGCGTGCGTGCCGTCTTGCGCGCCGCATCCCGCATCACTTCCAGCCGGCCGCGATCCTGCAGCAGCGCAATGACCCCAGCAGCCATCGCATCCAGAGCGGCCACCGGATAGAGCAGCCCCGTCACTCCGTCGTCAATCAGTTCAGGCACGCCGCCAACGCGCGTCGCAATGGTCGGCACTTTACAGGCCATCGCTTCCAGCGCAGCCAGTCCAAAAGACTCAAGCTCGCTTGGCATGATCATCAGATCGGCCAGCGGAAGCAGCTCATTCACGCGCTCCTGCTTGCCAAGAAAATGAATGCGGTCGTGGATGCCGAGCTCATGGGCAAGCCACTCCGCTGCCGAGCGGTCAGGCCCATCCCCCACAAGCACTAGCTGAGATGGCACCTGGTGCACGACACGCGCAAAAATCTTCACCACATCCACGACCCGCTTGACCGGCCGGAAGTTCGACAGGTGAATCAGAATCGCCTCCCCAGGCTTCGCCAGACGCTTGCGCGCTTCAGACCGCACCGCCTCATCTGTAAAGGGCATGTAGACGTCGCAATTCACAAAGTTGGGAATCACTTCGATCGGACACGAAACTTCAAAGTGCTCGAACGTCTTTTCCTTCAGATAATTTGAAATGCTCGTCACACCGTCGCTCTCCTGGATCGCATACCGTGTGATGGGCAAATAGCTGCGATCGAGGCCGACCAGCGTAATATCTGTACCGTGCAGCGTGGTGACAAACGGAAGGCGGCGGCCGCGGCTAGCGAGCATCTGCCGCGCCAGAAGCGCGCTCACCGAGTGGGGGATGGCATAGTGCACATGGAGCAGATCGAGATCATTGAACTCGGCAACCTCAGCCATCCGGGAAGCCAGCGCAAGATCGTAGGGCGGAAACTCAAAAAGCGGATAACTCGAAACCGGCACCTCGTGGTAAAAAATGCCGTCGTTGCGGCCATTCAGCCGGAACGGCTGCGAGTACGAGATGAAATGGACCTCGTGCCCCGCCGCGGCGAGTTCAATGCCGAGCTCCGTGGCCACTACGCCCGAGCCGCCATAAGTGGGGTAGCAGGTAATTCCGATGCGCATAGCGCCTTCTTGGACTAACTGGTCCGCCTGTTTGTGTGACGAGCCACGCTTGCTGAAAGATGCGTGAAAATGCGCGGCTCAACAAATCTTAACAGGGCGCTGGGTCAACTCTGCAAACGAGACGAGGTCAATCTGCGGGAACAGTTGAAGCACATGCAAGGCCTGCAGCTCCGCTTCCCGCGAACCGAGCAGTCGCGTGTGCGCACGCGCGAGGTCGGCATCGTGGTAGCCGGGATGAGAGACCAGCTCGAAGATTCCTTCTGGCAGTGCCGCCGCCAGCGAAGAAACCGTCCGCGCATCCAGCGTGCCCGTTGCCAGCACCCCAATCGATCCATCCGTGGTGGTGAATCCTTCCTCCGCAACAATGCGGCGGAAGGCGGGCGCCAGGCGGCGAAGCAGCGCCACCTGCATACGGCGCATCCATGGCGCGCCCGGTGTCGCGCTCTGGCTCCATGCCGGCTCAAACGGATTGCGGACAGCGCGCACCCCGCAGGCGCGCGCCGCGCGAAGCAGCGGCCGCAGCACGCCGGGAAACATGTGCGTATGTTTGTGGGTATCGATGTGCGTCAGGTGCAAACCCTGCGATTGCAGCTGTGCAATCTGCGCGCGGGCTTCTGCTTCAATCTCCGAGGAGCGGATACGGTCTGTCAGCAGTCGCTGAAGGAACGTGCCGAGCGTGGGATGTAACTGGCCGGTTCTCGCGCTGGTTAGCGAGGAGATCTGATGTGGGGCGAGCGCCGGGGCGCCATCCACCAAAACAACATGGCAGCCCACTCTCAGTGTAGGCGTGGCGTGAGCCAGTGCAACCGCCTCCGCAGTTGCGGCCGCATTGGCCATCAGAGTGGCAGAGGTCAGTACCCCTGCGCGATGCAGCTCGAGAATAGCGCGGTTCACACCCGAGGTCAGACCGAAGTCATCGGCGTTGACGATAAGTCGGCTCACCGAGCTAGTCTATCAATCCTCAGCCCATGGATGGTCCTGCGCTGTTATCATCAGTGCAGGCCGCATTGGTAACCCACCCCATGTGGGCGGTTAGCTCAGCTGGTTAGAGCGCCTGCCTTACAAGCAGGAAGTCGGGGGTTCGAGTCCCTCACTGCCCACCATTCAAAATGCAAAACCGAGCGGGCTCAGCTTCCTCCGCTCAGTTCCGAATATCCGCAAGGAGCGCCTCAACTTCGAGCTTCTGCTGCGCAGAAAGCGGCAACAACGGCAGACGAGGCCGGCCGCCATAATAGCCGTTGAAGTCGCACGCATATTTCACGCCGCTGACCCCAAGTTCGGCTCCGACGCGCATACTCGCCCGCAGCGTCCGTTGCTGCTTCTCTCCTGCCAGCTTGAGGTCGTGATCCTTCCAAGCAAAGTAGATCTCCTGGCATGCCTGCGGAGCGCACGCGGCAAAACCAAGAATCGCGCCAGAAGCGCCCATCTCCAATGCCTGAAGCACCGCGGCAGTCGAGCCGGTCAAAACCTGAAACCCGACCTCCCTGCTGCGCGTCTTGAGCGGGGTGACCGGCGGAGCTGTCGCCAGCGCAACACCACCAGCCAGATTCTCTGCGGAGACAAACGTGGCGGACTCATGCGCTCCGGACGCCTTCGCGCCCAGCATCCTGGACGTGACAGCCTCAAAAACCGGCGTCACTGTGACAGTGCGGCGTGGCGCGCTTGAGGTGGCCGCGATGATAGACCGCAGGCGCTCGACGTCGCCACTTGAATCCTTAATGCCGATCACGTTCGGGTGCTGCGCCAGTTCCGCGATCACTGCAATCGGAATACTGTATGGCACACAGCTCGGAATGTTGTAAAGCAACACCGGAAGCGGCGATCGGTCCGCCACGCTGCGATAGTAGGTCAGCACCGCGGTGGTGGACATCTGTCCAGCGTAGTACGTTGGCGTGCGCACCAACACCGCATCGTACGCATGGCGCGCTGCAGTCTCAGCCGCCGCAAGCGTTGATTTCACGCTCTCACGACCGACACCGGCGATCAGCACCTTTTCCGGAGCCGCGGCCTCGGCCGCAACGCGCAAAACTTCCGCTGTCTCCGCGTCGTCCAGTGCTGGGGCCTCACCCGTAGAGCCAAGCACCACCAGTCCCGCGAGCAGACTGCGGGAATAGCGCGCAATGTTCGCCTCCAGCTTGCGAAAATAGATGCGCTCGTCCGGATAAAACGGCGTGGTAACAGCGGCGAAAACGCCTTCAATCAGCATGTGTCTATTGTAAAACCCGGGCCGCATGCAGCCGCTGCAGTGCGTTCACCGTGATGCGGTGTCCCTGCATTGCTGCAATCCCTTCCGCCGCGGCGCGCGCCGCGGCAATGGTCGTGATGGTCGGTACCCGCGCCAGTATCGCTGCGCGGTGGATGGCCTTCTCGTCAAAGAACGTGTCCTGCCCGCGGGGAGTGTTCACGATCAGTTGAATGCGCTCACCCTTGATCAGGTCCACGACATTCGGCCTGCCTTCCTTTACCTTGAAGACACGCTCCACTGTCAAACCGGCATGCTCCAGCACATTCGCCGTGCCCTCGGTGGCAACCAGATGGAAACCCAGATGCACATAGCGCCGCGCAAGCTCAATCGCTGGCGCCTTGTCATGATCGTTGACGCTGAAGAACACTGTGCCCCTTGTCGGCAACACCTGGCCGGCAGAGAGCTGCGCTTTAGCAAAAGCCTCGCCGAAGCTGGCTGCTACGCCCATCACTTCGCCGGTTGACTTCATTTCCGGCCCCAGAACCGTGTCCACGCCTGCAAATTTGGACCACGGAAATACCGGCGATTTCACATAGAAATGTGTGCCGGTATCAAGATCCTTGCCCGATGCGATTTGTTCCGGCAACAAGTCGCGCAGCTTCCGCCCCGTCATCAGGCGCGCCGCAACCTTGGCCAGAGGAATGCTCGTGGCCTTGGAGACGTAAGGCACGGTGCGCGATGCGCGTGGATTCACCTCAATCACATACACACGATCTTTGCCTTCGCCGTCGCGTTGTATCGCAAACTGCAGGTTCACCAGCCCCACGACCTTGAGTGCAATCGCAAGTTTGCGCGTGTAATCGCGAAGCGTATGAAGGGTTTCCTCGCGCAGATCCACGGCAGGCAACACGCATGACGAGTCGCCGGAGTGGATGCCGGCCTCTTCAATGTGCTGCATGATGCCTGCAATCTGCACATCCTCTGAGTCGCACAAGGCATCCACGTCCACCTCGATGGCACTTTCGAGAAAATGATCGACCAGAACAGGCCGCTCCTGCGAGTATTCGACAGCCTCTCGCATGTATCGCGCCACGGATTCGGAATCGTAGGCAATCACCATGGCCCGCCCGCCAAGCACATAGCTGGGACGCACAAGCACCGGATAGCCGATGCGTTCAGCCACAGCCAACGCCTCCTCCACACTCGTCGCCGTCCCGCCCGCAGGCTGCGGAATATCCAGCTGCTCAAGCAGCTTTCCGAACTGCTTGCGGTCCTCGGCCAGATCAATTGATTCCGGTGATGTGCCAATGATCGGAACGCCGGCCGCGCGCAGCCGCTGTGCCAGGTTCAGCGGCGTCTGCCCGCCAAACTGCACAATCATGCCGATCTTCGCGCCAGACGCTGCCTCATGGTTGTAGACCGCCAGCACGTCTTCTAGCGTTAACGGCTCAAAGTAGAGCCGGTCGCTCGTGTCATAGTCGGTCGAGACCGTCTCCGGGTTGCAGTTGACCATGATCGTCTCATAGCCGTCATCCTTCAGCGCAAAAGCTGCGTGGCAGCAGCAGTAATCAAACTCGATTCCCTGCCCAATGCGATTCGGCCCTGAGCCAAGAATGATGATCTTGGGCCTGTCTGTCGGCGGCGCTTCGTCCTCTTCGTCATACGTCGAGTAGAGATAAGGCGTCATCGACTCGAACTCCGCCGCGCAAGTATCCACCAGCTTGAAGACCGGACGGATGCCCTTCGACTCCCGCAGTTCGCGGACACGCTTCACGCCAGCGTGTCCTTCCAGCTTCCATTCAGTTGCAATGCGCTCGTCACTCAGTCCCAGTCGCTTCAGACGGCGCAGCTCTTCGGCGCTGATGACCTCGGGCCTGGTGCGGGCAATCGTCCCCTGGGCCAGCGTTATCTCGCGAATCTGATGCAGGAACCATGGATCCATGCCCGTAAGGCGAGCCACCTCACGCACGCTCATCCCGCGCTCGAATGCAAAGCGGATGTAGCCCAGCCGCTCCGGACGCGGCGTCACCAGCATCTGCGTCAGGCGTCGCGGCTCCAGCACCTCGGCGCCTGTCTTCTTGCCGGTCTCCAGCGCGCGCCATGCCTTCATCAGTGCTTCCTTGAAGGTGCGGCCCATGGCCATCACTTCACCCACCGACTTCATCTGCGGCCCCAGCACGTCATCGGCGCCGGGAAACTTCTCGAACTGCCACTTGGGAATCTTTACAACCACGTAATCGATGGTCGGCTCGAAGCAGGCGGGCGTCTTGCGTGTGATGTCGTTGGGAATCTCGTCCAGCGTGTAACCGACCGCGAGCTTCGCCGCAATCTTTGCAATCGGAAAGCCTGTCGCCTTCGACGCCAGGGCCGACGACCGCGACACGCGCGGATTCATCTCGATCACGGTCATGCGGCCATCCTGCGGGTTCACGGCAAATTGCACATTCGACCCGCCGGTCTCGACGCCAATTTCGCGCATCACCGCGATGGCTGCGTCGCGCATCTTCTGGTATTCGCGATCTGTCAGTGTCTGCGCGGGCGCAACCGTGATCGAGTCACCGGTATGCACGCCCATCGGGTCAAAGTTCTCAATCGAGCAGATGATGATTACGTTGTCCGCCAGATCGCGCATCACCTCAAGCTCGTACTCTTTCCAGCCCAGCACGCTCTCTTCAATCAGGCACTCATGCACCGGCGAAAGATCCAGTCCGCGCGCCAGAATCTCCATCAGCTCCTCACGGTTATATGCGATTCCGCCGCCAGAGCCGCCCAGCGTAAAGCTCGGGCGAATCAGAACCGGAAAACCCATCTTAGCCGCGAAATCAAGTCCATCGCGCAGATTGTTGACCAGTGCCGATTTTGAAACCTCCAGGCCGATGCGAATCATCGCGTCCTTGAAGAGCAACCGGTCCTCAGCCTTCTTGATGGCCTCCAGCTTGGCGCCGATCAGTTCCACGTTGTAGCGATCCAGCACGCCGGCATCGGCCAGATCCACGGCCAGATTCAAGGCCGTCTGGCCGCCCACCGTGGGCAGCAGCGCAAACTTGCCCGACCCCGGCCCAAGCATCTGCGACTCCACGCGAATAATCTCTTCCACATAGTCGCGCGTCAGCGGCTCGATATAGGTGCGGTCTGCCAGTTCCGGATCGGTCATAATGGTGGCCGGATTAGAGTTCACCAGCACCACCTCATAGCCCTCCTGCCGCAGAGCCTTGCAGGCCTGTGTGCCGGAATAATCGAACTCGGCCGACTGACCAATCACGATCGGCCCCGAGCCGATCACGAGAATCTTCTGAATGTCATTTCTGCGTGGCATTTTGTCTCTTGGTATTCCGCTTAGAATCAATCTCTCGTGTTTTGAGGGGTTACGGCTCCAACCGCACTGTTGGGGTCGTCGCTTTGAAAGGGCACGACTTTAGTCGTGCCATAAGCTCGTTCATAACCGAGTGGCTTTAGCCACTGAGGGACGGGGTCCAACTTCCAACCGGGATATGCAGAAGAATATTTGAATTCTGCCGGTACATTGCAAAGGTGTCTCTTCACCGGATTCAAATGGATGTAATGGACGTGCCGGTCGTAGTCCTCAGCATCCCGGATCCGATGATCCGAGAAGCCGCGCTGCCAAACCTCGCCATTAAACCCAAGTTCCTTTTTCACTCGAAAGGAGAACCCTCCCTTGATGAGCTGCACTGCTCGTTCAAGTGAGGCGGTCGGGGTAATGAGCAAATGAATGTGGTCAGGCATTAAGACAAATTCGTGGATGAAATACGCTTCGCTTCGATGGGTAAGAAGATTCTTGAAAAAGAGCCGCTGCCACGCTTCATTCTTGAATAGAGCACGCCGGTCCCACGTGTCGGACGTGATGAAGTACGTCTGCGAGTTGTTGGTTGCGTGCTCGCGTGCGGGTCTCAAAACCATCCCTCCGCGGCTAAAGCCGCAACTTCTTTTCCGTTGTTGCGTCACGAATGAAGTCGTGCCCTTTCAAAACTGCCCTGTCTCAAAAAACAGCGGAGCCAAAAGCCCCGCCGCGCTTGAAAACCTCAACGTCTGCACCTGAACCGTGTCATCCCCTCCACTCCTCCATCAAATTCCTGAAGTCGCGAAAAAGATAGTGCGAGTCGTGCGGTCCCGGCGCCGCCTCCGGATGGTACTGCACACTGAACAGTGGCAGCGTTTTGTGCCGCAGCCCTTCCAGTGTCTGGTCGTTCAGGTCCACGTGCGTCAAATCAACTTCGTTCGCGTTGATCGAGTCGGGATCGACTGCGAAGTTGTGATTGTGCGCCGTGATCTCCACCTTGCCTGTTGTGTTGTTGCGCACCGGGTGATTGCCGCCGTGGTGGCCAAACTTCAACTTGTACGTGCGCCCGCCCAGCGCCAGGCCGCACAGTTGGTGACCGAGGCAGATCCCGAAGACCGGCACACGGCTCATCATCTCGCGAATCGCGCGCACCGCGTAGTCCACCGGCTCCGGATCGCCCGGCCCGTTCGACAGGAACACGCCATCGGGCTTCATGGCCAACACATCCGCTGCGCGGGTCTCGGCCGGAACGACGGTCACGCGGCATCCCTCGCGCGTCAGCATCCGCAGAATATTCTGCTTGATACCGAAGTCGTACGCTACCACGTGCAGCAGCTTCCGCTCTTGCAGGTCTTCCGTCGCCAGAAAGCCCGAGTCAAGCAGTGGATCATTTGACTGATTCCGGCTGTCGCTCGCGTCAAATGAGTAAATCTCCTTGGTCGAAACCACCCGCGCCAGGTCCGTCCCGTCCATCTTGCGTATGCTTCTCGCCCTTTGGACAAGAACCTGAGCATTGCTTTCCGCGGTGGAGAGGACGCCGCGCATCACGCCATGCGTGCGCAGATGACGCACCAGCGCGCGCGTATCAATCTCCGATAGCACCGGCACCTGGTACCGTTCCATATACTCATCGGTCACCTGCTCGGAGCGCCAGTTTGAACTGATTGCAGAGAACTCGCGGACAATCAAGCCCTCAATATAGGGTTTGGCCGCCTCGTTGTCTGCCTGGTTTGTGCCGTAGTTGCCGACCTGGGGATTGGTGAGAACGACGATTTGACCGGCATAGGAGGGATCAGTCGCGATTTCCTGATAGCCGGTTAGAGAAGTATTAAAAACAACTTCGCCCTGACATTCGCCTGGGGCGCCATGGCCTTGGCCGCGGAAGATGCGCCCGTCTTCGAGCGCTAAAATCGCCTGCATTGCCTCTCCGGGGAGTGGATTCAATCGATTCTAGCAGATTATCCCTTAGGACTTTCAGAACATCGCTCACCTCATTGCCAAATGGGCTCATGCGAGGGCATTTCCAATTGAAGGAAAGAGGCTCCGCACGATGGATTTAGAGCCAGTCGAGCGACGATCCGGTATGGGATGTGCATTTAATCGCGGCTTTTTAGATTGACATTAGAGAATCTTCGTGCATCAATGGTCGACACCAACTCGCCCCGCGGTCAAGGAGCAGCCCGATGAATTCCCCTTTCTTTCGGGTGGGTCTTGTTTTGCTTGCGGCCACCTCGACGTCTCTTTCTGTCCTGCTTCGCCGGAAACAAGTTTATTGACATGCTGCGCAAAATGGTCGAGTAGAGCTCACTCCACCACGCCTGCATCCTTCGCCGGCCAGTAGATGAACACTGCTTTGCCATAGATCAGGTCGCGCTCGACCGGACCGAACTCACGGCTATCCGATGAAATCGACCTGTGGTCGCCCATCATGAAGTAGGTGCCGTCGGGCACCACCATCTCCGCCATTGACCGCATGTCGCGGTACTTGTCCGGAACATATTGCTCGCGCAAGGGCTTCCCGTTCAGCCAAACTTGCCCGTGGTCAATCCAGAGACGATCGCCGGGAAGCGCAATCACGCGCTTGATATAGCTCTTCTCCGGGTCGCGCGGATAGTGAAAAACCACCACGTCCCCATGCTGGATTGATTCGATATGGTAGACAAACTTGTTGATGAAGAGCCGGTCATGATCCTCCAGCCGAGGCAGCATGCTGGTGCCCTCCACGCGAACCGGCTGATAGAGGAAGGTAATGATCAGGATGGAAATCGCCGCGGAGACGCCGAGGTCGCGTAGCCATTTGCCTGGCCCGCCTTGGCTCTTCATAGTCGGGCTTGCCTGGCTTTCGACCGGGTCGCCCGGTGTCGTCAACGGGGCCGGATCGATCTCTGGAGTCTTAGTATCTTGGGGAAACGTCTGCATTCTGTTCCTAGTTTAGATGCGTTGGCCGATTATTGGCATCCCAACCCGCCTGGCGGACAAAGAATTCGTCCGTGCGCCGGTTTGTCTAACGGCTGAGGTTGCTCCGGCACCGGCACCAGAGAAGGAGCAGACGCGTTTGAAAGATCCGCTTCTTCCAGTGCCAGCGGCCGCTGCAGCACCATCTCCACCTGCGTCCCGCTCTCTATATTCACGTCTGCCCCGCGCGTAAAAAGCGACACCAGGCCTGCTGTGGCCAGTCCCGCACCAATGCCTGCTATTCCGCCGGCCAGCGGGTGGCCTGATCCTATGCCGCCAATCGCGCCGACCGTGGCGCCCGCCGGCACAGAGACCTCCGCGACTTTGCCCATATCGCGCGTCTTGTCGCTGTCCTGCTCGATCGTTCCCTCGTTGTCATCCTTTATTGACTGCTTCTTAGCCCCCGGCAGGCTATTCACCATGCCCGGAATCTCCACTACCGATCCGTTGGGAAAGATCATCGAAGTGAAGTGCATGTCCAGTTGCGCCTTGCCCTTTACGCGGCCGGCACGCGCCACACGATCCACCACCCCCTGCACATAAACCCCTGCGGGAATCATCACCCGGTTGCCCACCACGACCGGAAAAGTCGAAGCCAGATACACCCCATCGCCCGGCTTCGCGCTTTTGGTATTGATTGAGCTGCGCAATTGCAGAAGGACCTTGGTGCCTGCCGGAACCACATAGCTCTTTGCGGTCAGGGACGGTGCTTTCGCTGGCTGTCCCGAGGCCACGGCTGCACCGGCCTGCGGCGCGCCGGGCTCCGGACTTGCGGGGGCCTGCTGCGACAAGCACACCGCCTTGGCGGCCATGGAAAGCAGAAATGCTGCGTTCATCCCGGCCCTGAAAATACGCATGTGTCTCTCTCCAGGACTCCC
>JAJZGF010000169.1 GCA_021805025.1 Acidobacteriota bacterium
GCGCAAAGCCGCATGACCGGTGCTTCACCGAAGTGTCCAGCTATTTTTAAGTGGACACTTCGACAAGCCGAATAAGCCCCACCCCAACCACCAATCTGCCGTCAAGTGGGAAAGGTTGGACGCTTACCCGAAGGCAGGGTCTGCGCGGTGAAGAACTCCGCTATGCCGAGCATGTCTGTGATGACGGGATATCTGTACGATGCCAACGGGGCGCGCGTGGCCAAGGGTACAATTACGACCATGAGTTGCGACCCGGCGATGAATGGCTTCCAGTTCACGAAGAGCTATGTGCTGGGGCCGGGCGGAGAAACGCTGACGACGCTGGATGGCAACAATACCTGGTTGCGGACCAATGTCTATGTGGGCGGTAGGCTGATGGCGACCTACGATCAGGCGGGGCTGCACTTTCATCTGACCGATCCGCTGGGCACGCGGCGGGTGCAGTTGAGCGGCAACCTGACCAGCAGCGACCAGACGCTGCCGCTGGGCCAGGCCGAACTCGATTGCACGAGCCTTCCCTTCGGCGACCAGCAAAGCTGTGTCCCGGCTCCCAACGCACCACCCACCTCCGACGACGCCACACCCCTCCACTTCACCGGAAAAGAACGGGACACCGAATCCGGCAACGACTACTTCGGGGCCAGATACTACGCCAGCAGCATGGGAAGGTGGTTGAGTCCGGACTGGAGCGCCAAAGCGGAGCCAGTGCCTTACGCGAAAATGGGCAATCCGCAGAGCCTGAATCTGTATGCCTATGTGCGCAACAATCCGCTGCGCGGCGTCGATCCTGACGGCCATGACTATCTGACAACCGACCCGACCGAAATGGACAACAGCGAGGCCGAAACCGATAGCAGCCAATCCGTCGCAGATCAACAACAGGACCAACAGGAGGCCCAACTGCAGTTGTCGAACGCACAGAATGCGGCCATGAAGAATCCGCAATTTGCTCCGGGCTATGGCGGCCACACTCATTGCAACCAAGGTGCGTGCTCTGTCGCAAGGGCAATGCATGCTCCGATGGGTCCCCTGAGCAACGCAAAGGGTAAGCCGCTCCTAGCAGACCAGATACGCGCAAATCTTGCGAAACCCGGTAGCGGATACCATGGGGTATCCGCAGCCGAGGCCACGCAACTCGCGCCTCAAGGTGTAGTGGTCTTTGTCACTGGCCCAGGACACATAGCCACTGTAGCCGCCGATCAGAGTCAGAAATTACCTGGGTCGGGGCCGATCATCTCAAATGTTGGATACAAAAACGGCGATATGCGGCTTAACTATGTCTTTCCAAAAAGCGACCTGCCACAAGTCAGGTTCTACACGCCAAATCAGTAGGAGGGGACATGAAACGACAAATCAAAGCAGTAATTTTTGCGTGTTCTCTGAGCCTGCTGCTGTCTTCATATTGCGCAACAGGTCAGCAGAAACCAGAGATGACATACAACGGTCACTGGTGGCTTGAGATCACTCAGCAGGAGCAATCTGGATTTCTGAACGGTTATTTTGACTGCTACGCATACGAGTACAAAGGACCGGCGCGTTTCACGAACCACCCTCCTGCCATAGCTCGTGATCTAGTGACGAAGTTCTACAAAGAGAATCCATCTCGTCTGAATGATTTGGTTTCAAATGTCTTTTTGGGACTCCGTGACCTTCCCGGGAAGAGGGCGGTTGACAAGGATGGGGAACCGATAAAGGGGCGCCATGGTTTCTATCACGGACTCTACTGGATGCAGATCAGCGATTATCCTGGGCCGCAGCTAGAGCAGCGCGGGTTTGTTGAAGGCTATCTGACGTGCCATGCCCGACTGGACCACAGCAAGGGCGGGACCTTCTCGAAACCGCCTGCCGAGTACGTCAAGTTGATTACCCAGTGGTATGGCTTCAACCGCGACACCGGCGACATCAGCGCAAAGCGACAGCCGACGGCAATCGCCGATGCGCTGTTCAGGTTCCGCGATCAGGCTGAGGCCGGGAATACCGACAGCAAGTAGCTTCAGGAGCGGCCCAACAGCAGAGTGGTGCAGTCCAGAATTTGGTGGATGCCCAAAATTCTGCCATGTCGAACTCTCAATACGCTCCGACGGTGACCAAAGGTGGGCTTGTCACTCACTGTAGTGAAGCCGCTTGCAGTATCGCCGCGGCCACCGGAGCAAACACGGCAGGAGTCTTGTCAGACGCGAACGGCCACAATTACGACGCAAATACTCAAATCAACAACCTGGCGAATCCGAAGAACGGTTGGCATGCTGTGACTCCGGACCAGGCGCAAGCATTGGCGAACCAAGGTGTTCTTGCGTTTGCGACACAGCACGGCGCTGGGCACGGCCATATTGCGAGCGTGAGGCCGGAGGGTATTCCAGGGGACCAGCCGAGGGGCCGCAGTGGTCCCATACTCGCCAACGTCGGGATATTCAACGGAGTTGCACATCAAAGCGCGGTGTTTACACCGGCTCACGGAGCGATCATCTACTATGCGCCGAATCAGTAAGGTGTTCCCATCGTTCATCCTTTTCGCGACGTTGGCCTGCTGGGTGCTCCCGCATGGTGCGTATGGGGAGAGTTCCAATCACGACACCTGGAAGAACTTCTCTGCGGCGCAGAAGAGGTACGCGCTCTTTGGGTTTATCGATTGTCACAGACTTCTGTTTCCACACGCAAATGCCTCTATGTACAACGCCGACGAAAGAGTTTACGGCGAGGTTGACAAACTGGCTGCTGACAACGGGGACACGCCGATAGGCAGGCTGATCTTGGATGCCATGAGAAAGACTCCAGCCGCGGCCCCTGATAACCATGCAGAACACGGCGGTGTTGACGATGGCATGTTGTGGAGAGGGCTAATCGAACGGGAGAAAGAGGCGTATGTGCAGGGCGTATTTTGGTGTGCTGAGGTCGCTCCTGCCATGACGGTCAGCTTGTCCGAGAAGTCCGCAGGAGCGGCGGTCAAGGCGCTGGACGACTGGTATGTGGTCGCCGACGATGACTGGAAAGACCCGCGATCCAATGCGCGCGTTGATGTCCCGGTTGCCGTGGCAATGCAGCGGACAGGAATCCTCTCGATTAGGCCAGCAAAGAAGCCATAGGTGACTACGTTCGGCAGCGGTGGCACGTCCGGCGAAGGACGGCGCTGCTGCGCAGCGGGTGCAGGGGCGACACGTCACCCCCGGCGGGTTGCTGCAAAGGAACTTCCGGTAACTGTGCGGGAACGCGCGTGGAATCAGGGCCATGCAGCGCGCGACCGCGAAAACACTGGGGTTTACGTGTTTACGCGCGTCAACGCGCGTGGAATCAGCGAGTTCAATGCAAAAGGCCTGTTTTGCGGTTACCGGCGCGGTAACGCGGGGTTGCTGCGGCGTGAACGTGTTGAAAGCAAAGGATCGAGGCTGGAATGTGCATCCCGGCGCGCTCACGTGCGGTAGCCTCCGCTGCGGTGGCCGTCAAGGGTCTGCGCTTCGCTCCGACCGCTGCGCGGCTCCCTTCGGTCGGCCTTGACTGACGGCTCCGCTGCGGCTGTTTTTCAGCTATGAGAAAAATGTATTTTTCTCATGTTCCACATGACCGGGGCCACGGAACCGACCACAACGGCGGCGGCGATCCGCGCGGCCTGTGGCGGCGGTCCGGTGTAGCATCCGAGCAGGAGCCGGGGGCATGGAGTACGACCGCGACAAAGTGGACGAGATGGTTCTGGCGCTCTTGTGGCTGACTCCGTCGGGCGATGGCCGCGCGTGGAAGGGCCACGACTGGGAAGCGATGGAGCGGCTGCACGCCAAGGGGTACATCTCCGATCCGAAGAGCAAGGCGAAGTCTGTCGTGTTGAGCGAAGAAGGCGAGCGGCTGTCGCGGGAACTCTTCGAGCATCACTTCGCACGCAAGCCATGATCGGAGCACGCAGCTCCGGGCCACTGTCGTGCATCCGTGGCGCATCGGGCGGTGTGTTGGAGCCAAGACACCATCCCTAAGCCTGACGGCTTAGCGGGGCCACCGGCAAAGAACGTGACTCCGAATCAGGAAATGACTACTTCGGAGCTAGATACTACGCATCTATCATGGGAAGGTGGTTGAGTCCTGACTGGAGCGCGAAAGAGGAGCCAGTGCCTTACGCGAAAATGGATGATCCGCAGAGCCTGAATCTGTATGCGTATGTGGGCAACAATCCGCTGCGTGGCGTCGATCACGACGGTCATGACTTTCTGACAACCGACCCGACCGAAATGGACAACAGCGAGGCCGAAACCGAAAGCAGCCAATCCGTCGCAGACCAACAACAGGCCCAACAGCAGAATAACGAAATCGCCGGACAGATCAATCACGAAACGCTGGGGATGAAGGATTCCAAAACGGAAAACGAATCCCTCGCAAGCGCCGAAGACAAAATCGCCCACGTGCGCCTGAACGGAATTAAGAAGTGGGGCAGCAACGAAAAGGCCCAAAAATACGCGAGCCTCGTCTCTGCGATAGAGAATGGATCGGGATACAAAATCTCACAGCAAGCGGTGGAGCAAGCCATCAGGGAAGATTCGAAGGGCATTGACCCCACTCATGGTGCGATCTTCTACAACATGCGCACCGTGGGCCAATTCAAACATGGTGGCCGCTTTCAAGGGCAGAAAATCCACACATACTCAGGGCCTTACATCTCAAAAGGTCCGTACAAATACATAATGACTTACGGACCGTAGGCCGAATAAGCCAGGAGGAGATCGTATGCGGAAACTGGTTGCATCTACGACTCAGCATCGCGCCGACAAGAAGACAGTACGGCGCTCGCTTGACCAGCACAGTGTGAGCCCCATCGTTATGGCTCTCCTTTTCGTGGTGGCGTGTCTTCTGCCCGCCTGGACCAGCGCGCAGGCTGCCAGGACGGAGATGGGGAAAGTACCGCTCCGTCTGAAAGGAGCAGTGAACTGCTTGGTAAAAGCCAATTTCGTGCGTCAGTACGACCTGAGCTATTTAGGGCTTAAGGTCGGGGATTGGGCATGGGTACGATACCAGGTCGGGTCAATCTCTGGTGTGGGTGATACACCCGGAGTCTTCAATATCGTCGTTTACTCGCCGGATGGAAGGAAGGGGATGCTTTTGTTCGCAGATCCAGGTGAGAGCGGTGGTTTCAATGCAATTATGAATGCATACCACCTTCATCGGCACGGCTCCAAATGGAGCGCTGATTACGGCAATGGAGGATATGCCATGTATAAGGCTATCGGTAAGTTCGTCACTGAGCTTTCCCATCGTCCGCGCTACAGAATCCAGCTCGCGCCGGGCGGCAATGAATGCGAAGCGGAGAAATCGCAACCCTGATAAACACTGTAGAAGGCCCAACAGCAGAGTTCAACTTCAACGAGCACGACAACCCAAAATGCCCGAGCCCAAGCTCAATACAACAACGATGTTCCAATCATCGCCAAACAGCTCGGAGTCTCTACAGATGAGGTTTTGGATAGTGTTCATATTAAGTATGACGACAAGGGAAACGCTGTGGTGATTGGCGGTCACGTGAACATGACCGTAGATGACGGTTCTGACGCACAATCGGCTCTGGCGGCAAAGCTCGGTCCTGGTCCGCATGGTTATAACGAAAACCCTGCAACTGGAGAAGGACAAGGGAGCGAATTTTCTCGACTTGGTACAACTCCTTCGGTGCATCTGGATAACGGCCTCATGCACGTTGACAGGTTTAACGCGAGTGCTTGGGGAGGTCTAGGTGTCGTTCCGCACTTTTTCTACGATGTTGTGTACGGAGGGATGCATGGCAGCACTGCGTTGCTTCCGTACTAGCGGGGTTTTAGGAATGGCTTTTGTTTTTGCTCTAAGCGCCCATGCTGCCTCCGACCCGCAATCAGCGAGTACGGCAGTTCAACTGTCTCCCACGAGAAGCCTTTCGCTAAAGACATGTGGGTGGGAACCGGAACCGCTTGTCGTTCATCACACCGGCTATATCCCCGTGAAGTTGGCCTTCGATCATCGAGGAAACCTCTGGACTGGTTACACCAAGAAGTCGCAGCAAGTCGTTCCTCGTAGTACGCCTGAACTTGGTGCACTGTATAACGTTGTCGAGCTGTCTGGAAATCCCACGCAGTGCGTGGTGCAGATGAAACTACCCACTACAGAGAGCAGTCCTGTCGCAGTGCTCTTTTCGGACAAAGACGACATGCTCGTTGTGGCCGATGATAAGCTGCACGTCGTGGATCAGAATGGCTTCAAGGAACGAGCGGCATTTGCTCTACTGAGACCCTCCGACCAAGCCCGTTATCAAGTCCTGCAATCTCCTCAGCGAAAGAGTCTCGTTGCTGTTGTCGACGGGTTCACAAGGGCCGATAGCAGTTATACTTGGCTCGATTCAGCATCGTTGCAGGTTCTCCACTCCTGCTCATACCCGCCGGTGCCAGAGCATTACGTTCGGCTCCGGTCGTTTGCTGACGATGGAAGGTTCATCGAGGTTGAACATGGTCCAGGGACTCAGGGCCACTGGATTTCGGAGGGCCGTTACTGCTCTGCGAAGACAATCATCCCCCCTGACCATATCCAGCCAGCGGCTGCGATCATGCTCGAATCCGAAACCGCTTACTTCCGTGACAACCTGCTTAATGACAATCTGCCGAGTATCGTGGTCTATGATCGGGCCGGAACCCTGCTTCACAGCGTCCCTGGACATGACAAGGAGTCAATGTCCGCCAACAGTGGAGTGGCTGTTTCTGAGGATGGGCGACGTGCTGCTGTTTTGCTCGACATCACGTCGGGGGGCGCTCGTTGGCTCGATGTCAGCAGTCACGTTGCTGCGCGGCGTGTGGACATCTACGACACAGCAACGTGGACGCGCATCGCGCAGATCAAGCTGTCCTCTAAAGGTGAAGCAGAACTTGCGTTCTCTCCAGACGGCAAGACGCTGGCCATTCAAATAAATGATCTTGTTCAGTTCTACGACGCTCTGCCTTAGCCGACCGGCTCCCCGCGCCGTCTTGTCCCGCCCTTGAAATCATCTCCCGGCCAGCGTCCCAAGAGCCACGCCGCCTACGGCATCGGAATAACAGGGACACGTCACCCCTAAAAGGTTGCTGCACAGCAACTTCCAGTAACTCTGCGGGAACGTGAGTGGAATGAGCGCCATGCAGCGCGCGACCGCATAAACACTGGCGTGTTTACGCGCGTCAACGCGAGCGGAATCAAACAGTTCAGAGTGAAATCGCCGCTTTGCGGTTACCCAGATCCGGCAGTTACGCGCAGAAAATGCTCGTTTAAAGATGGAGCGCGATATTTTGGGAAAAGCGGCGGCATACTTCTCGCGGAGCCAGAGATGAAGTATGCCCATATCTATCGCAGTCGCCATC
>JAJZGF010000032.1 GCA_021805025.1 Acidobacteriota bacterium
CTCCAGGGCTTGTCTCTGTTCCGGGTTCAGGGCAACCGCCGCCGCAATCCGCATACGATGTCGTCCTCCATAGTATGGACGCGTTGCGGTAATAATGGTCATCATTTACGACGCACTACACTAGCTCCAGGAGTCGGAGCAGGTAGTCATCGTCCCATCCGGCGCGTTTGAACTTGCCGCGCAGGGAGCCTTTCGATTCTTCCTTTTGCATGGCATTGATGGCCATGTGGCGCAGCATCGCCATGTTGTGTGGCCCGTGCCCCAATCGGGTTCTGTCCTGATCCTCGTTCATCACCACATCCAGCCGCCAGTGGAGGCTGTTTTCAACGGCCCAGTGCTGGCGAACCACCTCGTTGAAGCGCTCCGGCGTCAACACCCGGCTGAGCAGGTAATAGGCAGTCTCGGTAGTGGTCTTCTCCGCGGTTTCGCGCACCCGCACCACTTTGCCGATGGCCTTCAGGCCCGGCCATTGATGCTGCTTGGTGAGCCAGCCGATCTCGGTCGATACGGTTGCCGTGCGCGCCTCGATGCGCCCGTGATCGGCCTCGACTATCGGCGCGGACCGGCTCGCTTTCAGCTCCGGATCGTCAAAAAGCAAAACCACATCGTCATGCAGCGTACCTTGATTTCCCTTCAGCGCCAGAGCATAATCGCCCTTTTGTTCTACGATTTGCCCGGCGATGGTGCGCTGGCAGTTGAGGGCATCGGCAGTCACAATAGTGCCCTTCAGGGACAGCATCCGCAACAGCTTGGGCACCGCCGTAATCTCGTTGGACTTGGCATCGGTAGCGATCTGGGCCAGCACCAAGCGCTGCCGGCATCCCCAGGCGCTGACCATGTGTAGCGCCGACTTGCCGCTGGCCCGATCAAACGATCGGCGCAACACCTTGCCATCGATGGCCACCACGCCTTGCAATGGCTCCGAGAACTGCGTCATAAACCGCTGAAATGAATCGCGAAACTGATCCGGATCGAGATTGCGGAACAGGCGGCTGAAGGTGTCGTGGCTCGGCACCCCATTGGCCAAGGTGAGAAAGCCGCGCAGAAAAGGCTCTTTGCTTTCGGCAAAAAGCGCCATGTCCACCGCACCCTGACAGCCGCACAGCACAGCGCACAAAGCGATCATCAGCAGTTCGTGAAAGTCGTGCAGCGCGGCATTGCCGCTGCGCGGGTCCTCAAGACCTTCCCAGCAGGCGCCAAACTGCTCCAGCGTGTCTTCTCTCGACATGAAATCCCCCTGAAAGGAACTTCATGCCTCTCAACCCTCTACGTAAGTGGCAAACATGATCCGTGCCAAATGTGGTTCAGGACCATTTCAAGTGCGATTGCCCTGGGTGTAGACACCCTTGCGTAAAGTACATTCTTGCGATTTTTTTACTACCGCGGCTAACTAATCCTTTAGTTGTGGGTCTATAGGTCTGTGGATGGCTGCTCTCTAGCCATACCACCTTTGGAATCAACGAAGATCTGATGCCTCCTAAAAAGTCCAACACGCTGACGGAAGCCGAGCTAAGACTGATGAAGATTCTCTGGCGTCGGGGCGATTCCTCTGTGAACGACCTGGTGGCTGCGATGCCCGAAGGCGAGACGCTGGCCTACAACTCCGTGCTGACAACGATTCGGATTCTGGAGCAAAAGGGCTATGTTGAGCACCGGCAGGAGGGCCGCGCCTTTGTGTATCGGGCCTCCGTGGCCGAGCATGAGGCAAGCCGCTCGGAGATTCGTCACGTGCTGGGCCGGTTTTTTGGCAACTCGCGGGAGCAGTTGCTGCTCTCTCTGTTGGGCGATGAGGAGATTTCGCCGGAGGAGCTGCAGCGGCTGAAGCAGGCAATTGAAAATTCAGCGCTGGACGATGCAGCGCAGGACGGTGCGCAGGCAGATCGGACCGAAGAGGTGTTGCCATGACTCCAGGTCTGGTGGTGCAGGGCCTGGCCCAGGCTGTTGCGGGCGCGCGTGAAACGCTGGAGGCGAGCTGGCGCGGATTTTCTCTTCTGATCGCTCCTGTGACAGTGACGGAGCTGTGGCAGGGCCTGGCAGTCGCGGGGGCGCTTTGGATTGCCTTGCGATTGGCTCCGCGGGTATCCGCAACGCAACGATTTGTCGCATGGGCGGCTGGTTTTGTTGTGGTGGCGGCGCTTCCCTTGTTGCCGCTGGCGATAGTACTGGGACACACACCGGCTGCGGGGGCGGCGAGTGCTGCAGGAGACTTGCCGCAGCGGGCGTGGCTGCATCTGGATATGCGCTGGAGCACGGCGCTTGCGGCGTTGTGGGCGTCGGCGTCCTTGCTGCGCGGCATGGAACTGGGCGCGCACACGCTGCGTCTGCGGCGGTGGTGGAAGCAGGCCGTGCCGGTGGATTTGCCTTTGCATGTGACAGGTCTCGGCGCCGGAGTCGAGCGGCTGAGGCGGGTGCAAATCTGCTCGACGACGGAATTGGACCGGCCCAGCGTCATCGGTTTTTTTGCACCTCGGATTCTGATTCCGGCATGGCTGCTGGAGCGGTTGACGCCTGGGGAACTGGAGCAGGTGGTGTTGCACGAGGCCGAACACCTGCGCCGCGGGGATGACTGGAGCAACCTGGTCCAGAAGCTGTGCCTGGTTCTCTTCCCTTTGAATCCGGGGCTCTGGTGGATGGAGCGTCGACTTTGCCAGGAACGCGAGATGGCCTGCGACGAAGGGGTGGTGCGGCAGACCCGAGCGCCCCGCGCTTATGCAGCTTGCCTGGCGAGAGTTGCCGAGCACGGGCTGGAGCGGCGGGCCGAGGCGCTCTCCCTGGGCGCCTGGGGACGCAGGCCCGAACTGGTGGCACGCGTGCATCGCATTTTGGCACGCGGACAGAAGCTCAGCCCCATGGCGACAGGCGGTTTTGTGGCGCTGGTGGGATGTGGCCTGCTTTTCAGCTCAGTGGAGCTGGCGCGGTGCCCGCAACTGGTGGCGTTTGTGCCGGACACGCCGCTCCTGTTGGCCGCGGCTGCTCATCAGCCGCAGATGCCGAAGGAACAGAAACTGCGCGCGGTGGAAGCACCAGTGACCTTGCGGTCACACCATGCTTCTGGAAAGGCGCGTGAAGCTGCCGCGGCCGCACAGCAACCACAGAGGGCGGTGATGGCGTTGCAGGGCTTGTGGAATACGCCCGCCGACCATGCCGAGCGCGCGGTTGCGCTGCGCGCAGAGATGCCGCAGGCGGGGTCGAGAGCGGATGCGGGTCACTCCATGATTCTGACCGCATGGGAGCAGGTAGAGGTCACACAAGAGCCTGCGCATGTGCGATCAGATTATGAGGCCGGGCCGCAGGGCGACGATGTAACCGGCTCGCAACCCGTAGAGCAGTTCACAATAGCGCGTCTGATTTTCAGAATTGTGCCCCGGACTCCCGTTCAGACTCCGGCCGCTCCGCCAACGGAGCGCAGCGGCTGGCTTGTGCTTCAACTTTAATCATTCACTTGAATACCCGATGGAGGAGTAGCAATGACCGTAACAACTAATTCATTAGTCGCAACAACCAAAAGACTGGCGATACCGACGGGCGTCGCCGCAACTGTACTTCTTGGCGGAACGTTTCTGCTGGGCCATCGCTCGGCAGAGGCGGCCAGCAGCGCAGCGGCTCCGCTGGATGACAGCCGCGTGTCGTCTCTGGTGGCGCTGGACGATGCGGTGGAAGCCGTTGCCGCACGAGTGACGCCTGCTGTGGTGAGCGTCTCCGTCACTGCGAAAGCGAAGGAGGACAACTCGATGCCGGATGGGAGCCAGGGACAGGCGCAGATTCCGCCGGGACTGCGGCAATTCTTCTTTGGCTCGCCCTTTCAGGGCCAAGGCCAGGGCATGACTCCCGAGCCACAGATCGAGCACGGCATCGGGAGCGGCATCATCATCTCGCCCGATGGCTACATCCTGACCAACGGCCATGTAGTGGCGGGAGCGACGCAGATTCGCGTGACGATGCATGACCGGCGAGTGTTTCCGGCGAAGCTGATCGGGGTAGACAAGCTGAACGATGTGGCGGTGATCAAGGTCGACGCCAGCAACCTGCCCAGCATTGCGTGGGGCGACTCAACCAAGCTGCAACCGGGGCAGACGGTGCTGGCGTTCGGCAGTCCGTTCGGCTACTTCCAGTTTTCCGTGACGCGCGGTATTATCAGCGCGCTGGACAGGCCCAATCCCTACACCGACGATCCGCGCAAGCCGGGGGACTTTATCCAGACGGATGCGGCGATCAATCCGGGCAACTCGGGCGGACCTCTGGTGGACGCGCATGGCGAGTTGATCGGCATCAACACGTTCATCATCACAGACAGCGGATCCTTTGCAGGCGCAGGCTTTGCAATTCCGTCGCAGATCGCGCGAAGCTCCGCGGAGTCCATCATCAAGACAGGGACCGTGCATCACGGCTACCTGGGCATCAGCATGAACGATGTGACGCCGGATAATGCGAGCTTCTTCGCGCTGCCGGATGCAAGCGGCGCCATCGTCAGCCAGGTGGTTCCGGACTCGCCCGCGAGCCGGGCCGGACTAAAGACAGGAGACGTGCTGCGCGCACTGAACGGCAAGACGATCGTAAACGGCAGCGCGTTGCAGGTGGCCGTGACACAGATTGCACCTGGCAACACGATAGATCTGGGAATTCTGCGCAACGGCAAGCCGGAGACGGTCAGGGTGCAGGTGGGCGAATATCACGCAAAAACAGAGTTGGCGGACAACAACGGCCCGAGCAGCGGGCAGCACGCGCGGCTGGGCCTTGCGGTAGCAGATCTGACGCCGGATCTGCGCCAGCAACTGAACATTCCCGATCATGTTAGTGGCGCTGCAATTGAGAACGTGCGGCCCGCGAGCCCCGCGGAGGACGCCGGCCTGGCACCCGGAGACGTGATTCTGGAGATCGATCGTAAGCCGGTGCAGAACGCAGACACTTTTGTGAGTGCGGTACACGCCGTGCCGGCAGGCAAGGACATTCTGCTGCTGGTGTGGTCGCATGGAGGAGCGAGCTATCGCGTTGTTCATCCGGCGCAGAACAGCGAGAACGGGATGTGAACAAAGGGGCAGCGCAGTGGCCGCTTACGCTAGGTGACTACTGCGCGGCTGCCTTCTGATCGCCGAATACCACCGCCGTGAATGCGAAGATGTCCGTTTCCTCGCTCTTCCAGCAGTCGCGCTGCATCCCGGCTTTCATGCAGGTCTCTTCCAGAAACCGAGTGCGGCTCCAGTGCTGCTCCACAGGGACCTGCGGCAGGAGCAGTCCCTCGTTCGCACCATTCTTCATCAGCAAGCCATCCTGCCCTACCTGAATTTGATGCACGTTCATGACATGCCGCAGAGGCGACAAAACTGATACCTCGTACTGCAACTGGGGTAGCTCCTGCGCCGTTACCGGAGCAAATCTTGGATCACGCATTGCAGCGAGCGTGGCCGTATCCCGCACCGTCAGGTAAAGTGGCTTTGTCGCCGCGGTATATCCAATGCAGCCGCGCAAATTCCCTGCTTCCTTCACGGTCACAAAGACCCCGCGATCCTGATTCAACGCCTGGTCCGCGACTGGCACAGGCTCATAGAGGCTTCGCTCACGGACTGCGTGTTCAACTGACTTGCGTGCGAGGGCCAGCAGGACATCTTTCTCTGCATCGCTCAGGGCAAATGCGTGCTCGACCTTTGCCTCGCCGGGCGCCTTCACGAAGAGATCCGCGCTGTAGCCCACGACGCGCGAGCGGTCACCCGTGACATCGCCGGAGTTTGCATATCTGAGCACCTGCACTTGATTGGCTCCGAGGCGCTCAGACGCGATCATTGCGGCCACAATCGGCGCACCTCCACAGGCCTCCCACACGCGCGACTCAAAGTTGCGCGACATGGTGAAGTAGTCCCACGACGCAAGGCCATGCAGGGTCTTGCGGTCCATCGTTTCTGCATCGTTGTAGGTGTGATAGTGGGAGAGATCGGAGCTGGCCAGGATCAGCGTTGCGCCTGCCTCTGCATGACGCGATGCGGCTTCCTCCCGATGAATCAAGCTGGCGAGCGCCACGCCCAGGGCACGGCTGCTTTCATAACTCTGATCGCCCATGACAATCGGCACCAGGGTAAAGTGGCCCAGCACGCGCTGAAGCCAGGGCAACTGCACCTCGATGGCGTGTTCAGCGCCTTGCGCGGTTGGCATGTGTCCGCGACCGGAGAGACGAATTGACGCGTCCATCTTGGCCAGTCTCGCGGCAAAGTCCTTGTCCGCCGGAACCGCACCCAGCGGCGTTTCATATGCGTCGCCGTCGTAGACGGAGGTGAAATCAAACGCCTCGAAGTGCGAAGGCGCAATCACCACCACGCGCGAGTAGGTGTGCCCCTTCAACGCGGCATAGGTATACGCCGCCACCGGCCCGGAGTACTCATATCCCGCATGAGGCGCAACCGCTGCAAGAATCTCCCCGGTGGCAGGCGGTGGTGCAGCCTTGGCGACCATGTCGTCAATCAAATTTGCAAGGGACGCTGGATTCGCCGGATAGAAGCTGCCTGCCACGCCTGGCTTGCGCACCGTCTGCTCCGCGGCGTTGGGCTTTTCTCGCGCGCCGCCGCCTGCCAGCTTCATGAACAATGCCGCCATCATAATCGTTCCCCATCGCAATGCAGGGCTCATACGCCGGTCCAGTCCTAGGTCGTTGCACGCCATATGCCGGGAATTGCATGAGCACAGAAGGGACATGCCCCGTCACGGATCAGCATCTTCCGGATCTCAAATCCTGTGCGCTCGACCAGCATACTCCCGCACTGCGGGCAGCAGGTATTCTGCGCGGGATGGCCGGGCACATTGCCGATGTACACAAAATGCAGGCCCTCGGCATCGGATATCTGCTTTGCGCGCTCTAGCGACGGAACAGGCGTAACAGCAACGTCCAGCATCTTGTAGTCGGGATGAAACTGCGAGAAGTGCAATGGCACATCGGCTCCAAGGTTTTCCTTGATCCATCGTGCCAATGCAGTCAGTTCCTCGTCCCTGTCATTGAGCGCAGGCACAAGGAGATAGACAATCTCCGTCCACTTGCCAAGTTTGGCCAGGGCTACCAGCGTCTCCAGCACGGGCTTGAGTTCACCTGCCACAGTCTTTCGGTAGTAAGACTCTGAAAATGCCTTGAGATCGATCTTGACTGCATCCATGCGCCCGTACACGGCCCCAAGTGCATCCTTGTGAATGTATCCATTGGAGATCGCGATGGTGCGGATGCCGTTGCGATGTGCCAGTTCCGCGGTGTCGATGACAAATTCGCCGGCGATAATCGGTTCGGTATATGTGAAGGCAATGGTCGGGCATTGATATTGGAGCGCGAGGTTGAGCACTTTTTCCGGCGGCATAAATTCAGCCGGCGCGTCCTCCGGGGCGGCCTGCGAAAGCTCCCAGTTCTGACAAAACTTGCAGTTCACGTTGCAACCAGCTGTGGCCACAGAAAACGCACCTGTGCCAGGCAGATAGTGGAACAGCGGCTTCTTTTCAATGGGATCAATATGCGCCGAGCAGACGCGCGAATGCACCAGGGTATAGAGCACGCCGCCACGGTTTTCACGTACGCCGCAGTATCCGCGCACACCGTCGCCCGGGTTACACTCCCGCGGGCAGAGCGTGCAGTGGACCCTGCCGTTGGACAGCTTGTGATAAAAGCGGGCCTCCGTCACAAAGCGTTCGTCACCGTTGGAGCGCTGCGCGGCGGCGACGACAGGGGAAGCGACTGAGGCGGGTTCGGCAAGTGCTGCCGTGCATGCGGCTTGCGGTGAATCGGGGATCAGGGTGGAGGCCGATCCGGAGTGCCAACGGGAGGAATACCTGGGCGTCATCGCGCACCTCCCCTACGCTCTCTGCCTGCCCATGAGCTTCCCGCCTGGCTCAGACAGCGCATCCGTAGACCGTGGGCGGGAGCGGTCGACGCCGAGCGCACATCAGTCATGGTGATCCCGTCCCGTCACACATGGCAGTGATACACGGCACACACAACTGGGCGTATCGGCGGATAAGAATTCCGGACGCGCGAAAGGATCGCGGCAATCGTCTAGCTGACTGCATGCAAAGGAGATGATCCGATTGCACAAAGGCAAATCGAAACCGGCCGCATCAAGGATGGAAAGAATCCTGTTGCATTTTATGGCGCACCCTGCGAAAATTTTTGACATGCAAGCTCTCTCCTGTTGTCGCCTCTGTATGCCGCCTCGCGCGCACAGGTGACCTGGGTCTGCAAGTTTGTACCATCTTCCAAGGTTTCTCATTGCCCGCGTCGCAGACTAAGCTGCCGCGGGATTTCTATTTTTCAGACAATTTTTGATCGGTCGAGACAAAGAGGAAATATGAGTGAAGCTGCTGTTGTGAAAGAGACCAAAGCGCAACGCGCGGAACGCCTGAAGCTCGCCAAGAACCCATGGGAAACGTTTGAAGAAGTACGCGCGTTTGCTCGCGCGGGACGCGCCAGCGTAGTGCCGGAGTGGGCATCCATGTACTTCAAGTGGTGGGGTGTCTACACACAGGGCGATGGCGTAGGCGCCACCGGGGGGAAGGGCGGCGAAGGGCTGGCTTCGGACTACTTCATGATGCGGATCGGCATTCCCAACGGCATCCTCTCGGCCCATCAGCTTCATGTCATCGCCGACCTCACGCGCAAGTACGCGCGCAACCTCGCGGATATCACGGTGCGGCAGAACATCCAATTGCACTGGCTCACGATCGAGTCACTGCCTGAGGTTGTGGACGCACTAAGCGCGATTGGGCTTTCGCCCAAAGGCGCCTGCGGCGATGTGGTCCGCAACGTAACCGGATGCCCGCTGGCCGGCATCGACGCGGAGGAACTGATCGACTCCGGTCCGCTGGCTACCGAGGTGGCGCATCTGCTCACAGCCAATTCCGAGTTTGTGAACCTGCCGCGCAAGTTCAAGATTTCTATCACCGGCTGCCCGACCTGGTGCAATTACCCCGAGATCAACGACGTCGCACTTACGCCGGTGCTGCAGAACGGACAGGTGGGCTACTCGCTGCGGGTGGGCGGCGGATTGTCGAAAGAGCCGCACCTTGCGATTCGCATTGATGCATTTATCCTGCCCGACCAGGCGCTGCGCGTGGTGCGCACAGTTGCTGAGATCTTCCGCGACCAGCAAGGGCTTCGCGAGAGCCGCGATCGCGCGCGGATGAAGTATCTGTTTCTGAAGCAAGGCTGGACGCCGGAAACATTTCTGGCAGAGCTGCAGCTACGACTCGACTTCAAGCTGCTGCCGGGTGCGCCCGAGCAGGTGCCGGATGAGACGCTGCGGGATCACGCTGGCATTCATCCGCAGCGGCAATCGGGCCTGAGCTACGTGGGCGCTTCAGTGCTTCGGGGCCGACTGACGGGCGATCAACTGGAAGCCGCAGCGGAGCTGGCGGAGCGCTACGGCAGTGGTCAATTGCGAGCCACGGTTTCACAGAACCTCCTCTTCATCGACGTTCCCACAGAGAAGACTACGGAGCTGACGCGCGAACTCGGCAAGATAGGTCTTCTCGTCGAGGGGTCTTCCTTCTTTCGCGGCGCCATCGCATGCACGGGCACGGAGTTTTGCAAGCTGGCCATCACTGAGACGAAGGCCTTTACGCGCTGGCTGGTGGAAGATCTTGAGGATAGGTTGCCGGAGTTCGATCAATTGCTACGCCTGCACGTAACGGGCTGCTCGAATGGTTGCGGTCAACATTGGATTGCGGACATTGGCATGGAGGGCAAGAAGATCAAGCACGACGGCAAGATGGTCGATGCGTACTACTTCTGCCTGGGTGGCGCGGTGGGCAAGCACTCCGCGATTGCACGGACCGTGGGCTATCGCTGCCCTGCATCGATGGTGCCGGAATCCATCGAGCGGCTGCTCCGGCAGTACCTGGCCAGTCGCGAGCGGGATGAGAATCTACGTGTCTGGTTTCTGCGGCACACCGACGAAGAATTGCGCGCCTTTCTTGCCGGCGAAGTCCTTGATGCCGTCGAGCGCGATTTACCCACTGGCACTGTGCCGTACGCTGTAGCCGATTAAGGAGCCGCTATGAGCCTGCTGCCCATCTTTCTGAAACTCGAAGGCCGTCCCGCGCTGCTGGTTGGCGCAGGAAACGTTGCGCTTGAAAAGATTGGCAGTCTGCTGAAGACCGGCGTGCGCCTTCGCGTGATTGCGCCGGACGTAAAGCCGGAAGTACGCGAACTGGCCGCAGGCGGCAAACTCAAGTGGGTCCAACGCGAGTTTGCCGCCGCTGACGTTGACGGCAATTTCATCGTGATCGCCGCAACGGACAAGCCTAAAGTCAACGCTGCGGTCTATCGCGCCGCGGTCGAACGCAATATCCCATGCAACAGCGTGGACGACATTCCCAACTGCGATTTCTATTTTGGCTCGGTTGTCCGCCGCGGCGATCTGCAGATCGCCATCTCCACAGCAGGCGAGAGCCCTGCGCTCGCCCAGCGTGTGCGCCGCGAAATCGACGAGCAGCTGCCGCAGGATCTTGGCCCATGGCTCAGCGGGCTCGGCGAGCTTCGCCGCGAAGTACTCGCAACACATCCGCGCGGCGATGCGCGCAAGCTGCTTCTGCATCAACTGGCACAGCGGCCGCTGTGCGAGTCGGCCTTCTGCCTCTCACGCGCACTTGCGGCCCCGCCGGCCGAGGATGCGGGCAAGGTCTACCTGGTGGGCGCGGGCCCGGGTGATCCTGACCTGCTCACCGTGAAGGCGACGCGGATCATCCGCGCCGCACAGGTCATCCTCCACGACGACCTCGTGGCCCAGCCAATTCTCGATATCGCCGCGCCGTATGCGGAGATTGTCAACGTAGGCAAGCGCTGCGGCTTGAAGAGCATCACCCAGGAAGAGATCCATGCGCTCATGATCGAGAACGCGCGTGCAGGGCGGACTGTGGTGCGCCTGAAGAGCGGCGATCCCCTGCTCTTTGGCCGCGCTGCAGAAGAGATGGCCGCGCTGACCGATGCCGATATTCCGTACGAGGTCGTTCCCGGCATCACGGCCGCATTCGCCGCGGCGGCTGCTGTCGGGTGCTCGCTCACCAGCCGCAACAACGCCTCCAGCGTCATCTTTTCCACCGGCCATCACGCGCAGTCGCACAATCATGCACCGTTGCCAGAGCGAGAGGATGCAACCCGCGTGGTCTACATGCCGGGTCGCGATCTAAAGCTCCTCGCACTCCAATGGATACAGGAGGGCCTTCCTGGCGACTTACCCTGCGCCATCGTTTCGCGAGCCGCACAGCCGGATCAGCAGATTCACCACACTACGCTCGCTGCGCTTGGCGACGCCGCATCGACGCTGGCGCCAAGCCTTCTGATAGCAGGATGGTCCATTCGGCAGTCGGTTAATCCCGCGGCACATCAACGCAAGGCGTTCTCCGCGCAGGGTTGACGAGCGACGCACCCCGGGCGCGCAGTACAATTGCAAAGATTCAAGCAATATGAGACTGCGAGGATGAGGGCGTTGACTTGCTATCCATGCTGCTTTAGACACCGGAGTGAAAGAAAAATGGGCCATTGCACCTGGCTGCATTCTTTCAGGCTGGTGTGTCAGATTGCCTGCGCAACCTGTATCTTCATCGCCGCCTGTGGCGGAACCAGCAGCGGCACCTCCGCTTCTTCCTCGCCCACCACATTCACGCTCACCGTCAACTCCTCTAACCCTTCCAATGGCGTCGCCATCACAATCTCGCCCGCGGACGCGAACCAGGCCGCAAGCGGCACCACCAGCTTCACGCGCACGTACGACTCCGGCGTGACAGTCACTCTTACGGCTCCTGCCTCCGCCGGCAGCAACAAATTCTCTTCCTGGTCGGGATGCGGCGCGACTGGCACGGTGACGTGCACCGTCACCATGAACGCGAATGCCACTGCGACCGCCGGCTACACCGCGCCTGCTGGATCCACGATCACCTCCGTCACGGTCGTTCCCAACCCTGCCACAGCAATCGTCGGGAGCACACTCCAGTTCGCCGCACATGTTACAGGCACGGGCAGCTTTGTCAGCACCGTCACATGGTCCGTCCTGCCCACGCCAGGCAGCGCACTGGGTCCCGGCGACATCGATGGAAACGGACTTTACACCACACCCTACCCTGTGCCAGCCTCCGGCACCGTGACCGTCATGGCAACCAGCACACAGGACACAACCCAATCCGGAAGCGCGACTGTGACATTAGCCTCTCCCGCTGCCACCACCGGGCCGGCTCTGGCTGTGGATGCGGGCAATCGGACGCACGCCATCAGTCCTTACATCTACGGCATGAACGCCTATGCGCTTACCCCTTCGACCGCGAAGGCCGCAAATATCGCAATCGCGCGCTGGGGCGGCAATAACACCTCGCGCTATAACTACCTGCTCAATGCAACTAACTCTGCGAGTGACTATTACTTTGAGAATCAGCAGGGCTCCTACGACGTTGGACCAACCGGCAATTTCAACGATCTTGTCACAAGCGATAACTCCCTCGGAGTGAAGACTCTCGGCACGGTTCCGGTGAATGGATGGGTCGCAAAAGATACAACCTCGTGCAGCTTTCCGCTTGCCACCTATCCCAGCCAGCAGGCCGTTGATGTCTCACGCAGTTGCGGAGACGGCCTCTATCCCCAGGACGTGAACGGCTGCGCTAGCCCCAATGGCTGCCCGATCACTGGCAACGATCCCAACGTAACAAGCAATACCGTCGGCCCCTCCTGGGCGGGTAACTGGGTAACATCTCTTGTAAGTCGATTTGGCACGGCGATCAACGGCGGCGTTGCCATCTACGATCTCGACAACGAGCCGAGCTGGTGGGATGCGGTTCACCGCGACGTGCATCCCTCGCCTTTCACTTACGATGAAGTCACAAACAACGGAATCGCAACGGCCCAGGCCATCAAGATGGCCGATCCTACCGCCGAGGTCAGCGGGCCCGTGGTGGACTACTGGTGGAACTACTTCTACTCCAAGAAGGATGTCGAGTCCGGATGGGCCTCGGGCCCATGCTACGAGCCGTGGAGCAATCCCATCGATCGCGAGGCGCATTACGGCGTCCCGTTCATCGAGTATTACCTCCAGCAGTTCGCTGCTTACCAGGCCAAGAACAACACCCGGCTTCTGGATTACGTCGACCTGCACACCTACTTTGCCGCAGATAACCTTGCCTTCTCCACCGCGGGTGACACGACCACCCAGCAGGCACGGCTTAACTCGACGCGCGTTTTCTGGGATCCGACCTATACCGACCCTGATTACCCGCAGCCTAACTACAGCACGGACTCAAACTACACCGCTAACTGCTCTATACCGCTGCAGGCGCCTGAGGTGATTCCCATGATGCACAAGTGGGTGGACGCCGATTATTCCGGCACCAAGCTCGCCATCACGGAGTACAACTGGGGCGGCCAGGAGTCCATCAACGGCGCGCTCGCTCAGGCCGACATTCTTGGGATCTTCGGGCGTGAGGGCCTGGACCTGGGCACACTCTGGGGCCCGCCCGATCCGGTGAAACAAGCCCCTGGACTGATGGCATTTGAAGCGTTCCGCAACTATGACGCCGCAGGCTCCACATTTGGCGACACTGCCCTTGCATCCACCAGCAGCGACCAGAGCAAGCTCTCCGTATACGGTGCGCTTCGCACTGCCGACAACTCTCTCACGGTCATTGTCATCAATAAGACATACGGCGACTTGACGTCCGCAATCTCGCTTGCAAACCTCACACCGAACGGCGCGGCAAGGGTATGGCTCTACAGCAATGCCAATCTCGCCGCAATCGTCGCGCAGCCGGACCTGACCGTGACAGCCCCCGTAGCAGGAAGCACAACCAGCGTCCTTACAACGACCTTTCCGGCACAGTCGATCACCATTCTCGTGATTCCCAAGATGTAACCGCTCTGTGCGCTGTTTGATTCTCCGGCGAGCCCTTATACTGGAGTGTTTGCAGTCCATTTCCGGCGCGCTGGCGCTGGCCCGTAACCAAGGAGCAGGCATTGTCTCAGGCAGAGATCGGCATCATCGGCGGCAGTGGACTGTATTCCATGCCCGGATTCACCAACGTCCGTGAAGAGCGCATTGAGACGCCCTTCGGCGCGCCATCTGACCCGTTTGTGCTCGGCGACTTGGAGGGGCGGAAGGTGGCCTTCCTTGCGCGTCATGGACGCGGCCATCGAATCCTGCCCTCGGAGCTGAACTTCCGCGCTAACATTTATGCGTTCAAAATGCTTGGCGTCGAGCGCATCCTCTCCGTCTCGGCCGTCGGCTCACTCAAAGAAGAGCACAAACCCACCGACTTTGTGGTCCCCGACCAGTTCATCGATCGCACGTTTCATCGCATCTCCACCTTCTTCGGCGATGGCATCGTTGGTCACGTGGCTTTTGGCGATCCGGTTTGTGCGACCGTGGCAAAGACAGCCGCAAAAGCCTGCGCGGCCGCCGGCGTCGTGGGCAAACTGGGCGGCACTTACGTCTGCATGGAAGGCCCGCAGTTCTCGACCAAAGCGGAGTCCCACCTCTATCGAAGCTGGGGAGCAGACGTCATCGGCATGACCAACCTGCAGGAGGCCAAGTTGGCGCGCGAGGCCGAGATATGCTACGCCACCGTCGCGATGGTCACAGACTACGACTGCTGGCGCGAAGGCCACGACTCGGTCACCATCGAGGAGATTGTCGCCGTCCTCCACCACAACGCGGAAAACGCCGCCAAAGTCGTCAAGTCCGCGGTGGCAGCGATGCCCACCGAGCGCGCCTGTGCCTGCGCCTCTGCCGCGAAGTTTGCAGTTCTCACTCAACCCGACGCCATCCCCGCCGCGACCAAGGAAAAGCTCGCACTGCTCTTCGGTAAGTATCTCGGCTGGTAACAGTATTGCGGTTAAGTTTTAATAACTTCGAGTTAGAGAGGAAGATTCATGTCCATTACCGTAGTCGGCAGCGTAGCCTTTGACTCCATTGAAACTCCAGCGGGACGGCGCGAGCGCTGCCTGGGCGGCGCAGCCACTTATTTCTCACTCGCTGCCAGTTACTTCACCGATGTGCGCGTAATCGCAGTGGTCGGTGAAGACTTTGGCGCCAGCGAGGAGGGTGTTTTTCAGGCGCGCAACATCGATACACGCGGCATCGAGCGCGCTCCGGGGAAGAGCTTCTTCTGGGAAGGCTCCTATCTCGACAATCTGAACGAGGCCAAAACGCACGCAACCGAGCTCAACGTCTTCGGCGCCTTCGAGCCCAAGATTCCCGAAGCCTATCGCGATTCGGCATTCCTGTTCCTTGCCAACATAGACCCTGTCTTGCAGCGCCGTGTGCGCGAGGCCATGCCGCAGGTGAAGCTGGTGGCCGGCGACACGATGAACTACTGGATCAAGGACCATCGTCCCGCCCTTCTTGAAGTGCTGAAAGGACTGGACGTGCTGCTCATCAATGACACGGAGACGCGCATGCTGGCGCACAACAACAACCTGGTACAGGCCGCGCGAGCCGTGCTCGCCATGGGCCCCCGCATGTTAGTTGTCAAGCACGGAGAGTATGGCGCTACTGCCTTCCATCGCGCCCCGGAAAACGGTGTCGGCGCAAAGCCTTTTCGCGCGCCGGCATTGCCGCTGGAGCAGGTGGTAGACCCCACCGGCGCGGGTGACAGCTTTGCCGGCGGCTTCTTCGGCTATCTCGCTTCACAGCCTGAGTTGACACCCGCCACCTTTCGTCGCGCCATGTTTTACGGCAGCGTGATGGGCTCGTTCACCGTGGAGCGCTTCGGCACCGAGCGCCTTCAACAGCTTTCGCGCGCCGACATCGACGATCGATTCAACCTCTTCCGTGAGTTGACGCACCTTGACTGAGCAGTCTGCCCCCCGCGTCTGTTCGGGCACGGAGTTGCTGGCCGTATTCGGCTCTGGCGCGGCGCTCTCCGCTGCTGCGCTGGCGTGGAGTTGGCAACATCACGCGCTGCTCAACTACGGCGACGCTGTTGCTCATCTGCACATTGCCCGGCGGGTCATCGACTCGCACCGACCCGGCCTCGCCCAACTCGGCTCCGTGTGGCTGCCGCTGCCCCACCTCCTGCTCATTCCTTTTGTTGCGGTATATACCTGGTGGGCCGACGGCATCGCAGGTGCAATTCCATCGATGCTGGCCTACCTGGCCAGTTGCCTCGGCCTCTATCGGCTGGCGCGTCGCCGGCTTAAGCCCGTTGCGGCTGCGCTGGCGCTTGCCTTCTTCGCGCTCAATCCAAATCTTCTCTACCTGCAAACCACCGCGATGACTGAGCCGCTGTTTCTTTGCGAGTTCGTCTGGCTCATCGATCTTCTCGTCGAGTGGCGTACGCGGCTTTCGAGTGATCCAGCCCGGGCAACACGAATGCTTTGGCCTATCGCCGGCGTGCTCGTTGCGGCCATCTTCACGCGCTATGACGGCTGGGTCCTCGCCCTGCTTGCATGGTCGGCAATCGGCATCGTACTTCTTCGCCGCGGAGAGCTTCGCTCGCGTACCTTCTGGCTGGCCAGCGCCGCTGTGGTCGCCGCGCCCCTTGCATGGTTCGCTTACAACGCTGCGTTCTTCGGCGACTGGCTCGACTTCGCTCGCGGCCCCTATTCCGCAAAGGCCATTGAGTTGCGCACCGCTGCGCCGGGCGGCTCGCCCCATCCCGGCTGGCACGATCCATGGCTCTCGCTGTGCTATTTCCTCAAGAGCGCGGAGATGGATGCTGCGCCCGAATCGTGGGGTACAGCACTGCTGATCGTCAGCGTGCTGGGTGCGGCGTGGGCGTGGCTCACGGCGCACCGTCGAGCTTTTAATTGGGCCATGCTGCTTTGGCTGCCACTCCCGTTTTACGCTTACTCGGTCGCATACGGTTCCGTGCCAATCTTCATTCCTGTTTTCTGGCCGCACTCCTGGTACAACACGCGCTACGGCATGGAGCTGTTACCGGCTTTCGCTTTGGGCCTTGGCTTCGCCGCGCAGTTCTTCCTCTCCGCGGTGCGCGAGTTCAAAAAGCGCTGGGCCATTTACGCAGCAAACCTGCTTTTTGGCCTGGCGGCTCTGAATGCCTTGCTGGTGCTCCGCGACAGGCCGCTTACGTACGTGGAAGGCATAAAGAACCGCGACGCGCGCCGCCCCTTGCTTGAGGAGATTCCGCCTGTCCTGCGCGGGCTGCTTTCCACGCGCCCCGGCGGCGTGATTCTCATGGAGACCTCGGTCTATCCCAATCTCGTGACTTGCACCGGCATCCCCTTGCGCCAGACCATCAACGAGAGCGACAAACAGCTCTATAGCGCCGCTCTCGCAGATCCCGCCGCGCACGCCGCCATCGTCCTCGCCTTCGATGGCGATGAGATTGATCGCGCCGTCCACGCGCATCCCGAGGGACTCACCGCCGTAGGCCGCTACCATGCACCGGGCCAACCCTCTGCCACCATCTATGTTTCCTCAACGAACAGCCCTCAACAAACTGCCAGAGCGGTGATAGCATCGGGCAAGGAAGCCCGATGAGCATTGCCCTCGTACAGTTCGCGCAACCTTTCGACTTCAGCTGGTTCGAGCAGGTTGTCGTCGTCAACGGCGCGTTCAGCCGCCTGATTGTGGCATGCCTGCTCGGCGGCCTCGTCGGACTGGAACGCGAGATAAAGCGCAAGGCCTCCGGCGTACGCACCAACATGCTGATCTGCATGGGCTGCGCATTTTTCACCCTCCTTTCCGCAGTCCTCGCCGGCGTCAGCAACCCAGACAAGGGCCGCGTCGCATCGAACATTGTGCAGGGCATCGGATTCCTCGGCGCCGGACTCATCCTGCACAACCGCAACCGGATCAGCGGGCTCACCAGCGCCGCCAGCGTCTTTGTTGTTGCCTCCATCGGCATGGCCTGCGGCGCCGGTCTGCTGCCTGCGGCCGCCGTGGCCACGGCCATCGTAATCGTAGCGCTCCAGGTCGTAGGCTTCCTTGAGCGCCGCGCCAGCATCAAAATTTTCTCTCTCGTCTATGAGGCGCGAGGGCGCGACCAGACCGCTATGCTCCAGTCCATTCTGCAAGCCATGGACAGGGCCGGTGAACGCCTTTCCTCCGTTGACCGCGACGCCATCGGCGAGCTTCAACGTTTGAGCTTTACACTCACCGCCACCAAGCGTCAGCACGAGCGGCTGTACAAGCAACTCACCGCCGAGCCGGCGATTGAAGCGCTGCTGAATTTTCACGATCCGGAGGAAGATTGATTTCTTTTACCAAGGCACACGCCTGCGGCAATGACTTTCTGATTATCATGGAAGACGCAGCATCCGGCCACGACTGGGCAGCGCTCACGCAGCGCCTGTGCGCGCGCAATACCGGCATCGGCGCCGATGGCATCGAGTTCTTCGCATGGATCAATAAGGGAAGGCCCGGGCCCGCCTCCGGACGCATCCGCCTGCACAACGCCGACGGCTCCCTCGCAGAAATCAGCGGGAACGGCACGCGCTGCGTCGCCGCTTGGATGGCTGCTGCTCTCAACTCCAAGCCCGGAGATGTGCTGCACATTGAAACCGATGCGGGGATGCGCATCTGCAAGGTCATAGCGGTCAGCGCAGCCAACGGCTACTCCGTTGAAGTCACCACGGGAATGGGCGTTCCCGCGATTGGATCGAAGATCGTCAAGCTGGCCGGCGGCATGCAGATCTCCGGCACGGAGGTCTCCACTGGCAACCCGCACTTTGTTGTCGTTGTGGACAGCGCGGACTTTACCGTCGAAGGCCAGCCGTGGCAGAGTATTGGCGCAGAGATCTGCACACATGCCGATTTCATGCATCAGACCAACGTTGAGTTCGTGTGCATCCGCAACACGAAGGAAATTGAAATCCGCATCTTCGAGCGCGGCGTGGGCCCCACCACATCGTCCGGCACGGGCAGCTCGGCGAGTGCTGCTGCGATGGTTTCGTTGCACCACTGCACATCGCCGCTCACTGTCATTGCTCCCGGCGGGCCACAGACTGTTGCGTGGAGCGGTCCCGGGACCGAGCTTCATCTCACCGGCCCCGCATCGCTCATAGCGCGCGGCGAGGCGTGGTCGTGATGGCCGCGCCGGCGCATCTTCTACCCGTCGCCCCAGTCGTAACCGGCGCAGGCATCCGTGTCATCTCACCCGCATCCTTTGCCTCCGCCGATCGAATGGAACGCGGCGTGGGGCGCCTGCGCACACTCGGCTTCAATCCCCAGATCGGCACGCACACGCAGACCCGCGGACCGCTGTTCTTTGCGGGCTCGCCGAAGCAGCGGCTTGCCGATCTGCACTCCGCCTTCGCTGATCCGGAAGCCAGCATCGTGGCCTGTGTGCGCGGCGGATACGGGTCAAACTATCTGCTCGGTAACCTCGACCTGACCGTCATCCGCAATCACCCCAAGCCCTTCTTTGCTTACAGCGATCTGACTGGAATCCAGCTTCATCTTCTCGACCAGCTCGGCCTGCCGGCTTTTCATGGGCCCATGGTCGCCGCTGACTTCTATTTGGAAGATGGCGTCCATCTGCCCAGCTTTCATGCGGCCATCAGCGGCAATCCCTACGCTGTTGGCACGGAAGAAGGCCTGCGCCCGCTCAAGCCCGGAACTGCAAAGGGGACGCTCTACGGCGGCTGCCTCAGCATGATCGTCTCGCTGCTCGGCACGCCATGGGAGCCGCACACCGAGGGCAAGCTGCTCTTCCTGGAGGACACCGGGGCCAAGCCTTATCAGATTGATCGCATGTTGTGGCAACTTAGCCACGCGGGCAAGCTGGAAGGAGTGAGCGGCATCGTCTTCGGCGAGATGCTCGACTGCACATCCGCCGGCGCGCCGCAGCAACTGCTCGAAGAGGTTCTATTGCACGCATTCCAGGACTTCGACATCCCCATTGCTATCGGACTGCGCAGCGGACACGTCTCGCGCCAGAACGTCACACTCACCTTCGGTGTTGATGCCGAGTTGATGCTAAGTGCAGCGGAGCCGCAACTTCACATGCTGCAACCGGCGGTGACGCGATGACGCGCACTCCCCGTCACATTCACTTCACCGGCATCTGCGGTACCGCAATGGCCTCTCTCGCAGGCTTGCTTCAGTTGCAGGGCCATCGCATCACCGGCTCAGACAAGGCGGCCTATCCGCCCATGAGCGACCTGCTGAGTTCGCTCGGCATTCCGGTGCTCGAACCCTACGCTGAAGCCAATCTCGACCCCGCGCCGGATCTCGTCGTCATCGGCAACGCGCTCTCGCGCGGCAATCCCGAAATCGAGCATATCCTCGACCAGCGCATTCCATTCACCTCCATGGCTGGTCTCCTCCGCGAAGAGTTCCTCACCGGCAGGGAGACGCTGGTTGTCGCCGGCACCCACGGCAAGACCACTACAACAAGCATGTTGGCCTGGATCTATCAAACCGCTGCGCGCGAAAATCCTTCGCTGGAGCCGTCTTTTCTCATCGGAGGCGTTGCCGAGAACTTTGGTTCGAGCTTTCAACTTCGGCCCACGCGCACTTTTATCGTAGAGGGCGATGAGTACGATACGGCCTTCTTCGATAAGGGCCCCAAGTTTCTTCACTACTTTCCTGACGCACTCATCCTCACCCACGTGGAGTTCGACCACGCCGACATCTACGCCGATCTTGAAGCGGTAAAGACCGCCTTCAAGCGCCTCGTGAATCTCGTGCCCCGCCGCGGAATCATCGTCGCCTACGACGGTAGTGCAAACGTCTCTGAGTGCGTTGCGTGCGCGTTTTGCCCCGTGCAGCGCTACGGCTTCACCGCCGAGGCCGATTGGCAGATCCGTAATTTACGCCATCAAGACGGCCTAACCCGTTGGGAGGTCTGGCACCATGGCGAACTCTGGTCCGAGCTTGCAATGCGACTCGCCGGCGAGCACAACGCGCTCAACGCTACTGCCGCTGCTGCGCTGGCAGCAGGGCAAGGCATCGGAACATCCGCCATTCAGCAGGCGATTGCCAGCTTCAAGAGCGTTAAGCGCCGCCTGGAGGTGCGTGCGCAGATCGACGGCATCACCATCATCGACGACTTCGCACACCACCCTACGGCCATCCGCGAGACCCTGCGCGCGCTGCGCGCGGTCTATCCGAAAGGTCGACTCTGGGCCGTGCTGGAACCACGCTCCAATACGCTGCGACGCAAGGTGCTCGAAGCCGACCTCATCGAGAGCTTGCGCCTTGCCGACCGCGTCATTCTCGCCGGAGTCTACCAGCAGCAGCGCATCCCCGACGCCGAGCGCCTGCACCCGGAAGATGTCGTGAAGACGCTGAATGCCACGGGAACTCCTGCCGCATTGCAACCTGATGCGGATGCTATTGTCGACGCGCTTATACCTCAACTCGAATCCGGCGATGTCGTAGCTATCCTCTCCAACGGCGGCTTCGACGGCATCTATGAAAAGCTGCCGACGCGCCTGCGGAGTCGCGCATGATCACCTCGCTCGTCATGCTGGTCACGATCGTCGCACTCAGCCTTCCCGCGGCGCTCGTCTTCATTCCATGGGCCATGCTCACCGGCAACGCCACGCCCCTCTACAACGCCGCGCAACGCATCGTCCGCGCCAGCTTCCGCATGGGCGGCATTCGCGTTGAGGTGGTGGGCCGCGACTCCGTGCCGCCTGATACGGCATGCATTTTCATGGCCAACCATGTCTCGAATCTCGATCCACCAGCGTTGCTTCCGCAGATTCCAGGCCGCACCGCAGCCTTTCTCAAGCGATCGCTGATGAAGATCCCTATCCTGGGCTATGGACTGAAGCTGGGCGAGTTTGTTCCCGTCGATCGCGCGGGCCGCGTCGACAGCGCCATTGAGAGCGTGCGCGCAGCACAGCGCGTGCTCGCGAAAGGCCTGCACATCACGACTTTTGCAGAGGGCACGCGGTCCCCTGACGGACGCTTGTTGCCTTTCAAGAAAGGGCCGTTCTATCTGGCTATGGAGACAGGCGCGCCGTGCATTCCCGTTTCGATCTACGGGACCGAGACCATGATGGCCAAGGGCAGCATGCGTATCCGGCCATCCACGGCGCACATCATCTTTCATCCGCCTATCTATCCAAGCGACTTTGCTACGCGGGATGAGCTGATGAAGGCCGTGCGCGCCGCCATTGCGTCAGGCCTGCCGGAGTGGATGCGGACTTAGCAGGGTGCGTTTTACTGCTGCACTTCAGCGTTGTAGCCGTCGCCCTCAAGCCGCTGGCTCATTGCCTGCGCCTCAGTGCGATTCGCAAATGGCCCGACCCGGACGTGAATCAATCCATCGACAGGCTCACGGCGAGCTGCCGCCGAATAACCTCGCTGTCGAAGTGCGTTCACCAACACTCTGGCATCCTCAACTTTTGAAAGCGCCGCCACCTGCACCATCACACCGGCGGTCTGCTGGAGAGCAGGTTGCACCGCAACTCTGCCTATCTCCGAAGTCGGAGAAGCGGTGCTTCCCTCCAGCGGAAGAGCCGGCCTTACCTGCGCCAACGCCGCGGTCGCGGCGCTGCCCCCTTCCGCAGGCGCATACGAGGTGGGTGCATGATCGCTTGCGCTTTGCGCGCCGCCGAAGGGTTGCGCGGCCTCCGGAACCGCCGGCTGCGGCGACCGCTCCGGCACCATCCCGGCGGCCTGCGGTTTGGCCAACGAACCGGCCGCCGGTTCCTGAACGGCAAGGCCCTCAACGGATTGCGCCGCCGCAGTCCCCGGCGTCGTTGCGCTGCGCCGGCCGGCTGCCAATCCGATCCAGAAACAAAGCCCGCAAAGCAGCACTACGCCGCAGCCGATCACAACCAGCATCGCAGTGCCAAGCGTGATTTCCCGCTCCGGCTGCGCTTCTTCCGTCTCGAACTCGTCGCCGCCCATCCCTCGACGCATACACCTCCACCGCCCTCAGTCCACTCGCTTCAGAATTGGAGAACCACCTCACCCAAGGGCATTTTCGGCGCGCGCTATACCAGCTTGATCCGCATCTGCGCTCAGGGCTTTTCCGCCGTTCCCGGGGCCGAAAGGCTCACCTTGTTCAACAGCGACAGCAACTCCAGCGGCAACGGGAAGACCACCGTTGTATTCTTCTCCACGCCAATGTCGGAAAGCGTCTGCAGGTACCGCAGTTGCAGGGTCATCGGCTGCGTCGCCATCAACGCAGCGGCATCCACCAGCTTTTGCGCCGCGTTGAACTCGCCTTCCGCATGAATGATTTTCGACCGCTTTTCGCGCTCCGCCTCGGCCTGCTTGGCCATGGCGCGCAACATCTGCTCGGGCAGGTCCACCTGCTTCACTTCAACCGATATCACCTTGACTCCGAACGGCTCTGTCCTCTGGTCGATGATCGACTGAATTCTAAGGTTGAGCTGGTCGCGATGGCTGAGGACTGTGTCCAACTCCACCTCGCCCAGCACAGAACGCAGCGTGGTCTGCGCAAACTGCGAGGTTTGGTACACGTAGTTCTCCACTTTGATGGCCGCATCGTTTGGGTTCACCACATACAGCGTGACCACGGCATTCACCTTCAGGGTCACGTTGTCGCGAGTAATCACGTCCTGTGCCGGAACCTCCAGCACCTGCTGGCGCAGCGTGATGCGGATGATCTGATCAAGAGGTCGAAAGACCAGAATAATGCCCGGCCCTTTAGGCACCGGCAAGGCGCGACCAAGGCGAAAGATGACCCCGCGCTCATACTCGCGCAGGATCTTGATGGAGTTAATCAGGTAGAGAACCACAATGGCGACAACAACAAGAATCGGAATTGGCAGATCGGACATGGGTCTTTCCTCACTCAGGACGGATTGTACTCCAGACCGCAGGATGAAACTGGCTACGCAGGCTGCTCCGGCGCGCGCGATGACTCCGCGGGCGATACCCGCAAAAGATACTGTTCATGCCCTACCACGCGCAGCGGCGTTCCTGCTGCGACGGGCTCACTCGCTACGGCGCGCCATATCTCGCCCTCGACAAGCACATGGCCCTCCGGTGTGAGCGCTTCCATGGCCGAAGCCATTTTGCCAATCAGCGCATCAGCTCCCAGTTGCGCCTTCAAATGCCGGGCCCGCACCGCTAATCGCACCAGAAGCACCGTGATTCCGCCAAATCCCGCACTCACCCCGATCGCCACCCATGGGCTCACGCCCATCTCCGGCACCGGCGCGGCCACCAGTGTGAGCGTGCCAAAGGTCAGGCAGACGATTCCGGCAATGGCCAGCGCGCCATGGCCGCCAAACTTGGCTTCAAGCACCATCAGCACCATGGCAGCCACCAGCAGCAGCACCGCCGTGTAACGAATCGGCAGGAGGTTTAATCCAAAGATCGCCAGCAGAACCATCAACGTGCCCAACGTGCCCGGCACAATCGTGCCCGGCGTATTGAACTCCAGATAGATCAGCAGTCCCCCCGCCACCAACAGCAGCAGCGCAATATTCGGGTCCACCAGCCAGCCCAGCAAATCCTCGCGCAAGGTCGGCTTCACCAGCTCAACCCGTGCGTTGGCCAGATGCAGGGTCAGCTTCGAGCCATCCAAGCGCGTAATTTCGCGCCCATCCAGCGCGGCCAGCAGCTGCGTGTCGCTGGTCGCCGTCAGGTCAATCAGGTGCTGCTCCAGAGCCTCTTCGGCCGTATAAGAATGCGACGACTGCACCGCAGCCGCGGCGGCCTCAGCGTTGCGATTGCGCTTGGTCACATAGGAACGGAGAAAGGCCTGCGTGTCGTTCACGATCTTTTCGTTCATCGTCTCGTCCGGCTTGCCGCCGAACTCCATCACCGGATGCGCCGCCCCCGCGTTCGTCCCAGGAGCCATCGCCGCTATGTCCGCAGCCTCCATCAGAAAGAATCCCGCAGAGCCGGCCCGCGCGCCTGCAGGTGCTACGTAGACGATCACCGGCACACGCGAGCCGAGAATCGAACCCGCCATCGCGCGCGTCGACTCCAGCATCCCGCCGGGTGTGTCCAGTTCCACGAGCAGCGCCGCTGCTCCATTAGAGCTAGCCTGCGCAATGGCCCGCTCCAGCATCCCGGCACTCACCGGTTGGATGGTGTCATCGAGAACGAGCTTCTCCACTATCGGTTGTTGCGCGCCAGCTGCCGCCATTGCCAGCAATAGTCCACACACGGCCAACCCGCTCGCCGCGTTCCTGCGCCATTGCCCAATTCCCTGCTGCATGGCTTGCCCCTCAATCAGGTGCTACTACTTCTGCCCCGCTTGTGTCTCAAGCCGGCGGTTCAAATCCTGCGCTGCTTTGCTTCCCGGGTCAAGTTGCAGCGCCTCGCCGACTTCCTTACGCGCCGCCGCCAGGTCGCCTGTTCGCATGCGCACCTGGGCAAGTCCGAGATGCGCTTCAGAGAGTGACCCGTCAGCGGTTTCAGCGGATTGATACAAACGCTCGGCCTCCAGAATCAGCCCGCGATTCAGGTAGTCTGTTGCCTGCCCGGCCAGCTTCACAGCCCGCTCATGCGGAGTTAGCGCAGCCAGATGCGCTGCCTCCATCTGGTCCATCATGACTGCTGCTTGTCGAAAGGCCATCGCGTCGAAGGTACGCACAATGCGCTCCAGGGGGTCCGGCTTCGCATCTTCCTCCGCGGTCTGGTCCGTGCCGGCCATCGCCGTGGATGGCGCGGGTGGCGCAGCCGGCGTTTTCCAGGCTTTCAGCAGCGATTGCGCTTCGCTATCGTTGGGCCGCAGTTTCAGGCTTTGCGCCATTTCGGTTATCGCCTGGCTTGTTGCCCCGTGACGCATGAGGCTCACACCCAGATTGAAGTGATAATCGGCATTGTTGTTGTCCGCTGAGACGGCCTGAAGAAACAGCGGGCTGCCATCATGCCCCTGACGGCTGACGGCTACGCCCTCATTGTTCACCACCTCGGCCAGCGGCAACACCCGCGCCACATTGCCGAACGCCAACTGCGCCTGCGCATAATTCCCTGAAAACAGCAGCGACAATCCGCGGTAGAAGCCGGCCTCCAGCATATCCGGATCGTTCGCGCCGACTACCCTGTCGAAGGCTTTCGCGGCCTCCTCGTACTGCTGCCCGTTATAGTCTTCGCGCCCCAGAGCCATCCAGGCCTGGCTGAAATCCGGACTCAGCGCCACCGCCTGATTCAGGTGCCGCAGCCGCTCCGCCTGATCCTGCTCCGTAATCCCGCGAATGTATTGCTCGAAGGCATCCAGGCGAATCCCCTTGCCCGCAGCCACAAATGTCTCTTCGTTCCCGCTGAACTGCGGATCAAGCTGGCGCGTCAACTGCCAGGCGAGGCTGTCGAAGACGTCGATCAGGTCGTGCATTGCACCGCGCGAAGTGACCGGCAGGCCCATGCGCAGATGCGGTACGTCTACCACGCGCGCCTCCGCCACCAGGTCGGTCCCGTCGGTAATGTAGCTGCCGACTATGATGGAATCGGCGTCCAGCGTCTGCGCCAGCTTCAATGCGCTGGCCCGCGACGGCTGAAACCCCTCCGGCAGGCCCAGATGGTCGAGCGCGTACATGCGGTCTGCCCGGCTCATTGGCGAGAAACCTGCCGAGGCAAACCGGCTGCTCAAAAGCGACGGCGCCGCTTCGCGAATCCAGTCCAGGCTGGGGTTGGTCGTGCGGTTGTCAAATGGAAGGACCAGGAGAATCCGCCCGCGTTCTGCTACGGAAACATTCTCGCCGCCCGGCGCGCCCACCTGTCCACGCGCCACAGGGCCGATTCCAAACATCAGCAGAGACAACAGGCTGGCGCTCAACCCGCCAAGCTTGCACGGACCTGCGCGAAATGAGAAATAAGAATGCACAACAAGGCTGATTATAGGGGTTCGGGCGAGGGTGCGCTTCGCAGCGCGATGCGCCGTCGGACTATCGCAAGCTCGCTTCAAACTGCCGGTTGAACCGGATCAACGCAACCCACATTCCCTGGTCCTCGCTCTCCCACACCAGTTTGCCGCCCAGTTGCCCGGCAATCGCCTCCGGTTTCAGGTCGTTGTGCAGGCCAAAGTAGCGTTCGTCGAGCGCCTTGCTTTCGGCGCCCAGGTTAAAGAGTGGGGAGGGCGGATCGTACTTGGTTGAAAACACCAGCGCCGCCGAGTATTTTCCCGGCACGGCCGCAGCGCGTGCAATCTGCTCCTCCGTAAAGTCCTCCAGGGGAAATACAGCATACGGCGTCTTCACGTAACCCAGCTCGGGCCGCGTCAGTTCGTCGGTCATGGGCCAGGCTGAGAGGACAGTCGCGCCCGGATAGCGCGCACGAAGCTGAGCAATTCCGGCCAGCTCCATCCGCGTGATGCGCGCGTATTCGAGATTGTCTTCCGGTGCAAAGCCATACGGTGGATTGACAAATAAACCCGCGATAAATGCAATGCCGGAGAGCGTCACAAATGCCTGCCAATAAGGAGCACGCCGGTAGATGGTTGACACGGCAAGGAGCAGCACCAGTGGATACATGGGCAGCAAATAGCGCGTGAGCAACGCTCCCCCGATCACACTAAAGAGCAGCGCATTTACGAGAAGGAGGTAAAAGATACTGCGCAGCGCACCCGGACGGATGCCGGGGCGAGAGATCGATTCTGCCCCGTGCCGCACGGGAAGCAGCAAGGAAGCCAGCGCGATGAGCACCGGGACAAACATGTTCATGTGCGCCGTCAGATGCAATACGCGGTGCCCAAATGCCGCCAGGATGCGCAGCGGCGCAAGCGTCGCCTGCGCGTTGTAGCGCAGGAACTCTGGATTGCCGAAGAGAAAGCCCGTTCTGGCATAGTGCCATGCGTACCAGCCAGCCAGCGGCAGGCAGGTAGCCGCCAGCCACGCGCTCTCGTGCAAGCGGTGCGCGGCGCGCGGCGCGGGAGCCTTCCATGCCTGAGCCAGGCGCAACACAGCAAGCGCCAGGGGCACCACAACGGCGGTCTCCTTGCACAAGGCCGCCGCCGTAAACCACAAAGCAGCGGCGCGCGGGTTGCGGTCCTCATCGGGCAGCGCGTACACCAGGCCCCACAGCGTGCAGGCCGCTGCAAAGATGTCCGCATGAGCCAGGCTGCTCTGGGCAAACCAGATGGGATACAGCGCGGTCAGCACCACCGTCCACAGTGCCACGATGGGCGAGCCCGTGAGCCTCAACGCGAGCCGCCAGACGGCCAGCAGGGCAAGCGATGCCACGATCAGCACGGCCTCTCTGGTGACCTCCGGCGAAAAACCAGAGAACTCCCACCAGAGCGCAAGATACACACTAGGCAGCGGCGGATGCGCGTTGCTCAACGTGGAAATCGGAATCAGAGAGCCGGTGCGAAAGAAGTCCCAGGCCGCGGGAATGTAATAGCCCGCCTCATCCCAGTAGTAGGGCAACCCGAGCAGCGTGAAGTGGCTGAAATAAAGCACGACAAAGATGATCGGAAAGATCATCCACAGCGGGAATGGAGCATCCATCCGCGGCTCAAGGAGTTTTCTCCAGCGCATGCGTTCAACCATGGAAGGCGGGCAGCCGCACGCCTCAGTTCACCGGTCCCTGGGGAAAGTTATGGCTTTGCGGCTCCAGGTTCAACGTGCCGAATGCCTGCTCATATTGCGCGATGTTCTGCCCCAGCACGTTCCACAGGGCCTTGGCCTGCTGAGGGCTGAGAAAGATGGCCTGATGGTTCCGGATCGTCACCTGCTCCGGGCCCTCGCTGGCTGCCAGTCCAAAGACAAGCTGAAAATCCCACACGCTTACGCGCACCTGCACGCTGTTGGCATAGGATTCGCGGTAGTCGGGTGACTGCTCAAGGTGCATCTGGGGCTGCTGTGCGGTTGGACTCATGGTCTCAATAGATTACTCCGGACGGGCGCGGCCCGTGTCGTCGCGCTCCAGGAGTTGGATGAAATTGCGTGATAGGGTGGTGCGAAAGGAGGGACTCGAACCCTCATGGGTTACCCCGCCAGATCCTAAGTCTGGTGCGTCTGCCAATTCCGCCACTTTCGCATCAATCACTTACAGGCAATCCCTCGGGCCAGAAGTATTTCAGGTAGCGCTCTGCCTCCGCTGAGATGCTCCTGAGCTGCTGCCCGTCGCGACTCGCTCCATATTGTCCTGCCGGTGATCGAGAGCAAGACAGGTCAACTCCTGCCATCACAAGTCTAGATGCGAATGTGTTCCAGCAGCAAGAGGACTGAGGAGCGCAGGCGGCTGCAAAAATCAGCAGGACTGCACGCCCAGGCACGGGAATTCAGTTTCCAACGCGTCCCCATCAAAGTCGCTCCT
>JAJZGF010000170.1 GCA_021805025.1 Acidobacteriota bacterium
GAGCGGATTGCTGGCGACCTGCTGCACCATCCAGTTGCGGCCTTCAATCGGCAATGGCAACAATGCACCATCGAGCGCGCCTTGCTCCAGCCGCTGAAGCATGTGCGAGGAATTACCTCCTGTGAGGTGAACCGAGCAATCCGGGAAACATGCGTAATAGGAATCGCGCAGATGCTGCAGTAGCGCAGGATTGATGAAGGAGGAATATCCAAGCCGCAGGGGAGGCACGTTGCCCGTGTGAACAGCGCGGGCCAGCGCAACAATTTCGGCGCGGCGCGCAAGCGCTTCCTGCGCGTAGGCGACAATCATCTGCCCGGATGGCGTCATGCGAACGCCATCGCGTTGCCGTATGAAGATCGGGAACCCGATCTCGTCTTCAATGTCTCTAATTTGCTTGCTCAGGGAAGGCTGGGCCACATAGAGGCGTTCCGCGGCCCGCGTGATGTTGGCCTCTTCGGCCACCACGGCGATGTACTTCAGATGCCTGAACTCCACGAGATCATGCATGGCCTGGGTCTCCAGTGCGCAACGGACAAGAAACAAGGCAGCAAGTCGTTCAACCATCTCGAAGTCGATCTCATCTCCAGCTTTCATGACAAGGGATTGTGAGTCAATAGGGCACTTTTTGGTTCCCTATCCGATACGCGCTTTCACCCGTTTCCAGCCATAGATGAAAAGTTATGGCGGCATAGACAGGAAGTATTGGACGGTTTCTGACGCGTGGCACAGACTTGTGCAGAGACGCGCTGGATCGACGCAATCGGTCTTTTCGCATCAGGCTGCATGGCGCCTGACGGAGGAATTTGTCATGACACCCGAACCTTTCGTGTCCGCCCAGGAAGCCGCTAAGTTCGTCGGAATTAGCCGACGCTTTCTCACGGAACTGGCTCGCCGCGGAATCGCGGGCGCTTACCCGATAGGGACTGGCGACTTGCGCAAGACTTGGGTCTTCCGCCCTTCGGAGCTGGCCGCGGCAATTGATCGCAAGAATGGCCGGGACCAACGCCGTCCGCCAGAAAGCGAGCGGGCGTATCATTCAATGATTAGGCGTTCCCTACTGAAATGAGACGTTATGGCATATCAGAGGGGATCACTCAGACTTGTGTCCCGCAAGGGCGGAGATGTGTGGATGCTTCGGTACAGGCTCAACACAGCGGACGGTAGCCGCAAAGAAAATACCTTGCCTGTCGGTCTTCTCCGGGATTTACCGACTGAGAAGGCGGCATGGCGAGAGGTAGACAGGCTTGGGCTCCTGGTTCGCATCAATAGTGAAGAATCTGCTCCTCGCATCCGCTTCGACGCTCTCGCGGAATACTATTTGAAGGCTGACTTTGGCGAGGATGCAGCGCGCCCAAAGTCGGTCAACACCATCCCGATCGTGGAGCATTACGTCCGGGACTACCTCATTGCCCGCTGGGGTAATGAACTTGCAAGCGATATCAGACCACTGGAAATTCAACGCTGGCTGAAGTCGCTTCACACCGACAATGGACTGGCCTGGACGACGGTCTCGAAGATCCGTGGCATCATGCACCGGGTCTATAAGGTCGGCATCCTGCACGGGCGCGTCGATAAGAATCCAGTGGAGCACGTCGAGACGCGGTCGCAGTCCCTCTACAAGGCAGTCGTAATCACACCTCAGCAAACCCTTGCCATCCTCAAAAAGCTGACGAACCCGCTGCACTACACACTTGTCCTGACCTGTGCCGCCACGGCGCTTCGCGCATCGGAAATCATCTCGCTGCGCTGGTCAGACATCCTGTGGAGCGACGGGCAGATCCGCATATCGAAGCGATGGGCCAAGGGGGAGGACGGCGCAACCAAGACGGCGGCCTCGAACGGCTTCGTACCGATGCATCCGGTATTAGCGCAGTATCTGAAAGAATGGCGTGCGCAAAGTCCACATTCGAAGGTCGATGATTTCGTTTTTCCGTCGCTACTCAAGGACGGAGAGGTGCCCATCTGGGCATCGACATTCGTGCAGGACCACCTGCGGCCGGCGGCGGTCAGCGCTGGCGTCGTACTCGTGAAGGGGCAGCGCTTCGGTCTTCACAACCTGCGGCACAGCTTGAGCACCTGGCTCGTGAACAAGGGGAAGGTCGATCCGAAGACGGTGCAGGGTATGTTGCGGCATAGCGATATCCGCACGACCATGAACCTGTATACGCAAGACGACCGCGACGAAAAACAGGCAGCGCAGGGCGCCTTCCTGGACGCAGTAGGACTTGGAAGTCGTCCAGTGCAGTGAATTGTGGATCGGATTGTGGATTGTCACTATAGGAGCCATACAAGCTTAAGTCTTTTGCTTTGTATGGCGGGGACGACGGGGCTCGAACCCGCGACCTCTGCCGTGACAGGGCAGCGCTCTAACCAACTGAGCTACGTCCCCCATGCTATTTCTTCTACATGCGCCAAGTCCAAGAAATTGCTGTCTTTCGCTACTGTCTAATTCCTCTCCCGTTTCTTCCACGGGATCTAACCGATTTCCGCGGCTTATGGGCGGCATGAACCCTCGCCATCGATGCCGTTGCAGGAGAATCGCAACCCGAGAACATCTGTCCATGTCCCGTGATTCAAATTGTACCAAACAAACCTGGCTCGGAGCAGATCGACTGGGCCCTTCGACAACCTTTAATCCTTGAAGGGCAAACGAGTGATCGCGGTGGTCAGAATGTGGCTGGGCTGAATTGCATCATGACTCCGATGCCGCGTCGTTCTGAGGTGAACGCGGCCCCCTTTCGGCTTTATCCGCGACTTCTCTGGGGTTGATTTTTGCACCGAGGGGGCGAGGCTGAGCGGGCCTGCAAGGTTGATTCCCGGCAAGAAGTTGTCCTCGAAACGGTCCAGCGCATGCGGGAGGAGACCTTTTCAGCACCGGAGTTGGATTTGGGGCATGCCTCCTCCGCGCCTGTTGCACGGCGGATGTGGGAAGAGCGGCTGCCGGTCGCGGTATGTCCCAGCTTGGCTTCGTGCATCTGTTTGCCGATGATCTCCTGAAGCCGGCTGTCGCGCGCGAGTCCGAACAGGAAGCCCACTTGATTCTCTTTGGCCTCCCACCGGGCCATGAACTCCTTGCGGCGGAAGATATGCAGGCTAGTGCTCGTCCTTGCCGGGCCGGAGCATCAGGTCCCGGATCGCCTCGCGCGGGTCCTTGCCTTCATCGAGGATGAGTTCCATCTGCTCGGTAATTGGCATTTCGATGCCGTGCTTGCGCGCAAGCCCCAGTGCGGCGCGCGTGGTGCGCACGCCTTCCGCCACCTTGCCGCCAAGGCTCTCCAGAATCTCAGGCAATTTGCGTCCCTGGCCCAGCGCCTGGCCCACAGTGCGATTGCGCGAGAGCGAACCCGTGCAAGTCAACACCAGATCTCCAACTCCCGAGAGGCCGGCCAGTGTCTCACGCCGTCCTCCACACGCAACTGCGAGCCGCGTAATTTCTGCAATGCCGCGCGTGATCAGCCCGGCGGCGGAGTTGTAGCCAAGTCCCATGCCGGCCGCCACGCCGGCGGCAATCGCGATGACGTTCTTGAGTGCGCCCCCAAGTTCAACTCCAATCACATCCGTTGTCGTGTAGAGCCGAAGCGTTTCCGAGGAGAATTCCTGCTGGACGAGGGTGGCGATCAGGGGGTCGCTGAAGGCTACTGTGACGGCGGTTGGCTGGCCCTGGGCGACTTCAAGGGCGAAGCTGGGTCCTGAGAAAGCGCCGATGGAAAGCAGGAGTCCGGCCGGCTCGAGGGTTTCCGAGATGACCTGGGTCATGCGCAGGAAAGTACGATCTTCCACACCCTTCGTGGCGCTTACGATGAAACTACCGTTGCGCAGGTGTGGGACGAGACGGGCCAGCGTGGGGCGCAGAAACTCGGATGGAATGACGGAGACGACGATGTTCGCGGAAGTGATTGCGGCTGCATCGGAGGTGACCGCAAGGTCTGCCGGAATTGGGAAGCCGGGGAGGAATTGGGTATTCTCACCCGTAGTGGAGATATGATGAGCTTCCTCGGCGCTGTGCGACCAGAGCGTCACCTGATGCCCGCCACGGCGATGTAGAGAGAGAGCGATGGCAGTGCCCCAGGCTCCGGAACCAAGAACAGCAATTTGGCTCATGCGGGTCTCCCTTCGCGTGCATGGGAGCCGAAGCGGCTCTCAGTGCCGGAGAGCAGCCGGCGAATGTTCTGATGATGTTTCACAATAATGAGCAGCGCGACGATCGTCTGCACGGCGAGAAACGGCCAAGGTTTGTCGCCCTCTACTAGGAACCACGCAAAAACCGGAAAGCTGGCGGCGCCAAGAATGGAAGCCAGAGAGACAAATCGTGTCAGGGAGAGCACGACAAAAAAGACGCTGATGGCTGCCAAGGCCGCCCATGGAGCAGCCACAAGAAACACGCCGAAGCCCGTGGCAACGCCCTTGCCGCCGCGGAATCGTAGCCAAATCGGAAACATGTGTCCAAGCACTGCGCAAAGAGCCGCCAGTGCTTCCACGTTGCGGAGCGGACTTTCAGGCATCAGGATTGGTGCTCCGAGCGCCCCAAGCCAGACCGCCGCACAGCCTTTCAGCATGTCGAGCAGGAACGTGGCAGCGCCGAGCCCTTTACCGCCAGAACGCAATACGTTGGTGGCGCCGATATTGCCGCTTCCCACGGTGCGGATATCCTGCTTGCGGATCACGCGTACCAGCAGGTATCCGGCAGGGATAGACCCCAGGAGGTAAGAAACAATGATGACCAGGACACTTGCACCAACCATGACGATTGAGAGTGTAGCAGGTGGAGCGTGTGGAACCAACCCTCTAGGGACTTCCGGCAACCGGACTTGCCAACCTCCTGGGAGGGTGGTCATCGCACAAGGAATGGGGTGTATACTTCGGTCTTCCGCCGGGCTTGAATCTCTAACAGATTATGAATGAGGTGAAGAACCATGCCCAGTTATCTTGTGCAGGCATCCTATAGCGCTGAAGCGTTGCGGGTATTGATCAGGAAGCCTGAGGATCGCTCCGAGGTTGTGCGCAGGGCAATTGAGAAACTTGGCGGTAAGCTGGTTGGCCTGTGGTTGTCCTTCGGCGATCAGGACGTCGTGTGCATCATGGAGATGCCGAACAACGTGAGCGCGGCCGCGATTGCCCTTGCCATCGGTGCAGGCGGAGCCCTCAAAACCACCAGGACGACTCCTTTGCTAACGATCGATGAAGGTCTGGCGGCTTTGAAAAAAGCTGCCACATCGGGCTACAGTCCTGTCACTGCGAGAAGATAAGTGCGGGGTTGAACCGTCTCGCGCGCTTCGCCCGCGCGCACATTGGGGGGTGCCCCCTTCCGCAGGCTCCGATCGTCTTCATTCAATCCACCATCACATCGCCGGGAACGATGGGGCGTGTCCGATAAAGTTTGCCTCGATATGCCAGCCAGCCCATGAAGGCCAGCACCGCAAGATAAACAGTCAGCTTGAGCCCGTCGGCTGCGTGCCCGCGCGGCAGAGCCTTCCACAGAATCAGCAGAACGCTCTGCGCCGCTGTGACTGCCCAGACAGAGCCGTAGAAGTAGCGGCGCTCGACGCCTTCACCTTTGGTGCGGGACCCCACGCGCGGTAACTTGCCGAGCAAGCCAAGCACGAGAATGAGAATGAAGATCGACAGGTAGCCGTACTGATAGATCTGCTTCATGGCCCAGACCCCGCGGATGACCGCGAGCAAAAGGCCCGTCAGGTTCAGAAGCGCAAAGTTCAGCACTGCATTCCAGGCAAAGGTGTAGCAGATGCGCCGGTAGAGGGGATTGGGCTTATCTTCGTCAAAGCGGAGAATGTAGGGTCGATATTCTACGCCCGGCAGTTGCGCGCGCAGGCCTGCAATCCCTGTGCCGATGATTACCGCGGCCAGCCAGGCGGAGTTTGAGCGGCTGAAACCATGCGCGAAAAGCGAAAACGTCAGCGGGCCAGGTGCAAGAAAGAAGACCCATATCCAGATGGGCCAGTGCGCCAAGCGGTAATAAGGCTTGTTGTGCTCGCGGATTTTGCGGGCCTCGGCGTATTCCACTTTGCCGGCATATCCCATGCGCGAGAGTTTTGCAGAGAAGGAGCAGACCCGTCAACGCCCATTGCCATGGTATTTGGAATGTCGGGGAGCGGGTTCGTACAGTTGGATGGGCGCGATTAGCCTCCCCGCACTTGACCCTTGGTCGAGTCAACGTCTCACGGTCCGGCGAAGTTGTGAATCCTCGCAGAGGACCTGCCTATCGCCTGCAATGATGCGGTGAACGGTGGCATCTGAAGCAGTCCGCGGCCCCTGCACCGCAATCCGTATGCAGCGTGCTCTGATGCCTCAATGCAGGCACGCTGCCCCGTTTACACTGGAAGTGTATGACGGAAGAAAAAGACCTTCGTTACGACCCATCGGCAATTGAACCCAAATGGCAGCAGCGTTGGGCCGCTGACCCTGCTCTCTATGCGGCGGAGCCGGTTGGGTGCGGCAAGCCCAAGTATTACGTGCTGGAGATGTTGCCCTACCCCAGCGGCCAGTTGCACATGGGGCATGTGCGCAACTACTCGATCGGCGATGCCCTGGCGCGGCATATGTGGATGCGCGGGTACAACGTACTGCATCCGATGGGATGGGATGCATTCGGGCTGCCTGCGGAAAATGCCGCCCTCAAAAACCATACACCGCCACGCGAGTGGACTCTCGCGAACATTGCCGGCATGAAGCGGCAATTCGAGCGGCTGGGCATGGGATTCGACTGGGCCACCGAAGTGACCACCTGCCTGCCCGAGTACTACCGCTGGAACCAATGGTTCTTCTTGCGCATGTATGAGAAAGGCTTGGCGTACCGCAAGAAGAGCAAGGTGAACTGGTGCCCGGACTGTGCAACCGTGCTGGCCAATGAGCAGGTGGTCAATGGCTGCTGCTGGCGGCATGAGACGACGCTCGTGGAACAGCGAGACCTGGTGCAGTGGTTCTTCCGCATCACCGCTTACGCGCAGGAACTGCTCGACGGCCTGGACAAGCTCGACGGCTGGCCGGAAAAAGTCCGCACCATGCAGCGCAACTGGATCGGTCGTAGCGAAGGAACTGAAGTCGATTTCACTGTGGAGGGCAGCGGAGATAAGATTCGCGTCTTCACGACGCGAGTGGACACCATCTTTGGTGCGACAAGCGTGCAATTGGCGCCTCAGCATCCTCTGGTGGCCGCGTTTACCACGCACGATTCCACGCTGAAGGCGCAGGTGGATGAGCTGATCGAGCAGCAGAAGAAGGCGCGCGAGGCCGGCGACCTGGGCGCGATTGAAAAGCACGGCGTTCCCACCGGCAA
>JAJZGF010000171.1 GCA_021805025.1 Acidobacteriota bacterium
ATCTTCGGCGCCACACTGGTCGGCATGGCCATCGGCGGACTGATCATTGCGCCCCTCGGCGACCGCTACGGCCGACGGCCCCTGATCCTGGCATCGCTGCTGATGATGTCGGCCGGGATGGTTTTGAGCGGATTTGCCCCCGGCGTTGTTGCTCTGCTTCTGGCGCGTGTGCTCGTGGGCATGGGGATCGGAACGGTTCTGGCGTGCATGACGGCATTGGTGGCGGAGTTTGCGCCCCCGCACAGGCGTAATTTTTCCGTCGGGCTGCTGCAGGGTGGGTACCCCATCGGCGCCACTGCCACGGGCTTTGTCACTGCGTGGGCGCTCATCCATCACTCATGGCGCAGCATCCTGCTGTTCTCCGGTTTCGGCTCGCTGGTGTTGTTCCCCATAGGCCTTCTTCTGCTGCCGGAGTCAGTTGCTTTTCTGGAGCACCTGCGCGCCGGCGGATCGCTCGAGCCGCTGAACTACATGAATCACCCGCTGGACGAGCCCTCTCTGGTGGCCTTGCCTTCCAGAAAGTCTCCGGCACGCGAGAAACATGCTCTGTCCAGGCTTCTCGGCAAGAGTCTGCGTCACGATACTTTGCTGTTGTGGTCTGCCATCTTCTTCGGCTACATGGTTCTTTACTCCATCGTGAGCTGGATACCGAAGCTGGCCATCGATGCAGGGCTGGATCCAAAGTCAGGGATTTATGCCGGCGCTGTTTACAATGCGGGGGCATTCGCCGGGACAATCGTTCTGGCTCGCATGTCAGACTCGGCCCAGTTGAAACTGCTTATTACGATCTTCCTGCTGGCCGCGGCCGGGCTGCTGATTATCTTTGGCGGAGTGACCATGCCGGTGGACGCCGTGCTGGCGACTGCATTCGCCATCGGCGTAACCCTGCAGGGCGGGTTCAACGGCATCTACCCGCTTGCGACCTGTGTTTATCCGGTCGAGGTGCGCAGTTCCGGCCTTGGATGGGCGATGGGCCTGGGCCGCGCCGGCGCGGTGATGGGCCCTATGCTGGCGGGGATCATTCTGTCGCTGCACGCGCCGCTGATTATCCTTTTCCTTACCCTCGCAGTCGCCCTGGTCATTGCCTCTCTAAGTGCGGCATCCATCCGGCAGACCAGTCAGCTATTGCCATAGACCGGTATTGCGGCTCCGTGAATTGTGCTGGCCATGGTGCTACACAGGAACAGGATGACCTGTGCGATCTCGTCAGGCTTGGGCCAGGCAGCAAAGTCTGCGCTCGGCATTGCATTTCGGTTTGCCTGCGTATCGATGATGCTTGGCAAAATGGAGTTGACTCTGACCCCGGACCCCTTCGTATCCGCAGCAAGCGAATCAATGAGCGCCACTGCGGCGGCCTTGGAAGCGGCATATGCGGCCGCGCCTGCACCGTGATCAAACGCCGCCTTTGCCGCGACGTTGACAAAGGATCCCCGGCCCTGTTTCAACATTGCCGGCAGGACGGCACGCGCCAATGTGAAACCCGAACGCAGGTTGAGCGACAGCATTGTATCGAGAACTTTTGTTTCCAGGTCCCACAGTTTTATCCCGCCTGCGTAGCCGCCTATTGTATTGACAACGGCGTCCAGCCTGCCGTGCCGGGCGAGCACGCTGGAGACGACGGCAGCCGCAGCGGATTCGTCGGTGACATCGACGCGGTGGCCTTCGAGCGCTGCTGCATGATGGGTCGCGGCACTTCTCAACGCGGCATACTCTTCCTCTTTGCGATAGGTAACCGCCACGAGAGCGCCTTCGCCCAGAAATGCGAGGCTCACCGCTTTGCCCAGGCCGCCCGTGCCGCCCGCCACCAGCACAACCTTACCGGAAAAGTCTATGTTCATAGTGCCTCCGCCCAAAACGAGAAATCCGCATGTCTGCGGTTGAGTCGAAACTGCGCCACCTGGGCGAGCCCCTATGCGTTTGGGTCCGCGCGAATGTTCGCCGCGCTCTGAGAAATGCTAGCAGCCCGGCGTGCATCCGATCAGCAAGTGCGGCGCACCTTCGGTCTGGCGCCACAGGAGTTCCTTAATCCGGGCTGGGTTGAAACGTTTGCAGGATCTGTCACTGCGGGCTGCAGGTGAGAAGGCGAAGACGACGATTGCCCGTCCCGTGAAGTAGTGACCTTGTCCGCGTAAAACGTATCCCTTAGCGAGCTGCTGTAATAGCGAAAGGGATGGTAGATGAGGAACGGAAAACGGGGCAGGGACACGCTGGAGTTTAAGAAGGAAGCGGTGCGGCTGGTGGAGTCGGGCCAGAGCATTGCCGAGACGTCGCGCAGCCTGGGAGTGGTGGAGCAGACGCTGTCCAACTGGGTGAAGGCGAAGCGGGAAGGCACGCTGAAGGAAGTCAGCGGCAAGGCAGGGGTGACGGACGAGCAGAATCTTGTTCTTCAGCGCCCCACGCGCCAATAGTGCCAACCGTTCAGGATCAGCTTGCCTATCGATATTTTCTGCACCGCGTGCGCGTTGCTCTGCGGCGGAGTCAATTTATGATCCGCCGCCGTCCCGCAAGCGAAGTGTGAATGTGGCAGGTTGGTCTGCACAAATGTATTCGGCCCGGATGCAGCCCTGTTGCATTTGCCATCGCTGGTTCCGTCCCGACAATTGAGGACTTTCCCCGCCGTTGCGGCTTCTGCCGAACCGCCGCATATCAACCTACCGATTGGTTTTGACCTCCTCCGCATTATCGAAGACACGAGCCTTTTAATCGTCGACAATTAGCCCGCGTTCCCGTAGTTCTACACACGTCCTTTGAGACAGGTCACTCTAGACGGCACGAAATTACCCATCAGCTCTCCCTCGCTCATGGCCGTCAGCATTGCTGACGCAGAGTGCGTAGGAGATCCCTGTCCGCTCACTTTGGAGGCTTCGTGAAGATTCGTATTCAATCTCTCGTACTATGCATGTCTGCGATCGCGTGCTTGTCAGTTTGTGCAGTTCGTATCCAGGCACAAGCAACTACAGCGTCGATTCGCGGCACGGTAACCGATCCAACCGGCGCCATTGTCGCAAATGCTGCCGTCACCGTCCTAAACACGAGTACGGGGATTTCGAATATTCAACAGACCGACAGCAAAGGCTACTATAATTTCCCCGATTTGCACATTGGTGGGCCATACACGGTCATCGTTGGTAAAGAGGGATTTCAGAGATTCATTTCAACCGGAATCATGCTGGATTTGAGTTCCGCCCGTGAAGTCGATACAAAGCTGCAGGTTGGTGCATCATCGCAAACAGTCCAGGTCAATTCAACAACTGTTCAAGTTGAGACCTCCGATGTGCAGCTCAAGAATGTGCTTGGATCTACGGAGCTGGAGGAATTGCCAGCGCTAGGCCGCGATGCCGTGCAGTTTCAAAAGACCGCGCCGGGAGTGGTCGAGGCAAACGACCGTGAGGGTACTTTCTCGACCAATGGCAGCCAGACCCAGGAAAACTCCTACCTTCTGGACGGCACAGATATCAACGATATTCTGCTCAACCAACCCGGAATCATCGTGAACCCCGATGCGCTGGCCGAGATAAACATCATCTCCAGTACCCTCGACCCACAGTTCAGCCGCAACTCCGGCGCCATCGTGGATGAAGCCCTAAAAAGTGGAACGAATCAGATCCACGGAGATGGCTTCGAATTCTATCGCGACACATTTCTTAATAATGGCGGTTATTTCTCGACGAGCAGGCCTGTTTTTCATCAGAACGTTTACGGCGGCACCCTTGGCGGCCCCATCCGAAAAGATCATGCATTCCTCTTTCTCGCCTATCAAGGGCTGAGAAGCAGCACAGCGCAAACAACGAATACCCCGGTTTTCAGCACCGATCAAAGAAACGGCAACTTCGCCTTGGATGGCGGCTTGTCGGGCAACCCGATCCCATTTCCCGCCGGCCTGCAGGGATCGACCGGCTTTTGCCCCCAGGGAACGCCATGGAATAAGTGCTTCCCGAGTGGGCAGATTCCGACGTCGAATTTCAATTCAATCGCGGCCCGTCTGCTCAACAAGTATGTGCCCCCGTCAAACTTTACGAGCGGCGGCATCAACTACTACAACTACAATGCTCCGAGCACGGACGGAGACGACCAGGGGATCATCCGCTTCGACGATCAGTTGACGTCGAAGGACGCGCTCTGGGCCTCGACGGTTTTCGATTCGAATCCCAGCATGAATACACTGCCCCAGCCTTCGACGCAATCGACCGGCAATGGCGCCACTCTGCCCGGTTTTGCGGCCGATAACTCGGCGCATACCAAGATATTCAATGCGTCATGGACGCATGTTTTCAACGGCACAACTTTAAACGAATTGCGTGCCGGCTATTTCCGGTACAACTTCGGCGAGCTGGAGCCGGCTGCTTCCACACTCGCCGCGCCCTCCTCGTTCGGGTTCAACATCATCCCCCAGGACGCAGCCGCGGGTGCGCTGCCCTATATCAATGTTGCCGGGTATTTCGCGCTGGGCTTCAGTACCAACGGCCCTCAGCCGCGCAAAGATGAAAACTACAACTATTTCGACAACTTCAGCAAGGTCGCCGGAAACCACAGCTTGAAGTTCGGAGCAAATGTAGAGCGTTTCGTCTTCAGCAATCCCTACTATTCCTCCAACAGCGGATCTTTCAACTTTGTCCAATCCGGAACGTACAGTTCGGGTGATCCGGCGGCGGATTTTCTGCTCGGCGTTCCTGCAAGCTACAACCAGGGGTCGGGCTACTTTGTGGATGTGAGGGCCTGGCATTATTACGCATATGCGCAGGATCACTGGAAAGTTTCGGATACTCTCACGTTGGCTTATGGTACCGGCTATGACGTCGAGACTCCGCTCGAGAATTTGCAATACCAGGGCGTGGGTGTGACTTGTTGGGTAGCGAGCAACCAACAATCAAGAGTTTTTTCCAACGCTCCTCCAGGATTGCTCTATCCCGGCGACCCCGGTTGCAACAGGAACGGCAGCCCGACGACTCATTGGAGTCATCTGTCTCCGCGGGTGGGGTTTGCGTGGACTCCCAAAAGCGGGCTGGCCGCGCTTACCGGCACCCCAGGTGAACATGCGTTTGTGATTCGTGGGGGATTCGGAGTTTACTGGAACCGTGGACAAGCGGAAGGGACGCAGGAGAACTCGGCGGATGCTCCATTCTCCCTCAACAGCATCGGCGCAGCCGCGCTCGGCGGCAATCCCAGCTTTGCCAATCCATTCCAGGACATAGCCAACACTCCCGGCGCGTCCTACCAAACGAATCCTTTCCCCTACACAGTTCCAAAGCCGGGGTCGAACGTGAGCTTCGCTTCTCTTTACCCACTGGAAATGGACAATCTGACTTCCGCGTACGACGTTCCCTACACCTATAACTTCAACCTGAATGTGCAGCGTTCCCTGCCCAGCAATATGGTGCTGACAGTGGGCTACGTCGGTTCACTGGGCAGGAAACTGTTGCGGGCGCGGGATGGCGATCCTGAGACCCAGGCGGGCCACGACGCCTGCCTGCAGGGTACAGGAACGGGTGGGCCTATCACAGTGGGCGGCCAGACGCTGTCTTGCATTCAACTCAGCGCATCGCAATCGCTGTTCTTCCCCGGCAACAAAACACAACCGGCGACTGTTCCCGGATCGCAAATCCCGGGGGTGTTTCCCAATGGCCTGCCGGATTACCTGTCTATCGGCGCGATGTACACCGATGGCGCCTCAAGCTACAACTCGCTGCAGGTTTCGCTGGCCAAGGCTCCCACGCATGGATTGTATTTTTCTCTCGCCTATACCTACAGTCATGCGTTGGATAATGCCTCCAGCCTCGAGGACTCAGTCGCGAATGGCTACAACGTCAATTCGTTCCCCGGCTTCGAGTATCTGGCCTACGGTGATTCCGCATACGATGCGCGTCAGCGGCTCACCGGTCTGTACAACTACGGAATTCCCTTGCCGCATGGCATTGGAGGCAATTCACTCGCCCGCACCGCGCTGGGCGGATGGCACGTTTCCGGAGTCACCGCGCTTCAAACCGGCTTCCCTGTCACCGTCTTCGATAACGGCGTATTCAACTCGCTCTATTGCGATCAGTTCAGCTTCGTCGAGTGCCCGGATACTCCCAACACTTCGACGTTTCGCATCAAGACGCTCAATCCGCGGAAACCGGGCAACCTCTGGTTTAATCCTTCAACATTCTCGCAGGAGCCAATCGGCACCTTTGGAAATGTGAAACGGAACTTCTTTCACGGCCCAGGCTTCAATTACTCCAACTTTGAGATCTACAAGAACATCCCGGTTGGCGGGTTGGAAAGCCCGCGCTACGTTCAACTACGCCTGGAAGCCTACAACGCCTTCAATCATGCCAACTTCGCCAATCCAATCGGTAACTGTAACGCCGGCCCACCAGTTAGCAACAACGGCTGCGGCTCTCTCTTCGGCAACATCAGTTCCGTTGATCAACCTGTGAATACCGGCGCCGATCCGCAACCTGGTAGGGCAATTCAGCTTGCCGGGAAGTTTTATTTCTAGTTGCCCAGCCAAGCGGCGATACCATTTCCGAGCCGGTATGAAGCGAACCCGACGCCATTCCACGGCCACTGACGCATGTGTCGGAGTTGGTGGTCATGGGCCCCGGAGAAACTGGACCAATTGAAATGTTAATCTTCGGCCATAGCCGCGCCTTTGAGGGCGGAGGAAATGGCAGATGAAGAAGAAGCGGTCTTCTGTGGAGCAGATCGTCGGAGTGTTGAAGCAAGCCGAGGTCGGGGTAGCTGACAGGTCATTATGTGCTTAGGAGGAGTAGTTTGGAATCGCTTGGGACGGGCTTGCTCTATCTTATCACGCTTATTCTAAACAAGTTATTGATTCTTTAGGATCGATAGAAACGCACAGAACGGCCGATACGCGGTTTCGGAGTACGTATTGAGTACACGCTTATTTTCGTGGTTTGCGGTCCACAATCAGAAATCCGATGAGCGAGAAGCCAAGAAACCGAGCTGCTGACCTGGCGGTTTCATCAAACGTCGGAGTGAACACAACTGCAAGCGACAAGAGGAACGCCACATAAATTAACATGCGAGACCAGTCAACTTCTGCAAATGGCTTCCCTCGATTCTGGTAGACCATAGAGGCAATCGCCACCGGAAGTGCCAACCAGTCGCTCAAATATGCATGATCTTTCAGCCAGTTCATGTGGATAACTGGACAGTGCCAGGTTCTCTCTCGGCTCATGCGGCACTCTCCAAGCTGGAAGCGTTGATGTGCGAGGTGTTTTTTGGCTCCCTGTAGCGGCGGAGAATAATTCTCAGTTTGTGCGGAAGCGCCGC
>JAJZGF010000172.1 GCA_021805025.1 Acidobacteriota bacterium
CTCGATTCCAGTTCCAGATTCTGTAGAGCGCACGGGAACGGGAACCGGGAACGCCCTCAAAGAGCGTGACCAGACGTACATCAAAAAGGGCGCGCTCATGCTCAGAGAAGAGCTCTTCTTTAAGCGACCGCCGGACGGGGATCGACCTTGCGCGTTGTGACTACCAATTGTGCCCGCGGTAGTGCCGGACCTGCGTAAAGGCCGGAATGCGCCTCGATGACGATCTGTCCCGGCTCGCGCCCTGCTTGAACGATGAGCTGCGCCAGACCATTGAAAAGGCTGCGCATGGGTTGCTGATCGGATTCTTGGCAATTCGGATCTCCGTTTCCGACGCCACGGAATCTACCGGCGCCGCTTATGGAAAACTGAATGGGAACGTCTGCCGTCGGGACGGGTCTTCCGGAATGGTCCAACGCCTCGACGCGAACGATCACGACGTCCTCACCGTCGGCGCGGATTTCGGAATGGTCTGGTGTCAGGCGGATGGTCGCCGGCTCGCCTGTCGTCTCTCGCGTCGCGATCAGAGTTCGCCCACGACCGCGTCCCCGAGCTTCAAGAGTCCCGGGCTCGTAGTTGACCTGCCATTCGAGGTGGCCGAGCAGTGGGACCTTTTTTGTGCCGAGACTCGTGCCGTTCAGAAAGAGCTCGACTTCATCCAGATTGGAATATACCCACACTTTGATGGGTTCGCACCGGCGCCCCTCCCAGTTCCAATGCGGAAAGAGATGCAGCACTGGCTCTGTGCCCCAGGATGCACGGTAATAGTAGAAACTATCCTTGGGAAAGCCGCACGTATCGACGATCCCGAATTGTGAGCTGACCGATGGCCAGCCGTAAGGAGTGGGCTCACCGCGATAATCGAATCCGGTCCAGGCAAATCCTCCAGGCAGAAAATCGCGCGCTGCGTAGAACTGCCACCATTGCTCGGCGAGCTCCGACCAGTTGGTGTGATTGACGTCGTAGGCGCTTACCCAATTTCGCAACGGATCAGTGCTATAGATTCCACGTGTGCAAATGGCGCTAGCGGTTTCCGATCCAACGAGACGACGCCTTGGGTGCGCGACGTGATACGGATCAATGGCATCGAGATTGTAGTTAAACCCTAGTACATCAAGTGCGAGCGCTACCCCCTTATCGTACACGCCGTTGACGGCAGCCGTGCAAAGCCGGGTGGGATCAAGTTCGTGAGACCGGGCGATCATTGCGGCCACGATCCGCTCTCCCATTGGGCTATTTTGAAGGACCCATTCCTCGTTTCCCATCGACCAGAGAATGACACAGGGAGAATTACGATATCGCTTGATCATAGTCTCGAGTTCGGAGAGCCCATCAGGGCTCGTACTCATGGTCCGAGTTTCGCACATCATCATCATGCCGAGTCGGTCACATGCAGAGACCCAGGCAGGTGCAGGCATATTGTGGGAGGTCCGTACCGAGTTGCATCCCATGGAGCGCAGCACGTTCACGCGATATTCCTGCAGCCGATCGGGAACGCCGGTTCCGACTCCTGCGTGATCTTGGTGGTTACAAGTGCCCTTAATCTTGACCGATCGTCCATTGAGCAGTAAACCACGGTCCGCGCTGAATTCCACTGTACGCACGCCAAATCTGAATTGCTCTACGTCAATGATCTGGCCGTCACCTTCGACCGTAACAACCGCTGTATACAGGTGAGGAGAATCTGGTGACCACAAGGCTGGTGAATTTAAGGTCGTTTGCGCGTCGAACGGTTGTGACTCGCCTGGCCGCAGAATCCGTTCATCTGTCACTGCGTGAGCAATCTGGCCACCTTCCGCGTCAATTATGCTCCAGTGAGCACGTGCCTTACGCGACTCGCCGCTCTCGTTTTCGATACGCGTCTCGAGCATCAGAATAGCGTGGCCATGCTTTACCTCGGAGCGAACCACGCTATCGTAATGACCGAGGTGCATGCGATCCGTCTTGGTAAGCCAGACGTGACGATAGATGCCGGCTCCTTCGTAAAACCAGCCATCACCGTAGGTGGCATCGACCCGAACCATGATCACGTTGTCGCTGCCGTAGTTCAGAAAATCAGTAACGTCGAATTCAAACGGTACATATCCGGAATCGTTACGACCCACGTAGCAACCGTTCAGGAATACCATGGCGCTGCGAAAGACACCTTCAAATTCAAGTACGAGTCTCCGGCCGAGGTCCGCCGCTGGTACAACAAAAATTCGGCGGTACCAACTTATTGAGGTATTCCGATAGTCTCTCCCTAGCGGCTTGAAGCCATGATTTTCTAGGGCCGGGTCATTGACAAATGGCAGTTCTATCGCCCAGTCATGCGGTAAGTCCAGTGCTTTCCAATTTGAAGCGTCAAAGCTCTCCATAGCAAACTTGAAAGTACCTGTTTTTGAAAAGGCGCCGAGTCCGTCACCAGCGCCGAGATTGTGCAATGCAGTAGTGTCACCGAGATGGAACTCCCATCCGAAATCAAAGAGAAGTCGTTCGCGCGGACCAGTGACCAAAGTTTGCATTGCGAGTGTCGGAGAGTTGAGCGACTTCGGACTGGCAGCGCGTGCGTCGGTGGCGCTTGCTACTCGCGATGCGGCAGAGAGCGCAAGCCCTGTCCGCAAGAACTCCCGCCGATTGAATTCAATCATAGTCAATCCTCCAAGATGGGACCTGTATGAAGCTAAACCGGAAAATTCCGTGCTTTCCTAATTGGCAATTCAGACGTGCAACTTGCAAACAAAACGCCCGACCATTCTATTTATGCCTGTTCCAGCATTGATCAGCGGTACGGCGATAAGCGACTAAAGGCGTTAGCGAACTCATAATTTCGAAGGTGAGAACCATTTCGGTCCCAGCAGGTGGGATCCCCGAACGGGTCTCCAGAGATCATGCCGATTTATGCGGGGAAGCCTGCCTATGTTCCGCTGGTGGATCACCTGCCACTGACGGTGTTGGAGCGCTGTGTGGCGCAGTACGGTGACCATCACAAGGTGAAAAGATTCATGTGCATGGATCAGTAACTCTGCAGGGCATCCAAGCAGCTGAATTTTGGCGAGAGTCCGCACGACATCGAGGCGTGCCTGCGCGCGCAGGTCGAGCGGCTCTACGGCATCGGTATCCGGGGCCGAAACTCCTGCAATACGCTCGCCATCGCGAACGCCACGCGCTATTGCCGTATCTATGCCGACTTCGCGCACCGTCGGGGTGGTATTGCGCGCAAGCGGTGAGCGCAAGAGCCCGTTGGACTCGATTGGGCGCACACCGCCTACGTACTGGAGTCGACGATGATCGGTCTGTCGTTGTCGCAATTCCCATGAGCTTTGCTTCGCTCGACCAAAGCGGCGGTGAAGGTGAATATGCGGGCGGATCTGCGCGCCAACATCCACAGCTTGATTCACGTCCGCGACGGGTAGCTCCACGACAGGAACATCCTCGGTCATCTGATTTTCACAGTCAGGGCGTTCTACGTGATGGCTCGCGCCGATATCGCTTACGCAAGCCTGCATCGGCTACGACAGATGGACAGCATTTCTTTGTCACGCGTGCGAGGAAGACCTGGGGTGCGCAGCGCGGATACTCGCATCTCGTCGATTGATCCACGCGCTTGCGCATTAAATCCCAATTCTTTTCGCACTACCGAGGACACCGTTACATTCCAATTCTGGATTGCTGTGTCTGCTTTCATTCTGTTGGCTATCGTGTAAAGGTTGATCAACGTTTCCAGGAGTTTCTACGAGATCCGACAGATTTTGCGTCTCAACTAGTTCAAGAAATCCATACTGGACATACCGCCTCCTCGATGCACCGAGATGGCAAATGTCCCTCAACCGGCCGATCAGCTGATTCTGTTCGAACGCGGTTAAGACAGTCTCGGCCTCAAATTTGTTCCTTCCGGCGCCTTGGACTGTAAGAAGCAAAATTGGGTGTCATGTATTTGGACAATTCTCACTCTTTACGAACCTAATGCTCCTATGTGATAACGAGTGAAACGCATATCCAAATTTAAAATGGAGGGTTGAAACATGATGCCATTTGGTGGCTGGTTGCTTCCGCGGCGCATTTGGGATACGGTCCGGCGTTAAATGCGAAACTGTAGATCAATCTACTGAGTTATGATGTCGGCGCTTCAGTGAAGTTCTATTGCAGAGTCGATGGCTGCCCGACCAGCACTGATAAGCCGCCGTGGCGTCTCACGGTGCACCACGATAAGTCAAGTTTTGAGGATTCGGGAGTTCCATTTGGCGGTGATAAGTCATGGTGGCTTCCGTAAGCTCCGTAACATTTCTTGGATGCGAATGTGACTGTTCCATACAAGACGGCGTCCTGCGCAGATTCCCACCTGGGTGAGGTCACTGCGAATCGAATGCCGACCGCTTGCGTCGGTTCGATCTTTGAAGGCGGGCGACTGAGCTGAAGCACTTGCCAGCCGCTGGGTGCCTTAAGACTGAACTTGACGCCAGATAGAACCTCGTTGCCGCCCGTACCTAGTAAGACTTGTACAACGTTACGCGTCCCCGGGGTGAAGGTTGACGACGCAGCGACGGTAACTTTCCGGCCGCCGATCGTATTCTTCAGGGAGTAACTGGCCCTGAGTGGGAGATTGATTCGCGCAGAAGAATCTCCGATGTAAACGCGATACACTCCGGCACTCTCTGTCCAGCGTTGGTGATGCCACCACCACTCTTCGCGCGGTGTAATGACGAAGTGTAGGACCGCGGATTGTCCTGGGACCAAATCGATTCGCTGAAAGGCGACTAGCACTCTTGGTGGTTCCCCAGTTGAAGTCGGCTTTCCGAGATAGAGTTGCGCGACGTCGGCACCGGGTAACCGGCCAACATTTGTCACACGTGCGCTGATATCTATTGGGGTCACACCATTAACGACGGTGTGATCTATATGCAGATCGCTGTAGCGAAAATGTGTATAGGACAACCCGAAGCCGAAGGGAAATAGCGGCTTTATGTGGTTTTGGTCGTACCATCGATAGCCGACGTCTATACCCTCAGAATAATAGACCTGACCGTTAACGCCCGGAAAGCGTCGAGGACTTGCTGCGGGTACATCTGCTAAGTGGACAGGAAAGGTCACCGGAAGGTGACCACTGGGATCAACGTGACCGAACAGCACATTGGCTAATGCTCTTCCATCCGTCTGACCCGAAAACCAGGTGAGCAGTACAGCAGGTACTCGCTTAAGCCATGGCATGGAGATTGGTGCGCCGGCCTGAACGACCACAACTGTATGCGGATTGGCCTTTGCGACCGCACTGATTAATGCGTTCTGTGCCGAAGGCAACACCAAATTTGGTCGATCCGCGGCTTCCGATTCAGTGTCATCTGCAACTACGACCACCGCGACTTGCGACGATTTTGCTATTGTCACCGCTTGAGTGATTGCAGCGATTACAGTCGATGGCGTCGCCCAGGAGAGGGTGTCTCCTTGGATATGCCCCCCTATGGTGAGGCGGTAAGAGTGGCCGCGGGTCAGATAAACTGCTGCCGAATAGGTCTTGACGGGAGGTGTCCCAGGATTGTTGATGAGTGTCCTGCCATCAATCGCCAAACTCGCGGGACTATAGCAACCACATTCGTTTGTGATCGCGACGATGTATGTGCCAGTTTCTGCTGGCTTTAGAGTTTCCGATAGCGACCCGTCAGGCTTCTGAATGCCACGAGGCCTCGAAAGGTCCTTCTGCGGAATGACCGTCAGCTCGGCATTAGTGGGTAACCCTTGTACGTAGCGGACGCGAGTTTTATTGGAAATGGCTTCTATTCCCCGAAGTGGGGAAATTTGTGCGGAAGGTACAACGTAGGCGCTTCCACCCCCAGAGTAGGTTACTTGCGCGGATGCGGCAGGCCCGATAATTGCTATCGTCTGCGTGGGTGATAAGGGAAGCAAATGATGTTCATTTTTCAAAAGAACTGTACCAGCTTCAGCTACCTTGGAGGCGATAGCCCGGTGCATTCTTGTCGACGCGACTGCATTAGTAGACGCAGGCCTTGGATGATTAAAGAAATTAAATCTGAACATCTGGTCGAGGATCGGCTGGACCATGGTATTCAGTGTAGCGGGCAAAATGACGTGCTTCTTGAGTTGCGTTCGGAGCGGAGCGCCAAAGAAACGACTGCCTGGCTCCTCAAGATTCAGTCCATCCGCAGCAGCTGAAAAGCTGTGAACAGCTGTCCAGTCAGACGTGACAAAGCCATGGAAGTCCCATTCGTCTCGCAGAACGGTAGTGAGCAGATACCGATTTTCACAACTGAAGTGCCCGTTGACTCGAGCGTATGAACACATGATTGAGCCGACCGCGGCACGACGCACGGCAGCGCGGAATGCGGGCAAATAAATTTCGTGTAGCGGTCGCATTGCGACTATTGCATTGTCTTTGCGAGTGTTTCTGTTTGTTTCTTGATTGTATGCAGCGAAGTGCTTGATTTGCGCGATCGTGCCTTGACTTTGCATTCCACGTATTTCTGGAACAACAAGTTGTGCCGCAAGGTAGGGATCCTCAGAAAGACTCTCGAATTCCCTTCCCCAACGTGGATCTCGATCGATGTTTACAGTTGGGCCAAGATCCACGGAGACGCCCTTGGCTGCCTGTTCTGCACCAATTACTTGCCCAAACTCAAAAGCGAGCCTGCGAGAGAACGTCGCTGCGAGTGCGACACCAGACGGCAGGGCAGTTACGCCAGACATTCCGTCACCGACGCCATTCGGGCCATCCTCAAGGCCGACAGATGGCATGCAAATCTTCGGGTTTTTAGGGATGTCCCCAACGTACGGACGTGTGCCGTGACCTTCAACGATGCGAATTTCATCTGATCGGCTCATTCGGCTCATCATTGCGGCGACTCGCCAAGCAATCGATCTGTTCGAGTGAATCCATGGACATTGTGCAGAATTTGCGACTGTCCCTTGCCGGGGGATTGGGGGGGGCGCGTGGGGTGTTCCGCAAGCGCTGAGCGCGAGCATGGCAAAGGAGGATAATGGCAGCACAGCGTTACGGCACCAGAGGGCCACTTTGCGTGCGACGAGCCTGGAGGAACTGCTGCTGTCAGTTCCTTTAGACGCCATGGTGGTCACTTGCCAATTGTGTGTGTCAATTGTGTCGTCCGCGTCGATTCGTCTCATCGCATTGATTCCCAGTGACCTTCTTGATTAGTAGAGAGAGAAACATTCGTCGTTGGATGACGCTCTGAAGTCTGGTTCGCAGCCGCACGGCGATCGCTTATTGAGAAATGCGTAAGTGAGTGACACTTTTTCCGCTTCTTGTGGTC
>JAJZGF010000173.1 GCA_021805025.1 Acidobacteriota bacterium
GGCGGGCTGGCTCATCCTTCTCGACTACATTCTCATCCCCGCGCTGCTGTATCTATTCTCTGCGGTTGCACTGCAGCCATTGCTGCCCGAAATTCCCGTCTCGATCTGGTTGATCGCATTCGTCGCCATCAATGCGTCAGCCAATCTGCTCGGCGTGCGCTTCACCGCCCGTCTGTACAAAGTGCTCCTGGCGCTCGAGCTGCTCGTCCTCGTGATCTTCGTGGGGCTTGGACTACGAGCCCTCTACGCAGGATCTGGCGCGGGCGGGTTGACGCTTCGACCGCTTTACGACGCGCAGCACTTCTCCCTGACCACTGTGGCTGGCGCCACATCCATCGCAGTATTGTCATTCCTGGGATTTGACGGAATTTCAACGCTTTCGGAGGAAAGTGCTGATTCGCACCGGTCCGTCGCTCGCGCTACGGTGCTCTCGCTGATCCTAATCGGCGCACTCTTCGTGCTGCAAACATGGATCGCTGCGGATCTCGCCCAAGGTATGCATTTTCATTCCGCCGCGACGGCCTTCTACCAAGTCGCTGATCGTGCCGGCGGACCGATTTTGAGGGTGGTCGCGATCCTGGCTGTCGTGATTTCGTTCGGAATTGCAAATGCCATGGCGGCTCAGGCTGCCGTCTCTCGAGTCCTGTTTGCCATGGCCCGTGATCGCAAGCTGCCGGCCGCGCTGGCAATTGTCCACCCTCGCTTCAAAACACCATACATTAGTACTCTGCTCGTCACCGTAATCTCACTGTTGGTGGGTTTGTCTTTCGTCAACCACATCGACGATCTAAGTCGAGTCGTGAATTTCGGCGCACTGAGTAGCTTCGCGCTGCTTCACGTTGCGGTGATTTATCACTATTTCGTTCGAAAAAGAACCGGTGCCTGGATTCAGCACTTACTTTTCCCGCTCACCGGCTTCGTCGTAATCCTATACGTTCTCGCCGGCATGGGCAGAACCGCCAAGATTCTGGGCGGGTCATGGATCGCGCTAGGCGTTCTTTACTACTTCATCCTCTCTCGGCTCAACTATCGTCGTGCACAATTGAGTCAGCCACAGTCAGAATAGCGGTTGAAACTGCAATTTTCGGCATCACCTGCGTGTGCTCCGAATCAACAGGTGCCACCGATTCACAACGTATGTCCCGGGCCAGGTTCCATGCTCCCGCATGCGCCTGTCGTGTCCACTTCGAACGATTGATTTTCCGCACCGAGACAGTCGAATGCTCGCCTTCTTCGGCCGAAGGCGCGAACGCATCTCAGTGTCGTGTGCCGTCCATCGAGAACATCATCCGCCCGGTAGCGCTGGGTGCGACTCTAGCCAACGATGTCGCGAATCTCCGAAAGTCAGGCCGAAAAGCCATGGCTGAACGAGTCTCCGCAAGCCACCATCTGTTCAGAGGCGCCATTCAGGGTGTGCGCGCATCGAGCCGCCGGAGAATGCTAAAAAGGCACGCAGCCCTCACCTGAGTTGATGGTGTGCGGAACGTCGCGAAGACCTTTTGCACCGCTCCCGGTTTCCATGCCGGCGCCGAAGGCAGTACAGTGATTCAGCGATGATCTGAGCGACCATGTTGAACGCGCCCGGAACGACTTCCAGACCAGATGACGCAGGTATGAGCCCGGAATTTTGCGACTCCGAACGGAGTGTCCACGGTATGCTCTGTCTGGAGGGTGGAGGCGTTCAAAAAATGGCCTGCCATCCAATGCGCACGGAGAGCGGCGACTTCGCGAGCATCCCGGAGAAATAATTGACCACTGACCGGCATTCTCTGCAGTGAACCGGATGGGGCGCGGAGGTTCCAGAGGCACGACGGAGCCAGGCCGCTCTGCCGTCGCGAGCACCCATTCATCGCGCCGCATTGGGCCCGACACAAGCGAAGGACCCAGTTCTCTCCGGAGTAGCGTGTAGATGCGGGAGTCATCCCAATCAGGGTGGAGTTCCCGGTCGAGACCGTACCTCCGCGGCAGGAGAGTTCGTTCGGCGCACTTCGGTCGACTGCGTGCCCAATGCTATTCGCATTGAGTCAACGCGAGTTAAGTGCGTGGCTGATGTTCTCCGATCGAGGTATCAATTGCATGCGCAGAATTTTACGGACCGCATCCACATTCACAGGGCGACCTATCAGATAGCCCTGCATCGAGTCACAGCCAAGCCGGTGCAGCACGAGCCGCTGTCCTTCCGTCTCCACGCCTTCGGCGAGAACATCTTTGCCGAGTCCATGACCCATGCTGATGATCGTCCGAACGATTTGCATCGCGATGCGGCTGTCCGGAAGATCCATTACGAACGATTTGTCGATCTTGATCACGTCGAATGTAAGGTGGTGCAGCTCGCTGAGCGACGAATAGCCTGTACCGAAGTCATCTAGTGCAATTCGCACTCCGCGGGAATGCAGAGCACCGAGAACCTGTTCGACATGTTTTCCCTCTACTACCGCGCTTTCGGTAATCTCAACTTGAAGCTTGCTGGGCGAAATTCCGGCAATCGCAAGTTCAGTGTCTATCATCGAAAGGAAATTCGCCGCGACCAGTTGTCTGGGCGACACATTAACTGAGATATAATTTGGCGCAATCCCGTCAGCAGACCAGCTCGAGAAATCCGAGCACGCACGGCGGAGCACCCATTGACCGAAGTCGATTATAAGGTCGGTGGTCTCGGCAAGCGGAATGAACACGTCGGGGCCAACCTCGTTGCCGCCGGCCTGGCGCCACCGCAACAGAGCCTCGAGCCCAGACAGCTGTTCACCGTCGGTTATCGGTTGATAAACAACATAAAGTTCATCCCGCGCAATAGCGCCTTGGAGCTGGGTCTCAAGCGCGAGTTCCTCTTGGCGACGCGCAAACATTTCCGGAACAAATCTCGCGAATCTATTGCGGCCCGCTTTCTTTGCCTCGTACATGGCGATGTCCGCGTTCTTCAGTAACACGTCCACGCTTACGCCATCACCAGGTGATTCCGTGATGCCTATGCTCGCTGAGATGCCGCGTTCGCAACCCTTGATGCCAAAAGGAGATTGCAGCGCATGCTGAATGCACGTGGCCAATGAGTCCGCCTTTCGTGCGGCATCCGGTCCACTCAAGGCGGCCACGAACTCATCGCCGCCAAGCCGCGCAACCAACGCAGTGCCTTCGGCGCAGGCGCGCAGTCGCACGGCGACGGCGGTCAATACCGCATCGCCTGTCTCATGGCCGGCGCTATCGTTAATTTTCTTAAAGCCGTCAAGATCGATGTACAGCAGCACCGTCGTTTGCGAAGACGGATTCGCGAGCCGGGAGGCGAGGCTCTGCCGGAAAAATTCTCGATTGACCAAACCCGTCAAGCCATCATATCTGGCCCTATGCAGCAGTTCTTCGGCCATGCGATTAAAATCAGTACCCAGAGCAGCTAACTCGTCGCCAGTGTCAATGTGAACTATCGTGTGCTCGTGAGTTTCCGTCAGTCGCCTGGTGGCCGCCGCCAAGACTGCTAAAGGGCCGAGGTATCGTTGCAACTGTCGAATGGCGACGAACACGGCGAACGCGACAGCGCCGAACAAAGAGAGCGGAATCATCCAGCGCAAACCGTGAAGTCCGGCGGCCAGCGAGCGCGGTTCCGCAATCATCAGGCCAACAGGGGGCGCGGAGAACGTCCCTGGTAGAAATAGTTCCCAGATTGAACCGGTCCAATGTGTACCATGAGCAGTCCACGAAAACGAACCGGACGGAGTTCGAGTTGCAGAACTAAGGGCTGAGAGAAGACTCGGTGTAACCGCATTTGCGGACGGTCCGATCAGAAAATTCGGATTTGAGAGATCTACGAGTGCGAGGACGCCGCGCTCGTGGGGTCCAGATATTTTCTGCAGCATGCCTGCGGCGTCGAGGCGGGCGCGAATTACCTCCTTTCGCCCCGGGATGAGGCGAAACATGAGCAGATGTGGGTGGCCATATGTTCCGTGAGACCAGATGATTGCAGTGTGGCCGGCGTTGACGGCGGCGAGTTGGGACCGTGAAACGCCATTCGCGGCCAGAATCTGAGGAAGAGTTTTTCCGTACGGAAGAACTCTAATCGCGGAAAAAACGCCCTCGATCTCGTGCGGATGGACGTTGGCGGAGGAAAATGACTCCAGCTGGGCATCTGCCTCTTGAAGTTCCGTCAAAAATGTCAGTGAGGCCGTGTGCGATACTCTGTGAATCTCGCGCGCATGCATCGCGCCCGCGTCTTGAAACAATCTCCAGTAAGAAAATAAGCCGAAGACGAGTACGGGCGCGACGGACGTGACGACAAACACCAGAAGCATGCGCTGCGCCAGGCGTCCGCGCAAATAATCTGGCGCAAATCTCAGAGGCATCTTCAGTAATCGGAGGCGAGTCCGACGTACGCGCCGTTGTTGGCGCGAATGATGTCATCTCGGCTCGATTTCGCTGTGATGGGCGCCTGCCAAGCGCCGTTGGGGCCGGTACTGAATAGATCGTAGTCGGTATTCAACGGAATCAAGTTGCGGTCCTTACGGACCTGAGAAATGTTCGTCAGGCCAGTAAAGTCGAGATAGTGATATGGATTTCCCCACGGATCGAGGACTGATCCTTCGTTCACCTGACTAAGCGATTGTGGAAGCGTCTGGTTGATCTGATAGTAGAGGGAAATTCGCCCCTCGATTTCGGTGATGTCCTTCTGCGCCTGCGCGTCCTGCACTTTGAGTTCATATTGCTGATACGTCGGAATCGCAATCGCGGAGAGAATCGCGATGACCGCGATTGCGAGCATCAATTCGATGACAGTAAAAGCGCGTTCCGTGATGCCTGTGAACCGTCGTTGCCGAACGCGATGGACAAGATGAGACATATTGGCGCGAGGAATTCACTACGAACAACCGGACGTCTTTTGGTAGCGGCTGAATTCAATATGGCTGAAGCAGTTCGTAGGGAACGGTGATCATGGTCACAAAAGTCCCTCCGGATGCGAATGGATTCGCACGCCCGAAATAAGAGGTCCAAATCGTGGAACCGATGGCGAGCGGTCAAGAGACGCAAGTCGTTTGGTGCTTCGCGGCGTCACTGGAATCTCGCGGAAGTCGGCGTTCGCTCTAGGAATTTTCCGAGCTATTCTCGGTCGGCAAACGAGTGATGGCAGCGAAGGGGTCGCTTGCGCAGCGGCTGTGACGGTGCGCTGCGGTATCTTAGGCGTCAACGGGGCCGCAGTTGATGCGGACACGGACCGCCAGGAGGCAATCGCGATGGCCTATTAGGGCGCGGGGGCAGCCACGCTTATCAGTACTACGTCGTCAATCCGGAGAGTTTTGGGTGAGATCGGAGTTCAATAGCGGGATGACCTGCGGTTCCGTAATGAATCGTCCGAGTGCGACCATGAAGCTGAGCAGAACGGGGCCTAGGATCAGGCCGAGGATTCCAAGTGAAGTGACCCCGCCAACGGCTCCAACGAATACCGCAAGGGTTGAGACCTTGGCGCGGCGAGCGGTGAGGAACGGACGCACGATATTCTCGACCAAGCCAAGGCCTGCGGTCCACAGTGCAAGAAACAAGGTAGCACCCCATTGCGCCTGAAAGGCCAGATACAGTACGGCGGGAAGCAACACAATGAAGGCGCCAGTCGGAAGTAACGCGGTGATCATCGCGACTACACCAAACACCATCGGGGACGGTAAGCCGGCGATGGCGAAGCCCGCAGCGACGAAGAGACCTTGAAGGATTGCGGTCACGGTCGATCCGTACACGACGGCACGGGTTACATCTCCCAGGTATCTCAGTAGGGACCCGCGTCGCTCACTGGTCAATGGTACCAGGGCAGCGATCTGCTGCAGATAGGACTCCCCATCGCGTAGCAGGAAGAACAGGACGAACAGCATCATGAAAAAGCTAATTACTGTCCCGAACAGAAGGGACGCAACGTTGCCGCTCGCCGCGGCCGCGGATCGCAGAATTCCACTGATGGCTGTCGAAACCCAATTGTGCAAGTTGAGCGTGCCGGCGGGCAGATAGCGGTCAAGCCAGTGTGCGGTGGTGCTGAACCAGGGATGCTGTTCCAGGCGGGTGATCAAGGCAGGGAAACCGATAAAGGGATGTGCGCGCAGGTAGCGTAATAGGCCCATGGTTTGTTCGAAGAAGACGACCGAAAGCGCGGAAACCGGTGCTAGCACGACGAACGGAGTGACAACGGTCAAAATTCCGGCAGACACAGTCGCGCGGCCCCCGAACGCGCCGGTCAGTCGCTTGTGCAGCGGGTGAAGGAGGAAGGCCAGTACGATGCCCCAACCGAGCGCGTCCTTCAGCGGTGCCAAAATTTCGAGCAGGAGATAGCCGAATGCCGCGACTGCGGCGACAGCGAACAGTCGCCGGTAGAATGAGGAGTCCGTCATGGCAGAAGAATCCACTGTGATACCCCGCGGGTGGTGCAATAGGGTAGTCAGCGCACCGTGGGCTGTGCTACCGATACAGGGCGCCATTGTGCGCCAACGACTGATCTAGCGCCTTCGGTAAATGCGTGCATCCCGTCGACATGCGGTTGAAGGAGTAGCGACGTGTCCGTTCAGGCTCGCCGAACTCGATTCCGTCAAGCCCGCAGGAGCATTCCCTCTAGGTGCGATAGCGTCTATTGACGCGTGCCCGGATGGCGCCGAACAAGACAGCGAGCACCAGCAGAGCGCATAAGCCGACGACCAAGAAACTGACTGTGGCGCTGATCATTGCGATTACCGGGTGCGGCAAGCCCAGCGAAAAAAATACCAGTACGGCGAGAAAGCCGATTGCGGGTAAGACATAGTCGAACGTTGCCCGCAGCCAGCCCAGCATCAGCGAGCCGCCGACGAGGAGTGCGCCAATTCCGACAAATCCTAGAGTGACTGCCCAACCGTTGTAGGCGGAAATGATCGGCTGAAGCACGCCCTGAAATGCGCTGTTCCACTGAGGTATGCCCCAGGTGAGTCCATAAATCAGCGAGCCGCTACAGAAAAGCAGGGCCAGGAGCGCAAATGCAATGAAGCGTTTGGTGCGCAAAGCGGCCGGAATTTTTCCCATCATCGAGCCTCAGCGTGGGGCGACATTTGGAAAAGCGACGGCTGCTGCCCTTCGCGGACCGCACCTTGGTGGCGATGGTACTATGTCTCCAGGGAGGTTTGCCTCGATGCTCAGAACGCCGAACCGCTGGACCCGGACGCATCATGCGCGGCGGCGATGCTCTGTGCGTGACAGTCGCTGCACTGGGCAACGATGGG
>JAJZGF010000174.1 GCA_021805025.1 Acidobacteriota bacterium
GGCAGCGATCATGGGCGTCAGCGATGTGGATCCATTCATCATGGGGCTCACCCAGGCCGCGGGCACACTCACGCCGGTCAAGATCGCCGCGGCGGCCATCGTCATCTCCGCCGCCAGCAACAACGTCATCAAAGGCATCTACGCCTTCAGCCTCGCGGACCGAAAGGCCGGCCTGCAGAGTCTTTTCTTCCTGATTGCGCTGGCGGCTTTAAGTCTCATCCCCCTCTTCTGGTTAGGTTGACGATGGCGGCCACGCAAGACCGGACTCTGCATCGCCGGGCGTTCCATTAAGATGAAAACAGCGTGCAAACCATACGAGTCGATACACCCTCAGCCAAATACGACGTAATCACCGGCAGCGGTCTTATCCGGACGTTGGGTCCGCGCATCCAGCGCATTGCGGGCAAGCTGCCGCGGCGGGTTTTTGTGCTCACTTCGCCTGAGATATGGGCGCTGTGGGGCGAGGCGTTTCTCGGCTCCTTTGCCGAGCCGCCCATCGTGTTGTTCCTGCCCGCCGGCGAACGCCACAAGACTCTGGCCAGCGTGGGGAAGCTGCTGCGTCAGATGGCTGTCGCAGGCGGCGATCGCGGTTCGCTACTCATCGCTTTTGGCGGCGGCATCGTCGGCGACGTCGGAGGATTTCTCGCAGCCATCTATATGCGCGGCATCCGTTACGTGCAGGTGCCCACCACCTTTCTTGCTCAGGTCGACTCATCGGTAGGCGGCAAGACGGGCGTCAATCTGCCCGAGGGAAAAAACCTCGTCGGCAGCTTTCACCATCCGCTCGCCGTCTTCGCCGATGTGGAGACGCTGGGCACACTCTCCGACCGCGAACTGCGCGCCGGCCTGATGGAAAGCGTGAAAGCCGGCATCATTCGCGACCGCGCGCTCGTGCGTTTTATGGAAGAGCACTCGCGCGAGATCCTGGGCCGCGACCTGAAAGCGCTTGAAAGGGTCATCGCTGCATCCATTCGCATGAAGGCGGGCGTCGTCAATCGCGACGAACGCGAAAACGGTCTGCGCATGATCCTGAACCTGGGCCACACCCTGGGCCACGCCATCGAGCAGGCCACGCACTACAAAGCGCTGCTGCATGGCGAAGCCGTGGGTTGGGGTATGATCGCGGCGCTTTATCTTGGGCACGTGCGCAATACCATCTCCAGCCAGCAATTGCTGCGCCTTGAGGCCCTCATCCATCTCTACGGCCCGCTGCCTCCGCTCAAAGTGCGCGCAGCCAAGCTGGTCGCAGCCACCCGCGGCGACAAGAAGAACATCGGCGGCGTGCGACGCTTTGTGTTGCCCGTGGGCATTGGCGATGCAGGCGTGGTGGAAGACGTGACGCCCGCCGAGCTTGAAGCTGCCGCGCAGTACATGCTGGCGCAGGCCGGGGAGCAGCACGCCTGATGCCGGCATCCGGAGCCAAACCGGCGGGATCCAAAGACGAAGCCAGTGCCGCGCAGTCCGTGCGGCAGATGTTCAACTCCATCGCCCCACGCTACGACCTGCTGAATCATGTGCTCTCTGCCAACGTAGACCGCCTTTGGTGGTGGCGCACGGCGCGGCGATTCCGGCCCATCCTGACCGACCCTGACGCGGCCATCCTCGACATCTGCTGCGGCACCGGCGACATGACCATGGCACTGCTCAAGCATCGCCCCGCCGGAGCGCGTCCGGTTCTCGCCGCCGATTTTGCACGCGGCATGTTGAGCCGCGGCGCGCAAAAGTTCGCCGGGCGCGGCGCCGCAGCGCTGGAGGCCGACGCGCTGCATCTTCCTTTACGCTCTGCATCGCTCGACCTGATCGTCACCGCATTCGGCTTTCGCAATCTGGCCAACTACGAGGCCGGCCTGCGCGAATTTCATCGCGTGCTCAAACCCGGCGGCCAGCTGGGCATCCTCGAATTCAGCGAGCCCGGCGGCCTCACCGGCAAAGCCTACGCGGTTTACTTCCGCCGCGTGCTCCCCGCCATCGGCCGTCTCATCTGCGGCACAGTTGGTCCGTACAACTATCTGCCCACATCGGTGGGAAGCTTTCCGCCGCCTCCGCAGATGCTCGACCTCATGCGAAAGACCGGCTATGCTGCCGCAGAGTGGCAGCCCTATACCTTCGGCATCGCCGGACTATACACGGCCATGCGCCCAGAGTAGCCTGAAAGCAGAATGATTGCTGTCACATCCAGCCATGGCAAGTACTCCGCAGAAAAGCGGCAGGTAGCCCTGCGCTCCATGCTGGCTGCCGCCGTCATGACGCTGCTCAAGCTCGCCGCAGGCATCTTGTCCGGGTCTCTTGGCGTGCTGTCTGACGCGGCCCACTCCGCGCTCGACCTCCTCGGTGCGGTGCTCACATTCTTCTCCGTGCGCGTCTCTGACAAGCCGGCCGACGAAGATCACACCTACGGCCACGGCAAGTTTGAGAACCTCTCCGCATTTGGCGAAATCGGCCTCATGGCCGTCTCCTGCGCATGGATCATCTGGGAGGCGATGGAGCGCATCATCTATCACTCCGTTGAGCTGCACCATTCCATCTGGCCCATCCTCGTCCTGCTCACCTCAATCGCTGTGGACTACTGGCGCTCGCACCACCTTGCCAGGGTCGCGGAACTCACAGGCTCTCCCGCGCTCGCTACGGATGCCTTTCACTTCGCCTCGGACATCTGGTCCACGCTCGCCGTGCTGGCGGGCCTGGGCGCAAGTTGGACCGGCGCACACCTCGGCATCGCATGGCTCGAGTACGCTGATCCATTTGCGGCGGTTGTCGTCTCGCTCATGATTTTGCGGATAACGGCGCAGCTGGCGCATGAAACCATCGGCGTGCTTATGGATCAGATCCCGGCCGAAACCCGCTCGCGCGTGCTGCGTGAGGTCGAGCAGGTGCAGGGAGTGCTCGCCGTCGAGCAGGCACGCATGCGCCGCGCCGGAGCCGCTTACTTTGCCGACCTCACGCTGGCGCTGCCCCGCCACTACACCTTCGAGCACACCGGCGAACTGGTCCGCGCCGCCACCGAAGCCGTTCACCGCGCCCTGCCGCTGGCCGACGTCGTCATCCACACCGTCCCTCGCCAGGGCCGTGCTGAAAGTATCTTTGACCGCGTCCGCGCCGTTGCCGCTCGACACAACGTCAGCGTCCATGAGCTCAGTGTGCAGTCGCACCATGGCCGTTTGCGCGTCGAGCAGCATGTCGAGCTCAACGAGACCATGCCCCTGCTAGAGGCGCACAGCTTTGTAACCGCCATGGAAGCCGAAATCCTCCGCGAAACCCCGGAAATAGATTCTGTCCTCACCCATATCGAGAGCGAACCGGCTACCATCGAGCAACCCCACGAACTTGTCGAAGAGGACCGCAGAATTACCCAGGTTGTAAAGACCACCGCGGACCGTTTCCCCGAGATCACGGACGTCCATGAAATTACCGTCGCCCGCTCCGGCGAGCACATCTACCTTTCTTGCCACAGCTCGCTGCCCGACGATTTGCCCATGCAGCGCGTACATGAAGTCATCACGGAGCTCGAAGACCGCATCAAACTCTCTTGTCCGGAGATTTACCGTGTAACGATTCACCCCGAACCGGTGACCGACAACACGCGGTAAAGGCGCAATCTGCCCGAAATCGGCCTGCCTGCGCGCGCTCCGTAATGAGAATTTGGAGGTACGGTCCATGTCCAAGGTCGATACCATAGAACTTGAAACTGCGGCGGGCTTCTCTACTGCACTTTTCATAAGTGCGTTGCTGTGCCTGTGCCTGTCAGAGGCATTTATGATTCGCGGACTCTGGTTCAGGCCACGCCCCCCGGTCCATCGCCTGAGAGGGTTTGATCTCCCCTTCCTGGCCTGGATTCCGGGCCTCGGGGCATTTATGCTAAAACTCGCTGTCAGGAGTCGGCGCAGAAAAGGCGAAATACGCCCGTCCTTCGCCAGATATCTCGATTCCGGGCTCAGCATCCTGGTTCTTATGACCTATCTCCTTATCACCAGGCTCGCAGAGATCGCCTTTGCCTGAGCCCGGATTCAGCTCGGATACTGACAGTGCGCAAGGCCGGAAGCCGGGAACCGGAAGGTCCAAAAGATGATCGCCCAAAGCGAATGGAAGCACGACAATCTCTTCGAAGGCCGAACCGAGAGCGGAAACACGGTTCTCTTTGACGCCGGCTCCGCCCACACCCACGGCCCCAGCCCCATGGAGGCTGTGCTGATGGCGTTGTGCAGTTGCACGTCGGTCGATGTGGTGAGCATCCTCCAGAAGAAGCGGCAGGCGCTCACCGGCCTGCGCGTCACAGCCACCGCAGACCGCGCCAGCTCTGCCCCGTCGGTATTCACGCGCATCCTGCTGACCTATGAAGTCCGAGGGAAGCTGAGCCGAAAGGCCGTGGAAGACGCCGTCGCACTCTCGAAGAACAAGTACTGCTCGGTCTCCAAAATGCTGGAAAAGGCCGCAGAGGTCGAGTACGAAATCGTCTACCCCGATGGAGAGCCGGAGCCATGAGCGTACAAATCCTGCGCGGCTTTTTCCGGACCGCATCGTTGCTGATGCTGCTCATCGTCATCGCCATGCTTTCGGCCATCACGACCATGCACTTCGCCATTCATGGCGCTGAGGTTCAGGTGCCCGCACTGACGGGCATGACCATCGCCGAAGCGCGCAGCCAGACCGCCGGCATGGGACTCACCCTTAATGTCGACAATCGCTATTACTCAGCCGAAATAGCCGCGGGCCACATCCTCACCCAGTCGCCCGCGCCGGGCACAGTGGTGCGCCGCGAGTGGCGTGTCCGCGTGGCGGAGAGCCTGGGTCCGCAGAAAGTCGACGTGCCGGACACGGTGAGCAGCGATGAACGTCTCGCGGCTCTGCGCCTCCGCCGCACCGGTCTTGAGGTGGGCGTTACGGCTCACCTGCCCGATAGCGCCGTCCCCGAAGGGACCGTCATCGCACAGGATCCGCCCGCACACGCTCAGGGAATTGAAGGGCCCAGCGTGAATCTGCTGGTGGCTGCGCCGGAGGACGACACGCCGGACGGCTACGTCATGCCCGATATGACCGGCGTGCCCATCGTCACCGCACAGGCGCAGTTGGCCAAAATCGGCCTGAAGCCAACTACCCCTACTTTTGTTGACGTGCAAGTGCCTCCCGTTGGTACTGGAAATGCGCCGCCGCGGCTGCCCGTTGCGCCGGGTTCGGTGATTGCGCAGTCCCCGCCCGCCGGCGCGCGCGTAGACCAGACAATGGATGTGAAGCTCGAGGTCGCCAAGTAGTTTGGCGACTTTGCGCAAGACTGAGGCATCTAAGTCACGAATGGCAGCGCCATCGCAACCCTCCCCACCGACAGGAGCCGCGGCACGCGACTTCTCGCATGCCTGGCGGGCGCTGCGCCATCGCAACTTCCGCCTCTTCTTCGGTGGGCAAAGCATCTCCCTCATCGGCACGTGGATGACCCGCATCGCCACCTCGTGGCTGGTTTACCGCCTCACACATTCCGCGCTGCTGCTGGGCGCGGTCGGCTTTGCCGGGCAGATTCCCACCTTTCTGCTGGCTCCCCTGGCCGGCGTCATTGTCGATCGCATGGACCGCCGTAAAGTACTGGTGTGGACGCAGACACTGGCCATGGTGCAGTCGTTCGCGCTGGCCTGGCTCACGCTCACCCATCGGATTACGATTCTGGAAATCCTGCTGCTCAGCGCGATGCAGGGCATCATCAACGCCTTCGACATGCCCGGCCGCCAGTCCTTCATGGTCAAAATGGTCGGTGACCGCGCCGACCTGTCCAACGCCATCGCCATCAACTCGTCCATGGTCAACACGGCGCGGCTCATCGGCCCGTCTCTCGCCGGCCTCCTCATCGCCGCCACCAGCGAAGGCTGGTGCTTTCTCGTCGACGGCGTCAGCTACATCGCGGTCATCGCGTCCTTGCTGATGATGCGCCTGCCCATGACGCAGGAACTACGGCACCACGCCACAATGCTCGCCCAAATGCGCGAAGGCTGGAGCTATGTCGCGGGCTTTGCGCCCATCCGAACCATCCTGCTTCTGTTCGCGCTCCTCAGCCTGATGGGTTGGCCCTTCATGGTTCTCATGCCCATGTTCGCCGCACAGGTGCTGCACGGCGGCCCGCACACCCTCGGCTTTCTCATGGGCGCCGTCGGCGTCGGCTCGCTCACCTCGGCGCTCGCCATGGTCGCACGCCGCTCCGTCCGAGGCCTTACCAGGATGATCCCCATCGCCGCGCTGGCCTTCGGCCTCGGTCTCATCGCCTTCGGTCTTTCGCGCTCCTTCTGGCTCTCGATGCTGATGATGCTGCTCACCGGCTTCGGCATGATGCAGGGCCTCACCGCGAGCAACACCATCATCCAGACGCTGGTCGAAGAAAAGATGCGCGGTCGCGTCATGAGCTACTACACCATGGCCTTCGTCGGCATGGCGCCCTTCGGCAGCCTGCTCGCCGGCGCTCTTGCCCACGCCATCGGCGCCCCTCGCACCGTCATCGTCAGCGGAGCGGCCTGCATCCTCGGCGGGGCCTGGTTCTGGTCGCGGCTCCCCGCTGTGCGCCGCGAGATGCGCCCCATCTACGAACGCCTCGGCATCATCCCACAGCCCGATCTCGCCCTCGAAGAGAACGGTGAAAGTTGATGTCTGCGCACATCGCTCCGTCTCGCTCTGCCGCTATCATGTTTGAGGATTCAAAGGAGCAACGCCATGGACTTGGCCGTGGACTTCGATCGCATCGCCGAGCAGGAACGCGAGCTCGTCTTCCCGCACTTTGACAAGGAAACCGCATGGCAGCTCGGTCTGCGCCTGCGCACGCTCGCGGAGGAGCGCAACCTCCCCATCGTCATCGACGTCCGTCGCTTTGGCGAGCCGCTCTTCTACGCTGCGCTCGACGGCACCACGCCCGACAATGTCGAGTGGGTCCGCCGCAAGTGCAACGTCGTCGCCCGCTTCCATCGCAGCTCCTACGCCGTCGGCATCAAAGAGCGCCTGAAGAACGAGACCATCTACGCCGCGCAGGGTCTGCCCCTCGCCGACTACGCCACCCACGGCGGCGCATTTCCCATCACCGTTGCCGGATCTGGAGTAATCGGCTCCGTCACCGTCTCCGGCCTGCCGCAGCGCTCCGACCATGAACTCGTCGTCGAAGTCCTCTGCATGCTCCTGCGCAAAGACTATGTGAATTTACGCCTCGCGCCCGAGTAGCGCGGCAAC
>JAJZGF010000175.1 GCA_021805025.1 Acidobacteriota bacterium
TGCGGCCGCCATGGTTGTCTTTTAATTTTGTGTGCCACAGAGAGGCCTGATCGATATCACCGCATAGACTAGTGTCGATCAGGCCGATTATCAGGTTTAGTCGTGCGCCATTCTCTATGAGATGGACACTTCAGCGACAAGCTTTACATCTTCGTGTCACGCGTCGCCTCACGTATTGAGGTGACGATGATCGAATTGCCTTTAAGATTTCCGACGACTTGGACACGCTTGCCCGCAAAGGGAGCGATGCTAAGCGGCTTGCCCTCCAGCGTAAAAACCTTCGCGTTCGTTACAAGAGCATAACTAGCGTTCCCCTTCGTGCACTCCTGAACGCATTGCGCGTCTGTCTTACCTGGAGACATGTGCGTTCTTCCACACATTGTGTCGCTGACTACACCATCGATGGTATTGTCAGATCCGTGGCCCGCGTGAACTGTTGGAACTAACGTAATCGAGAGTACTGCTAGGGCAAATAGTGGGGTCTTTCTCATTTATTTCTCCATTGAATACAGTGTGAACAGCTTCGTGAAAAGTGTGAGCAGTGAAGTTATAGTTGCTAAACCTGAACCGCTAGGGTCATCGTTGAATAGTCTCTGTTGTCTGTGCGAGAACGTCTCTTGCCAATACAGTTAAGTCACGACTTGTTTCTGTGTGAGGAACTTCGACTAACGCGCAGGCATTTTTTACGCTTCTTCTATCGTTCACCTCGAAGGGCATGGATCCATTACACTCGCTGCAAATCATCTTCCCCTTTCTGACATAGTTGCTGTTATGGCCCCTGTAGCAGAGCCGACAGCTTGCAATCGCCACATGGATGGTGTTGCTCTTGGTACGCTCAACTACAAACTTCACCCTTTCCCCAGAAACGCTCGTCTCGAAGAGATGCGCGTCGGACAACCGTAGCTTAGTGGGATCGAGATGAAGGTCTCGATCATGGTCTAGGACAACCAGCGGAACATCGCTTTTCTGTGGAAGACTTGCCACATACACTTGCACAATACCGATGACGACCAGAAGCAAAAGACCTGCGCAGAGAACCCATATCGGCCAGAGCAGATTCCAGTAGCCCTGGCGGACCGACTTTCGATGTTTTCTAGGTGGTACGTGATTGCTCATATGAATGCTCTTCAATGCTTACTTGAGGCGAAGACGGAAGTTGAAGTAGCTGACCCGTGATATGCCGCAAAAGACAGCGGCTGGCTTGTAGACCGCATCGCAGCAAACACGCGAGGAACATAGGTTATGGTTTCAAGTGGCAACAGCCGCATGCTCGATAGTTTTTCAAAGTCCTGGCTCTGCGCTCGCAGGATTGCAGACCCGACGTTTGCTTCTCCATCGTTGTAAGCCGCCAATACAAGTTTCCAATCGCCAAATTGCACGTACAGATCATGAAGATATCGTGCTGCAGCATTGGTGGAGCGGGATATATCAAGTCGATCATCCTCGACGTCATCCACGCGCAAACCATAGCGGCGAGCCGTATTCGGCATCAACTGCCAGAGGCCACGCGCTCCCATCGGGGAGATTGCATCGGCGCGCGCCCCGCTTTCTACAAGGACTACAGCAGCCAAGCCGACGGGGACCCCATGATCCCTGAGAATTGGCTCTACAACCGGACGCAGCATCTCTAAACGTCTATCCTGGCGAACTGCTGCACCCGAGCCGATATCCGACAACTGTGGCTGGTGGTCATCGCGGGCGGTGGGATGTGCGATGGATAGCACGTGAACGTCTTCACTCCCAATTACTGCAGTTGTGGGCTGAGTGGCAGAGGACAGCATTGTGTCTGCCGCCCTGGTCAACGAGTCGTCGTATCCTGCGAAGGGCATGTCTATAGCAGCTCGGACTGGCTGACGAACGGTGCCCGCCTGGCCCCATAGAGAGATTGGAACGACACAGATGGCAATGGCTAGCAGGTACATCCTCCAGAACGCCAACTCACTGGGGGTTGTCCCGTCAGACATGGACAATATCCCAAGCCGATGCGTTTCACTCTTCCGAGCTGTGTGTATTTCTCGGCGCCACTTCTGGGTAGAACCCTGAAGCGGCGGACGCTTTACACCAAACATCATGCCGTTAGTCATGAGGGGACTCCGCAAGTGAAACTGCTTCACGCTTCAGAGCGGGCTTGACTTCCAAGTTCCACTTCCAGATCGCGAAGATCGGTGGATATACGACTAGCTCCATGAGAAACGACGTGATAATTCCGCCGATCATGGGTGCTGCGATACGCTTCATGACATCCGCTCCAGAACCCACCGACCACATAATTGGCAGCAGTCCGAAGAGCATGCACGAAACAGTCATGACCTTGGGCCGGAGCCGCTTCACGGCACCGTGAACGATGGCTTCTCGCAAGTCGTCCCAGGAGTGGATGCCGCCGGTGTTCAGCGCTTCGTGGTAGGCAAGGTCAAGATAGAGAAGCATGAAGACGGCCGTTTCGGCATCGACGCCGAGCAGTGCGATGAGGCCGACCCAGACGGCGATGCTCATGTTGTAGTGCAGCAGGTACAGAAACCAGACCGCGCCAATAGCCGAGAAAGGCACGGCCAGCAGAATGATCATGGTTTTGACCGCTGAGCCGGTGTTGAAGTAGAGCAACAGGAAGACGATGAAGAGCGTGATAGGAATCACCATCTTCAGCCGTTGTGCCACCTCCTGCATGAACTCGTACTGTCCACTCCACACCAACTCGTAGCCGGCAGGCATCTTGACGCTCCTTGCAACGGCCAACTTTGCATCGCGCACATAACTGCCGATGTCGCGCCCAGAGACATCGACGTAGACATAGCCGCTGAGTCGGCCATCTTCGTCACGAATCATGCCTGGGCCGGTTCGCATGTGGATATCCGCGATCTCGCCGAGGGGAATCTGCGCGCCGGTGGGGGTGGCAACCAGAACACGTTGGAGAGCGCCAATATCGCTGCGGTAATCACGCAGGTAGCGCACATTAACCGGATACCGTTCACGGCCTTCGACTGTTGTGGAGATCTGGTCGCCGCCGACTGCCGATGTGAGCACGTTCTCTGCATCGTCGATGGTCAAGCCATAGCGGGCAAGTTCGTCGCGTTTCAGATCGAAGTCCAGGAAATATCCACCCGTTGTGCGTTCCGCAAAAACACTGGTGGTTCCAGGAACATCTTTCAACGCCGTCTCAATCTGTTCACCGATCTGCTGAATCTGTCCAAGGTCGGAGCCCAGCACCTTGATGCCGAGCGGTGTGCGAATGCCCGTGGTGAGCATGTCGGTGCGGGCCTTGATTGGCATGGTCCAGGCATTCGAGATTCCGGGCAATTGCAGAGCCTCGTTCAATCCCCCAGGGCCATAGATCAGTTCCTGCGTCGTCAAGTGATCCGGCCAGAACCGTCGCAGTACAGATTGAAGCCACTGCGGCGCTGACTTGGAATACCAACGGCCTACTCTTGGCCACTGATCCTGCGGCTTGAGCACGATGGTGGTTTCCATCATCGAATAGGGGGCCGGATCGGTTGAACTCTCGGCGCGGCCCGCCTTCCCCCAAACGGATTCGACCTCAGGAAAAGAGCGAATCATCTTGTCCTGCATCTCTAAGACTTGCGTCGCTTCTGTAACCGAGATGCCAGGCAATGTCGACGGCATATACAGGAGAGTGCCTTCATCCAGCGGAGGCATGAACTCTGAGCCGAGCTTGAAGTAGACCGGCAGGCTCATCGCCATGACGAGAAAAGCAACTCCGATCGTCATCCATCTGTGATCGAGGACAAACTCGACCACCGGGTGATAGATCTTCATCATCGGCTTGCTGATCGGATGGTTCTCCTCGCTGTGAATCTTTCCAACGAAGATCACATTAACGATCTTTGCGAGCCATTGGGGTCGGAAGTTGAATCCGTCCATTCGCGAGAAGATGAGATGCATCGCCGCAGGCACCAAGGTGATCGCGAGCAAGGCCGCAATCCCCATGGAAAAGTTCTTGGTAAATGCGAGCGGTTTGAATAGACGCCCTTCCTGGCCCTCTAGCGTAAAGACCGGAAGGAAACCCACAGCGATGACGAGCAGCGCAAAGAAACTGGGTCCTCCAACCTCTTTTACAGCGGCGATCACAACGGCATGAGAGGGGCCAGGCCTGCCTTCGGCTTCCCAGTGCTCGAGCTTCTTGTGTGTCTGCTCCACCATGACGATGGAGGCGTCTACGAGTGCTCCGATAGCGACTGCGAAGCCGCCCAGCGACATGATGTTGGCCGTCAATCCCATCCATTGCATTGGAATGAAGGCAAGAACCAGGGTGACGGGGATGGTAATGATCGGCACAATGGCGCTACGCAAATCCCACAGGAAGATCATGATCACGAGGCTGACGATGATCAATTCTTCGATCAGCGTGTGCCTCAGGTTATCGACCGCGCGACCGATCAAGTCGGAGCGGTCATAAGTCGTCACCAGTTTGACGCCGGGAGGCAGCGTGGACTTCAGTTCGTCCAGTTTCGCCTTGGTCCGCTCGATCACCTTCTGCGCGTTTTCTCCATAACGCATGATGACTACGGCCCCAACAGCTTCGCCCTTGCCATCCAACTCCCCCACGCCCCTCCGTATGTCCGGACCGTAGGTTACGGTGCCTACATCACGGACAAGCACGGGAGTCCCTGTCTGCGCATTAACCATAATGACGGTCTTACCGATGTCGTCGAGGGAGCGGATATACCCGCGTCCGCGCACCATGTATTCGCGGCCGGTGAACTCCACCAATCGGGCACCAACATCGTTGTTGGACTTCTGCACAGCGTCGCTGACTGCATTGATGGGGATGTGATAGGCGAGCAGCTTGTTAGGATCGACATTAACTTCGTACTCGCGCACGAAGCCGCCGATAGGCGCGACCTCGGCGACGCCGGGCACGGTCTGCAATGCGTAGCGCAAGTACCAATCCTGATAAGAGCGCAACTCTTCGATACTGTGTTGTCCGGTCGTATCGACCAGAGCGTACTGATAGACCCAGCCGACAGAGGTCACGTCCTTCGCCAATTCAACGCTTACGCCTTTTGGCAGTCGCGGAGTGACGGCACTCAGATATTCAAGCGTGCGGGCCCGTGCCCAGTAGAGGTCCGTTCCTTCATCGAAGATGATGTAGACATAGGAGTAGCCAAAGTCCGAGAAGGAGCGAATGTCCTTGACCTTTGGCAGTCCGAGCAATGCCGATACGATCGGATAGGAAACCTGGTCTTCCATGATGTCGGGGCTGCGGTCCCACTTGGAGTAGACAATTACCTGCGTATCCGAAAGGTCGGGTATCGCGTCGAGCTTGGTCTTCTTCATCGCGTTCCATCCCAGCAGGAGGGCTACCGCAACGAAGAGGAAGATCAGGAACCTGTTTCTGTCGCTGAAATCGATAATCTTGTTCATCATTGGTAATGCGCCTCACTCATGAGCTGCCCAAACGAGATGGTGGCGCCGCCGTTTGCCTCGGTAAAGTCTTCAGCCTGTTGCCTGGTCGCAAAGGCCAGAGTTCCTGGTGCGCACCGGTCGAATACCATCGTCTGTGGTTTCTTCGCTTCGTCCATGTGCATTACGCCGTGCTCGCATGGCATGACACGGCTGCCCTCGACGTACCATGCCGTTTCTGGTGACATGATTGCCTTACCTGTGCTGTAGTCGTGGACCGTGATCACACGGAGTGGCTTGCGTAGCTGGTTCGCCTCCGTGATCGCGCAGCGGAGACAGCAAACCTGCGTCCTCTTGCCGTCGATCTCCGCCGTCACCATCGAGTTGGCGTGAAGCGGCCGGTTGCAATACCCGCACGCGACCGGCTTCGGATGAGCGACGAACCTGATCCAGCCAAAGGCTGCGGCACCGACTGCGAGGATCAGAATGCTTAGTATGGCGATACGTCGAAAGTTCATGGCCATTCTCCTTAGTGCGTCATCCCGCTCATTGCGGCTTTGAGATTGCTTTCGGAGTCGATGAGGAAGTTGCCGGAGACAACAACCGTTTCGCCGACCTTCAGCCCGCTCAGTACCACAGCATTCCCATCGAAGACCGGGCCAAGGATGACCTTTCGAGGCTCAAATAGGCCTCCTGGGTGAACCACAAAGACCCGCTGCTCCGTTCCAGCGTCGAGGACCGCCTCGGCGGGAACGACGATTTTCACGCCATAATCAACCCGCACTTCAGCATCGGCGAACATCTGCGGCTTGAGATCGAAGTCAGGGTTGGGCAGTTGAATGCGCACTTTTGCGGTTCGTGTCTGGGGATCGACCGTGGGATAGATATACGAGATCTTCCCCGTGTAGACCTTGCCGGGGTAGTAACTCAGGGTAAGAGAAACACTTTGACCGATATGAACGAAGGGAACTTCGTACTCATAGATGTCGGCATCGGCCCACACTGTTGATAAATCGGATACGGTGTACAGTTCTGTGTCCGGTGTAACTGATGTCTGAGGGAACACTTTGCGGTCGGTCACAAAACCCGTAATCGGCGAGTAGAAGGTTAGATCCTTGCTTACTTTTCCTGAATCGTCGAGTTGCTTGATCTGATCGTCTGAAATATCCCACAGCTTCAGGCGTTGTCGTGTGGACTTCAGCAAGGATTGGGAGCCTTCGGCTATCTCCTGAAACGGCGCAGCTCCGAGAGCGCTATTCCCACGTTTTGCAATGAGATACTCCTCCTGCGTCGAAACCAGATCAGGACTGTAGAGCGTGAACAGCGGCTGCCCTTTCTTCACAAGCTGGCCGACGAAATCCACGTAAACCTGATCGATATATCCGGACACCTTGACGTGGACGTGGGCGATCCTCGTCTCGTCCGCAACGATCTGTGCAGTGGTGCGAATTTCCCGGACCAGCGGCTTACGATAGACAAGCGTCGTACGCACACCCGCCATCACCTGTTTTTGCGGCGAGATAGTTACAGTACCCATGGGCATCTTGGCCGCGCTTTCGTTGTCCGCATACTTCGGAACCAGTGTCATTCCGCAATCGGGAGCAATCCCCGGCTTGTCTGACTTGTAGGCCGGATGCATCGGGTCGTACCAGTAGAGAACCTTTCGTTCGCTACTCTTCGTGGATGGGCCCGACATGTTGGCCATGTTCGAGGGCGACAAACTGCTTGTCTGCTCTACAGGCTTCGCCGCCTGCTCCGCGTACAACGGAACCAGGTCCATCCCATCCGGAGCTTTGCC
>JAJZGF010000176.1 GCA_021805025.1 Acidobacteriota bacterium
CGTGCTCTGCGAGCAGCCCGCCGCTCCGAAGACCGTCGAATCCCATCCTTATATCGGTGTGACAAAAGGGATGGAAAAACCCGCTGCATAAACCCCACAAAATCAATGGCCGGATCTCACCGATCCGGCCGTGTCAAAAGGTAAAGCTTCTGATACAGCGGAAAAGCAAAGTGCTGGGTCCCTTGCGATGCCTTGCACCTGGGTATTGGCAAAACACTTCATTGCCTGCATCACCCTTCGCTATTACAGCAGCTCGCTACTGGATACGTTTTGCGCGGGCAAGGTTATTGAGCACTGCCGCCCGCGATCGTTCCAATTCCGGGATTGTGAGATTGGCAAGGCGAGCCTTGGCAAACATCAAATGCTGCCACCTACGTTTTTGGGGATTTCGGAGCAAGCCTGTCCTTTCCACACCTCGTCGCTCATAACTGCCCTGCCGCCTTCAGGTCGGCGGCAAACGAGGCGAGCGACATTACGAGCGTCAAAGGCTTGCCGCTCAAAGGCACAGCGCCGTAACTGGCGTACCATCGGGCCGCTCGGTCGTTCTTCGCATCGATAATGAGCACAACGCCGCCAACCTCAGCCGCAGCGCGCAGGCAGCGCCGCGCGGCGGCGGCGAGGAGCTGGCCACCGACGCCTTGGCCCTGCCAGCGCAGGTCTGTAGCAATGCGCGCGAGCCGGAACCCAGGTGGGTCGTACCGGGCGAGACCGCGCCGAACCATCTCCGGCGTGTCAGCGTAGGCCAGAGCGCCCGGAGTCAGACTGTAGAAGCCAAGGATGCTCTTGTTGTCTGCGTTGTCAATTGCGAGAAAGGTCTTCGCGGCACCAGATTCATGGCTTTGGCGGGCGTAACGCTCGAAGAAGTCATTCATGGCCGGATCGCCACAATCGAAAGACTTCCGATCATGCTTTTTTGAGATAGCCTCTTCGTGCCAGGCGGGGGTGCTCATCCCCGTTTCCGTGTGGGCTTTGGCATTCGAGCAATGGCTGCCCGCAGCCTAGCATTCGGCGCTGGCGGGTTTTCGAGCAGATCTAGCACCAACAGGCTGTCGCGCTCGGACAAAACGACACGTTCGGACTCCTCGATCACCGCCTTCGCCTCCCGCAAGGCGGGTTGGAGGACAAAGTTCGTCAGGTCCGTGTGCCTTAACGCCGCAGCACGCACGAGCGTAGCCTTTTGCTCCGGTTGCAGCCGGAGGTTCATTCGCGGGTTGTCGTCCACAGCCACTCTAGGCATAGATTCCTCCTTGTGTACGCATTAAAAGCGTACATGGTTCTGAGGAGCTTGTCCAGACCCGCCTCCGCCGCGGATGAGGCTGCTCGTACTCCACGCTTGCTGGTGGCAGGCTTCGGTGAGAATAGGCAGCCGCATACGATAAAAACAGCTGACAGAGTTCGTGAGAGCCAGTACGGGATCTATGATGCGGCCGGCAACCCCCAACCACGGCCGCAGTGTTCGAGCGTTGGCATTGCGTAGGTGTGCTCCCTGACTGGATTGGGTGCGCCCAACTGCTTTGGGCGGCGTCCTGGTTTAAAGCCCGCTGGTTAGAACGACCTGTCCGCTGTGGGTAATCCCTACGAACTCACTGCTGGATAACACGTGAATTCCTCCTCTGACACCTGCCAGTAGGGCATGAACCTCCGGCCGGGATTGCCGCGGACTGCAAAGTGCAATGGCAAGTCTGCAATCGGCTCCAGTTGGTTCGCCAGGTATTCGGCATCATGCCCCTGGTCGACAGAGATGCTCACTGTGGAGGAACCCACAGCAGCGAGAAGAATAGGACCGTACTCGACCGAGTATCTCGACTTGCCTGCAATCTGATTAGCCCCGGTATAGCGCCTCACCTGGACAGCGGGAAGAAGATTGAACTCGATGCTGTCGCCGTCTGACCATTGGCGTTCAAGAGGCAGATATGTCCCGGGCTTGCCTATGCCCGCAGGCTTGTCATTGATTAATATTGTCATTTCCCCAGACGACCAGGAAGGTACCCGTATCCGGAGGTTGGCGAGCGTCGGAGTAGATGTCCTTACTGTGCAATGAACCGACGTGTGAAACGGAAAGCGTGTCTCGAGCTTTAGGTCCATCTGCTGCCCATTTTGCTGCCAGCGAATCGTTGATGGCTCGTAGAGATTCACATATAACCCATCCGGTGTAATAGAGTAAATATGCTCTGGGAGGCTTCCGAGCAGTCGCGTCCCCTGCCCTTCGCAGCAAGTGTTCTCGTGGGTCGCCCTTTCTTTCTTGCCCTCCAAGATGGTGTGGTAGCGGAGTCCCGTACTGCCATCCTGATTGGCGATTCCGACGTTGTAGATCGATTTTTCGATTTCGGCTGCATAGCGCTCATCGTCAGGATGCAATTGCTGAAACCGCTGACTCAAGAATACCCAGAAGCTGCTTCCGCACAGTTCTCCCAGTTTCTGCTGGAGATAGTTGCTGTCTGGAGGATCCTTTTGGAATTCGATAATCGATATACTCCCACCAGCCTGCTGCCAATGGGCGCGATAGAGTTCCCATGCACCGAGCACTGCATCGTAGTACAGAGGATCCCCAGTGATGAGATACAAGTCGAGGTATGCTTCGAGATCCGTCAGCAGGTAGCAGTGGGGACGATCGTACGGATACTGCCAGATCTGTTCTTTTTCGCGCCTTGCAAGTCCCTTCAACCATGCATCCTCTTGGTAATAGCGCTGGATTACCTGGGCATCGGCTGGCTTTCCCACCGAGCTCGCCCCCACGCGCGTATTGGCAACCATGCCCTGACCGCCCTGGATTGCGCCGCGCAGCATTTCCGGAAGGAATGACTGGCGGTTGAACCAGTCATAGTACCCGCGCAGCATCGGCAAAGCCTTTGTGTTGCCGCTATAGGCCGCCTCAAGCAAACCATGCGTAAGCCACGCACGCGTATAGGCCGCACGTTCTGAATAGAAGATCGTGTCTTCAGGGTAGGCCATGATGTAGCCGTTGGGCTGGCGGCACTCTTCGATACCATCTACCACTACATTCAGTCGACGGTGCAGTTCGGGGTGATTGATCCAGCGCAATGTGTTTCCCGCGCCCATTAGGAAGCGACCCGCATTGGAGCCTGCCAGATCCTCTTCCCAGAAGATCTGTGAACCGGTGGGCTTGAAGTTCTTTATCTTTCCGGTTCGCTCGTAAAACTGCCGCAAGAGATCGTCCGTCGAGTAGGAAGTTAACAGATATTCAATGTTATTTCGCATTGCAGTCTCAAATAGGCCGCCATCGAGAGTGACACCGGCTTTCGGCACCTCGGCGCGAAGCTTTGCGGGTTTCCACGTCGACGGATCAGTGACCGCGCGAGGATTGTCATAATGAATTCCCTCCCCGTCCTGCCGCGGTGAACGTGTTAGTTGGGTGGCGAGGTCGGTATTGCCGTGTTCTTTGTCGGTAGAAACACTGCAACCCACTGCAACATCGCGCCCGCCGGAAAGCACGGCCATCTTTGCAAGTGTAAGTGTGTAGTTGGGACTATCACTGAGTTCCCCGCCAATGGGGACACCCTCGGTTGGGGCGACCTTGACGGGGCGAAGCCGAGTAGCAGTCAACCTCACATAGCGCCCGTGAATTCTAGGCGCACTGTATTGAGTAATGTTGTCTTTGGGGTCAGGAAAGTTCGACTGCGTGAAATCGCTAATGATCAATGGAGCACTGAAATTCGCATCGTCGGAGGCCTCAATCCGGAATCGAAGCGGAAAGCCCTCTCCCGCATAGTATTGATCGCGTCCCGGATACATGCGCTCCGATGCCGGAAACAATTGGACGCCATCGATACGAAAACCGTTGCCGAGGTCCACCTGGACCCAGGTTGCGAACTCAGGGTTCGTAACCACCTTGGAGCGATATGCTCGATAGGCTGTAGCGGGCGTTGCCGCCATCCTCAACCCAGTTAAATTGTGCATCAATTCCGCTGGCTCGGCCGCCACAGACGGCGCAATTTGCTTCAATGGACCAGCCACGGCAAGCCCTGCGCCAACATATGTGGTACTCCAAAGAAAATCGCGCCTCGTCAGTCTCATCGCTCATCTCCTGTTGTTGTTCTCGAAATTTGCGTTTCTTCACTTCTCAGCCTCGTTGGACTATCTCGAGAGTTTCCCGCAGTTGGTAGAGAGCCTCTGAAATATGGCTCACTCGCATTCTGCCAACTCAGTGCGACAGTTTGCATCGGGCTAAGCCTATATGCGCATGGACCCGATGCTGCTTCTCTCGGAACTCTTGAGATCACAAGGTTCAGTACTATCATGGCCAACCAAGAGGAGATCGAAATTGGTATTTTAGTGACACTTGCATCGTACTCAAACCGGACGCTTCATAGGTCAGCAGTCCTAGAACATGTTGAAATTCGCCGCATTACGGCGTTTCTTCTTGTGATTTGCGTTTCTGCCCAGTTGAAATCTGCTTGCAATGCGGGTTGGGCCAGCGTTTATAAGGGGTCTACGGTTCTCAGGGAAGCATCCCCGAGGCCCGCAAGCGCTGTTCAGGCACACCGGTCCATGAGCCTTCCCGGCGGTTGAGCCATCAGTCTTGGCAGCCGGATCAGGTTGTGCGCCGCGCAACTGAAGACGAACAGCCAGTCCACGTTTTCCAAGCCTCGCAGCTTTACCTGCCGCAACGGGCCTTCTGCGTCTGGACGCCTTGACGCCTCATCCCCCACTGGGTCCCGACCAAGAAGATAGTGGCAGCTAAATTTGACCTTTGTCGAACATTTATTCGAGCATGACCGATCATCTGGCCTGCACCGATTCGACTCGAGCATGTCAAGACTCTGGTTTGGGCGAGCGTCTATTCCGAATTGGACGGACATATACTCCGGATTGGACGATATTCGCATCCGAAATGGCCAACATCGAAAACCCGCTTTATCCCCGGTTTGTCGCTTCGCTCGTTACGACCGCCCTCCAAGACACACCGGTTGTCATGGTGGCCGGTCCCCGCCAGTGCGGCAAAACTACCCTGGTCCGCAATCTTGTTGCAGAAGATCGCGAGTTCTTCACGATGGATGACGACACCATTCTGGCGTCGGCTCGCAGCGATCCGAGCGGATTGGTACGCGGTCTCGACGAAGCTACGCTTACGGAAATTAGCGGACGCCGGTGGCGACGCATTCAAATTGGGGCTCGTGCTCTACGACGGCGATAAAGGCGTCCCCTTCGGGAATCGCCTCTTTGCCGCTCCGCTGTCTTGCTTGTGGGGGTGATGCAGGCAATGAAGTGTTTTGCCAATACCCAGGTGCAAGGCATCGCAAGGGACCCAGCACTTTGCTTTTCCGCTGTATCAGAAGCTTTACCTTTTGACACGGCCGGATCAGTGAGATCCGGCCATTGATTTTGTGGGGTTTATGCAGCGGGTTTTTCCATCCCTTTTGTCACACCGATATAAGGATGGGATTCGACGGTCTTCGGAGCGGCGGGCTGCTCGCAGAGCACGCGCTGTACGGTAGCCGTTGAGATGCGATGCACTTTGGCGATCTGCCGCAGGCTCTGCCCCTGACACCTTTCGTGATGGATGGCTTCCCGATCGATGACGAGCGGAGTGCGGCCGATGGGACGGCCCTCAAGCCTGGCTCGGCGCATGCCGGCCTTGACCCGCTCGACGATGAGCGAGCGCTCGAGCTCCGCGATGGCCCCGACGATGATGATGATGGCCCGGCCCAGCGGGCCACCTGTGTCGATCTGCTCGCGGAACGAGATGAACTCGATCTTCAGATGATTCAGCTCGTCGAGCACCTGCAGAAAGTGGGTCACCGACCGGGCGATGCGGTCGAAGGCCCAGCAGACGACCACATCGAACCGGCCGCGGCGGGCATCGCGCAGCAGTTCGTCCAGGCCAGGACGTTTGGCCTTGGCGCCGGAGATCCGGTCGGTGTATTCCCTGACGATCTCGAAGCCGCGCTGGGCAGCCAGCTGACGCAGGTCATGCAGCTGCGTCTCCGGGTGCTGGTCAACGGAACTGACTCTCAGATACAAGGCGGCGCGCTTCATCCGCGCCGTCCCTTCGGTTGCTTGGTAGAGTTCTTGGCTACATAGCTCTGGATAAACTCCAGCAGCACATCGGTCATGTTCAGGCCCTGGGCAGCTGTCGCCGCCTTGAAGCTGTTGTGGAGTCCAACGGGAACGTTGAGATTCATTCGTTTTACCTTCTCTTGTTCAGCCTTCTTGATCGCACTCACCTCCTTTCCCGGAGGTGAGTGTATCCGGTTATGAGTAACGGCCGCTACTGGATGCCCCAGGCCTGCCGGCACAGCAGCACGATCCTGGTCATCGTGCCCCACTCGATATTCAAGGTATCGGCGATCGCCCGGAGCTGCTGCCGGGTCGCCGGAAGAGTGGCGCCGGCTTCGATCATCGCCCACTCCTCAGCTGTCATGGCAGCCAACGCCGCCGCCTGTTCCACTGAAAGGCCCGCCTTCTCGCGGCCGCTCTCGATGAACCTGCCGAAGAAGCGGCGCCAGGCTCCCTGGAAGTACTCGTTGTCGGTGGTGGTTGGAAGAGGTGCAAATAACATACTCATGTACTCATTACTCCTAAACGGCGAACCTGTCAAGTCCGCCGGGATCTGAACTACATGGCGAGTATGTACTCAGAGGAGTGTCGAACCAAAGACATCTTCCCCAACCGCAACAAGGGCAAAGATGTCTACTACCAGGGCTCCCGGCAGATGACCTCTGCCTCGCGTCGCTACTACGAGAAGGAATTGGGTGCAGGGATAGGACCAGCCCCGGGCATGAACGAGATGTTCGGCTACTCGGAACCACTCCGCCGCTTCATCCAGCGCGAGGGATTCGAGCCCCAGGCCAACGAAATCCCCAACACCATGCCTTCATGGATGCCCGGCAAGGACTACTACACCGACTTCCACAAGGGCGATCCCTTTGTAAAGGTCGACCAGGGATTTGCCCGTCTGCCTGGCGCCGGCTACGCCGCGCTCCATCCGGAGCTCGAAGACGTCAACCCCGAGGACTACCCCGACATCCACAAGATGGCCATCCTGGCCGATGTCGCGCCCTACTCCCGGCGTCTGGCGATGCAGATCAGTGAGCAGCTTGGAGGCAGTGCGGAACAGAACGGAGTGGCCGGCCAGTACGGCGGCGTGGCAGATGTTCTGGGCGATCATGGTCTTGCCCAGGCCGTTGGCGCC